>DZBX01000013.1:0-15107 GCA_022730075.1 Rhodanobacter sp. | reverse complement strand
TCAGTGGCGGAAGTGGCGCACGCCGGTGAACACCATGGCCATGCCGTGCGCGTCCGCGGCGGCGATCACCTCGGCATCGCGCATCGAGCCGCCGGGCTGGATGACCGACTGCAGGCCGGCGCCGGCGGCGGCATCGATGCCGTCGCGGAACGGAAAGTACGCATCCGAGGCCAGCACCGCGCCGCTTAGATCCAGCCCGGCCTCCGCGGCCTTGAGCGCGGCGATGCGCGCGCTGATCACACGGCTGGTCTGCCCGGCGCCGATGCCCAGCGTGTGGCCGCCCCTGGCATAAACGATGGCATTGGATTTGACATACATGGCCACGTGCCAGGCGAACAGCAGATCGCGCAGTTCGTCGGCGCTGGGCACGCGCCGCGTGACCACTTTCAGGTCGGTCAGCAGCAGCGTGTCGCGGTCGCTGTCCTGCACCAGATAACCCCCGGCGATGCGCTTGAGTTCACGCGTGGGCGTGGCCTGCGCAGGCCACGCGCCGGTGGCCAGCACGCGTACGTTGGGCTTTTTCGCCAACGCCGCCTGCGCCTCGGCGCTGATGTCCGGCGCCAGCACCACCTCGACGAACTGCTGCGCGAGGATGGCTTGCGCGGTGGCGCCGTCGAGCGCCTGGTTGAACGCGATGATGCCGCCGAACGCCGAGGTGGGATCGCAGGCATAGGCGGCCTGGTAGGCGGCGCCGATGTCCGCGCCCAGCGCCACGCCGCAGGGGTTGCCGTGCTTGACGATGACGCAGGCCGGGGTGCGCTGGAAGGCCTTGACGCACTCCAGCGCGGCGTCGGCGTCGGCCAGATTGTTGTACGAGAGCTCCTTGCCGCCGAGCACGCGCGCGGTCGCGGCCAGACCCTGGTCGGCGCCGGCCTCCAGATACAGCGCACCGGCCTGATGCGGATTCTCGCCGTAGCGCAGGCTGCGCGCGCGCCGCAGCGCCAGATGCAGCGTCGGTGCAAACGGCTCGCCGCGTGCGTTTTCGATCTGCGCGCCGAGCCAGTCGGCGATGAGTCCGTCGTAACGCGCGGTGTGCGCATAGGCCTTGGCGGCCAGGCGCCGGCGCAGCGCCAGCGAGGTGCCGCCCTCGTTGCGCAGGGCCTCGATCAGCGTGGCGTAATCGGCGGGGTCGACCGCCACTGCGACGTGGGCGTGATTCTTGGCCGCCGCGCGCAGCATCGCCGGGCCGCCGATGTCGATGTTTTCGATGGCCTCGTCCAAGGTGCAGTCGGGCCGTGCGATCGTCTGCTCGAACGGGTACAGATTGACGATCAGCAGGTCGATCGGCGCGATGCCGTGCTCGGCCATCACCGCTTCGTCAATGCCGCGGCGGCCGAGCAGACCGCCGTGCACTTGCGGATGCAGCGTCTTGACGCGGCCATCCATGATCTCGGGGAAGCCGGTCAGCTCGCGCACCTCGCGCACCGGCAGGCCCGCCTCGCGCAGCGTGCGCGCGCTGCCGCCGGTGGAGATCAGCTCCACGCCCAGCGCATCCAGCGCGCGCGCCAGATCGGCCAGCCCGTGCTTGTCGGATACGCTCAGCAAGGCGCGCCGCACCGGCGCCAGGGTGGTGTCGAACATGATGCACTCCAGGTGGGGCAGCGGGGTCGATGCCGGATCGGGTCGCCGCGGCGCATCGCATGCTGCGTGATGCCCAGCGCGGGATCCAGCCGCCGATTATAGGTCGCGCACTGCGCGCGGCACTCAATCGAGCCCGTGTTGGCTGAGTTTCTTGCGCAGCGTGGCGCGGTTGATGCCCAGGGTCGCCGCGGCGCGGCTCTGGTTGCCGCTATGCCAGGCCAGTACCTCGCGCAGCAGCGGCGCCTCGGCGCTGTGCATGACCAGGGCGTGCAGCTCGGCATCGGCGGCGTTGCCGTCGAGGTCGCGCAAATAGCGCCGCACCAGCTGCGTGACACACTGCGCAAGCGCGTTGTCGCCGCAATCGCTCGCGGCGGTGCTGGGTTTTGCGGAAGCGGCTGACATGAAATCCAATCCCCTGGGGCAGTTCGCGTGCGGCGCGTTGTGGTTGCATCACCGTCACGCCCCGCCAGTGGGCGGGGCGTGGAAGTCTACTCGCCTCTCCCGGCGCTGTCAGGCACGGGACCGTCGGCGCGGATGCTCAGCGCGGATGAATCGCGAAGGCGACCGCCTGGCGTCCGGGGTCGCGCACTTCCAGGCTGATCGCCGCGCTGGCGCCGGCCGGCAGGCCGCGCGCCGCCAGTGCGTGGCTGCCGAGGTAGGTGTCCGGCGCGAACACGCGTTGCGCCACCGGCTTGCCGGAAAGATCGGACAGGCTCACCTCGAGCGGCGGATAAGGCTGTGTCCATGGCGCACGGTTGATCAGCGTGGCGCTGATCAACAGCGCACCCTGCACATCGGGGTGCGGGCGGATGTCGCGCGCACCCAATTGCAGCAGCGCCAGATCGGGCACCTGCGGCGGCGGCACATGCAGCATCCGGCAAGCGCGCAGCAGCCATGGGCGCGTGAGCGCGTTGCGCGTCAGCGCGTCGCGCTGGATCCACGTCAGTTGCGCAGCAAGGCCGAGGACCAGCAACAGTGCCAGCAGCCGCCACGCCCAGCGCATGCCGTGGCGGCGCTTGCGCGCGAACGCCGGCGGCGCGGCCTGCACGGGCGCTGGTGCATGTTCTGCCGGCACGGCCCGCGCCAGCGCTTCGATGCCGGCGGTCGCGTGCACGGATGCGGCTGCAGGCCCGGTGGGTTCGGCGGCATCGGGTTCCGCGGTCGCGGCGCATGCCTGCGCGGCGTCCACGTCGGCCGGGGCATCCTCCGCCGCGGCGGCTTCCGCGATGGTGTCGTCGTCGTTGCCGGGCGGCATCGACTCGGCGGAAAGAGCCGGGTCCCACGCTTGCGTGACCGGCGCGGGTGGCTCTGGCATCGCCGCCGCCGATTCGCTCGCCGCCAGGGTGGCGGCGGCCAGCGCGGCGGGGAGCTCGGGCGGCGTCATCAGCGCATCGAGCTGGGGTGCCGGCGCCGTGCCGTCCTGACGCGGCAAGGTCACATAAGGCTCGGGTGGCAATTCGTCGCATAGCGTCGGCAGCGCATCGAACAAGGCGGTGCACTGTCCGCAGCGCACGTGCCCGTGCGCGCTGCCAACACGCTCGGCCTCGATCACGAACACGCTCAGGCAATGCGGGCATTGGGTGTACATGGCACGAGTGTAGCCCGCCTGAAACACCGCGCCGCGCGCGTTGTAGCGCTCGCGCAACAGGCGCGCCGCCAAGCCCGATGCGCCCCACCGCGCGCCGCGCGCGCTGCTAGCGTCTGCGACGCAGGGGCCGTGTTTTCATGCAAGGGGTATACCCATGAGCAACAAGCAATGGTGCGCCGGCGTGGCGCTGGCACTGGTCGGCGCGGTGAGTGCCGACGCGGCCTCGTACCTGGTGCTGGGCCGCGCGGGAGGCAATGCGCAAACCCTGCAGGCGCAGATCGAATCCACTCCCGGCGGCACGCTGCAGCGCGCCCTGCCCGGCCTGCTCACCTTCGCGGTGCAGTCGGATGACGCGACCTACCCGGCACGCTTGCGCGCCTTGTCTGGCGTGCAGTACGTGGCGCCGGATCGCATGTTCACCCTGGGCGAGCCACGCCAGGTGCCACTGGCGCGGGACGCCGCCGAGGCCGCCGCGCAAATGCAGCAGGCGCTGGCTGGCGGTACGCCGCGCGCGCTGGGCAGTGGCGCGGTGGATCAAAGCCTGCTGGCCGGCAATCCGCTGTACCAGATGCAATGGGCGCTGCGCGATGTGCAGGCGCCGGGGGCGTGGAACCGAGGCTACAGCGGGGCGGGCGTGCGCGTGGCGATCCTCGATTCCGGCATCGATTGCGGCAACGCGTGGCTGGCGCCGAACATCGACTTTTCCGCCGCCGCGTCGCTGGTACCCGGCGAGGGCGTGTGCGTGCAGCCCGGTTTCTATTTCAATCACGGCACGCATGTCGCCGGCATCGTCGCGGCGCTGCCCAGCGCTTTCGGCAGTGTCGGCATCGCGCCGGGAGCCACGTTGATTCCGGTCAAGGTGTTGTCCGAGTTCACCGGCAGCGGCGCATTCTCGTGGGTGCTGGGTGGAATCGTGTACGCCAGCGACGAGGGCGCGGACGTGATCAACATGTCGCTGGGCGCCTACCCGATGAGCACCTCCGATGCGGACACGCAGGCCTATCTGCTGGCCTTTGGCCGTGCCGCCGCATACGCCAGGGCACGCGGCGCGGCGGTGATCGTGGCCGCAGGCAACGACGCCGCGCAGCTCGGTGCCGGTGGCGATGTCGGCGTGCCGGCCAGTGCGCCTGGCATGATCACCATCTCGGCCAGTGGTCCGGCCGGTTGGGCCACCGGCAATCCGGCCTATGCGTGGCTGGACTACCTGGCCGACTACAGCGATTACGGCCCGCCCATCGCCAATGCCGGTCCCGGCGGCACGTTCTGGTATGCCTACGTGAACCCTGCGCAAGCCTGCAGCATCGCCGGCATCACGCGTAGCTGCTACGTATTCGACTCGGTGATCAGCACCATTCCAGGCGGCTGGGGCTGGGCTGCCGGCACCAGCATGGCTACCCCGGCGGCAGCGGCCGTGGCGGCGCTGGCGATCCAGCGCGGACGCATGACGACGGGCGCCAATCTGAGTCCGCAGGGTCTTGCCAATTTCCGCAAGACGCAGGTCGATTTCGTGCGCAATACGCTGCAAACCAGCAGCGATGACCGCGGCCCGCGCGGCCGCGATCCGTACTTCGGCTATGGCCGCGTCAATGCGGACAACGCCAGCAACGTGTTTTACCACGCACCGCGCGTGTCGCCGGCGCCGACCCCGCTGACCCCGCCCTACGCGCTGTAAACGGCGCGGATGCAGTTATTGTTCGGCACAAGGACGTGCCGTGGTGTGTGCGGGCGCCCCGCTGGGCAAAGGCACCCGCTCGCGGTTCATTGGTGTGGGGAAATGCGCTTCCCCGCGCGCGCGGGCGCCGCCACTACGCGCTGGCCCCTGCGCCGGCCCTTGAAATGCCCGCGCATGGCCACCAACTCAATGCGGTCGCCATGCTCTACCCGGCCAGCAAGCTTGGGCCGGGAAGCCTGTGCGGGTAAACTTGGCACTCATTGCTGCCGAGTGCTAGCAAGGCAGCAATCCTCATTTCATCAACCAACGTGGAGTTCCTATGAAACTGCGTCCGCTGCATGACCGCGTGATCGTCAAGCGTCTTGAAGAAGAGCGGGTATCCGCCGGTGGCATCGTCATTCCTGACAGTGCCGCCGAGAAGCCCAGCCGCGGCAAGGTGATCGCCGCCGGTCCCGGCAAGGTCAACGACGAAGGCAAGGTGCGCGCGCTCGATGTGAAGGCCGGCGACACCATCCTGTTCGGCAAGTGGTCCGGCACCGAAGTCAAGATCGATGGCGAGGAATTGCTCGTCATGAAGGAAGAAGACATCCAGGCCGTGATCGAAGGCTGAGCGCTCGCCGCGATCCGCCCGCACATCCGCACCACCCCACATTTCGAGGAATCAACTCATGGCAGCCAAAGAAGTCCGTTTCAGTGAAGACGCCCGCGCGCGCATGTTGCGCGGCGTGAACATTCTCGCCAACGCGGTGAAGACCACGCTTGGCCCCAAGGGTCGCAATGTCGTGCTCGAAAAGAGCTACGGCGCCCCGACCATCACCAAGGACGGCGTGTCCGTGGCCAAGGAGATCGAGCTGGCCGACAAGTTCGAGAACATGGGCGCGCAGATGGTCAAGGAAGTCGCTTCCAAGACCTCCGACATCGCTGGCGACGGCACCACCACCGCCACCGTGCTGGCCCAGGCGATGCTCCGCGAGGGCATGAAGTCGGTCGCCGCGGGCATGAACCCGATGGATCTCAAGCGCGGCATCGACAAGGCGGTGTCCGCGGCCGTTGCCGAGCTGAAGAAGCTGTCCAAGCCCTCCGCCGATTCCAAGTCCATCGCCCAGGTCGGCACCATCTCGGCCAACGGTGACGAGAATATCGGCAAGCTCATCGCCGAGGCCATGGACAAGGTCGGCAAGGAAGGCGTGATCACCATCGAGGACGGCTCCGGTCTGGAGAACGAGCTCGACGTGGTCGAGGGCATGCAGTTCGATCGCGGCTACCTGTCGCCGTACTTCGTCAACAACCAGCAGTCGATGCAGGCGGATCTGGAAGATCCCTACATCCTGCTGCACGACAAGAAAATCTCCAACGTGCGCGAGCTGCTGCCCGTGCTCGAGGCCGTGGCCAAGTCCGGCAAGCCGCTGCTGATCGTCGCCGAGGAAGTCGAGGGCGAGGCGCTGGCCACGCTGGTGGTCAACACCATCCGCGGCATCGTCAAGGTGTGCGCGGTCAAGGCGCCTGGCTTCGGCGATCGGCGCAAGGCGATGCTGGAAGACATGGCCATCCTCACCGGCGGCCAGGTGATCTCGGAAGAGGTCGGCCTGCAGCTGGAGAAGGTCACCCTGAAGGATCTGGGCCGCGCCAAGAAGGTGCAGGTGGCCAAGGAAAACACCACCATCATCGATGGCGCCGGCGATACCAAGGCGATCGAGGCGCGCATCAAGCAGGTCAAGGCGCAGATCGAGGACACCTCCTCCGATTACGACCGCGAGAAGCTGCAGGAGCGCGTGGCCAAGCTGGCCGGCGGCGTGGCGGTGATCAAGGTCGGTGCCGCGACCGAGGTCGAGATGAAGGAAAAGAAGGCGCGCGTCGAGGACGCCCTGCACGCCACGCGTGCGGCGGTCGAGGAAGGCGTGGTGCCGGGCGGCGGCGTGGCGCTGATCCGCGCCATGGCGGCGGTCAAGTCGCTGAAGGGTGACAACGAGGACCAGGAGCACGGCATCGCCCTGGCGCGTCGCGCCATGGAAACGCCGCTGCGCGAAATCGTCGCCAACGCCGGTGCAGAGCCCAGCGTGGTGCTGGCCAAGGTCGCCGAAGGCAAGGGCACGTTCGGCTACAACGCCGCCACCGGCCAGTTCGGCGACATGATCGAGATGGGCATCCTCGATCCGACCAAGGTGACGCGCACCGCGCTGCAGAACGCGGCCTCGATCGCCGGCCTGATGATCACCACCGAGGCCATGATCGCCGAGGCGCCGAAGAAGGACGAGAAGGCTGCGGCCGGCGGCGGTGACATGGGCGGCATGGGTGGCATGGGCGGCATGGATTTCTGATCCAGGCGTTCACGCTGCACGCAACACACGAAGCCCCGCATCGCGGGGCTTCTTTTTGCCGCGCGCGCAGGGCATGCAGCGGAACTTTGCCGGCACAGGCGCGGTCCATGCGTAGCCATGAATGACTCCGGCCACCAGCCGCTCGCTGCTTCGCGTGGTGCGATCCGCGCCCGCGTGGCATGGCTGCTGGCCACGCCCTTGATCATCCTGTTCGCGCTGGGTTGCGGTTACTGGCTGGGTCGCCTGCAGACGCCAAGCAAACAGGCGCTGCCGCTGCTGGGCAGCGCGCCGGCGTTTGCCGGTTTTCGCAACCAGCTGGGTCAGCCGGTGGACTCGGCGCAGTTTGCCGGCCAGGTGCAAGTGGTGACGTTCCTCGATCCTTATTGCACCAACGACTGTCCGCTGGTCGCGCTGCATCTGGTCGCGCTGGAGAATGATCTGCGCCTGGCGCAACTGCAGCGGCACGTGCGACTGGTCGCATTCAACGTCGATCCGTGGCACACCGGACCGGCGCAGACCGCCGCGTTCATGCGCGAATACGGCTGGAATCCGGCCGATACGCGCTGGCAGTTTCTCAGCGCTGCGCCGGCGGCCACGCGCCGCGTGGTGCGGCAGGGCTATCACGTTGACTACGAACAAGTGTCCCTCGCCGCGGAAGCCGCCGCCGACGCGCGGGCCAAAGCCCGTGGCGATTATGTGCCGCAGCCACAGGTGGCCAACGCGCTGGCCGCCCAGGCCAGGCCCGATTTCGATGTGGTGCACAACGACATGCTGGTGCTGGTCGGCCCGCATGGCCATGTGCGCTGGCTCAGCGGCGATGCCGACAGCGTCGGCGATGTGCATTTGCTGAACCTGATCCGCGGACTGCTGCAACCGCGCTGAACGCGTTCAAGCCGTCGCGCCCGGTGCGGGCAGGCCGAACACCGCGCGCGCGTTGGCGCTGGTCTGCCGCGCGGTCTGTGCGATGTCCTCGCCGCGGTCACGCGCCAGCTCGGCCACGATGTGCGCCAGATACATCGGCTCGTTGCGTCGCTGCGCGGGCTGCGGACGCACGCTGCGCGGCAACAGGTACGGCGCGTCGGTTTCGATCAGCAGGCGCTGCGCGGGGATTTCGCGCACCAGTTCGCGCAGATGCAGGCCGCGGCGCTCGTCGCACAGCCAGCCGGTGATGCCGATGTGGCAGTCCAGGTCGAGGTAGTCGCGCAGTGCGGCGCCGCTGTCGGTGAAGCAATGCACCACCGCGGCGGGCACGCGGTCGCGCACGGTTCTCAGCAACGCGATGAAGTCATCGTGCGCCTCGCGCTGGTGCAGGAACAGCGGCATGCCGAGTTCGGCGGCCAGCGCCAATTGCTGCTCGAAGGCCCGCAACTGCGCGGCGCGCGGCGCGTAGTTGCGGTAGTAATCCAGCCCGGTCTCGCCCACGGCGCGCACCTCCGGCTCGCGCAGCAGCGCGCGCAACGCAGCCTCGGTGTCAGCGTCGTAGTCGAGCGCGTGGTGCGGATGCACGCCGGCGCTGGCATGCAGCACGCCCGGATGCGCGCGGGCCAGCGCCAGTGCCTGTTCGCTGCTGGCGCGCGCGGCGCCGGTGACCAGCATCTGCGTCACGCCGGCGTGCCGCGCGCGCGCCAGCACGGCGTCGAAGTCGTGGTGGAAGGATTCGTGCGTCAGATTGGCGCCGATGTCGATCAGGTCCATCGTGGCATCCGCAAAGCGCCGCATTCTGGCAGCAGCCGCGCGGCGCCGCAGCCGGAGCGCGGTGCGCGCGCCGCTACCATGCGCGCATGTCGAGCGCCGAATTTCCAATCACGCCACTGCTGCCGCAAGTTCTGCAATCGCTGGCTGCGCAACCACGCCTGGTGCTGGAGGCGCCACCCGGCGCCGGCAAGACCACGCAGGTGCCGCTGGCCTTGCTGCGCGCGCCGTGGCTGGCCGGGCAGCGCATCCTGTTGCTGGAGCCGCGCCGTCTGGCCGCGCGCGCCGCCGCCGGATTCATGGCGCAGCAACTGGGCGAGACGGTGGGGCAGACCGTGGGCTACCGCATCCGCTTCGAGCAGCGCATCGGCGCGGACACGCGCATCGAGGTGCTGACCGAGGGCGTTCTGACGCGCATGCTGGTCGACGATCCGGAGCTGGCCGGCGTCGGCGCGATCGTGTTCGACGAGTTTCACGAGCGTCATCTGCATGGCGATCTGGGCGCCGCGCTGGCGCTGGAAGTGCATCGCCAGTTGCGCCCCGAGCTGCGTCTGCTGCTGATGTCGGCCACGCTGGATGGCGCGCGCCTGGCGACCTGGCTGGATGCGCCGCGCCTGAGCAGCGCCGGGCGCGCGTATCCGGTGCGTATCGAGCACCCGCCGCAATCCGCGCAGATGTCTGCGCCAATGCAATTGCGCCGCGCCGTGCAGCAGGCGCTGGAACAGACCGACGGCGACGTGCTGGTGTTCCTGCCAGGCCGGCGCGAGATCGCGCAAGCGCAGGCCTTGCTGCGGCAATCGGGGCATGACGGGCGCCGCGAAGACACGCAGGCTGCGCTGGAAATCGTGCCACTGCATGGCGAGCTGAGCCTTGCCGAGCAGCACGCCGCACTGGCCCCGGCTGCGCCCGGCACACGGCGCGTGATCCTGGCGACCAACCTGGCCGAATCCAGCGTCACGCTTGCGGGGATCCGCGCGGTCGTCGACAGTGGCCTGGCGCGCGCGCCGCGTTTCGACCCCAACACCGGCATCTCGCGCTTGCAGACGGTGCGCATCAGCCAGGATTCCGCCGAGCAGCGCGCCGGCCGCGCCGGTCGCGTCGCGCCGGGGCTGGCGTTGCGCCTGTGGCCGCAAAGCCAGCGCCTGGAGCCGGCGCGCACGCCGGAAATCATGCAGGCCGATCTGTCCGCCGTGGCGCTGGAGCTGGCCGTCTGGGGCAGCACGCGGCTGCCGTGGCTGGACGCGCCGCCCGCCGCAGCGCTGGCGCAAGCGCAGGATCTGCTGCGCGCGCTGGGCGCGCTGGATGACGAAAATCACGTCACCGCCGCCGGGCGCAAGCTGCGCGCGCTGGGCGCCCTGCCGCGCCTCGCCGCGGCCGCATTGCGTGCGCCGGCGACCCTGCAGGCGCTGATGGCCGACCTGCTGGCGCTGATCGAGGCACGCTCGCCGCTGCGCGCCGCCGCACGCAGCGACGATCTGCGCGTGGCGCTGGCCGCGTTGCATGCTTGGCGCGATGGTGGCGCACGCGCGGCACAGGCGCATGACGCCGATGTCGGTGCCCTGGCCGCCATCGAGCAATCCAGCCGCGCCTGGCGCCAGCGCCTGGGTGTGCGCGGCGTCGCCAGCGGCGTGCCCGACGCGCATAGCGTCGGCGATCTGCTGCTGCCCGCGTTTCCCGATCGCATCGCGCGCCTGGGCGACGGCGAGATGCTGCGTTACCAGCTCAGCAATGGTCGCGGCGCGCGTCTGCACGAGGCCAGTGCGCTGCGTGGCGAGCCGTGGCTGCTGGTGGCCGAACTGCGCGCCGCAACGGGCGATGCCTTGATCCTGCAGGCTGCGCCGTTCGATGCGGCCTGTCTGCGCGGCGAATACCCACAGCATTTTTCGGTCACGCGCGAGCTGCGCTGGAACGCACGACGCGGCGCCGGCGAAGCCTTCGAGGTGGAACGCTTCGACGCGTTGCTGCTGGCACAGCGACACGTGCCGCTGCAGCGCACCGAGGTCGCGGCCGCATTGCTGGCCGGCGTGCGCGCGCAGGGCCTGGCGGCACTGCCGTGGAACGAGACCGCGCGCGGTCTGCGCCAGCGCATCGAGGCCTTGCGGGGTTGGCTGCCCGAGCTGGGCCTGCCGGATCTCGGCGATACCGCGTTGCTGCGCGAGCTCGAGCACTGGCTGCTGCCCTTCCTCGATGGCGTGCGCAGCCTGGGGCAACTGGATGGCGAACGCCTGCATGCCGCGCTGCGCGCGCGGCTCGATCACGTGCAGTGGCAGGCACTGCAGCGCGAGGCGCCGACACACGTGCGCGTGCCCAGCGGCCGCGAACTGGCGCTGGATTATTCCGACCCCACCACGCCGGTGCTGGCGGTGAAGCTGCAAGAATTGTTCGGTCTGGCGGACACACCGCGCGTGGCGCGCGGCGCGGTGCCGGTGATGCTGCGCCTGCTGTCGCCGGGCGGGCGGCCCATCCAGGTCACGCGCGATCTGCGCGGCTTCTGGGATCGCACCTACGGCGAGGTGAAAAAGGAACTCAAGGGCCGCTATCCCCGACATCCATGGCCGGATGACCCGTGGCGCGCCGTGGCCACGCATCGCGCCAAGCCGCGTGGCACGTGATGCGCGGCTATGTTGCGACCCGCCCTCAGCGCCGCGGTTTGCGCGGTCGCGTCCAGTCCGGCAGCGTGACCTGGCGCGCACGCGCCACGCTCAGCGCGTGCCGCGGCGCATCCTGGGTGATCACCGAGCCGGCGCCGATGGTTGCGCCAGCGCCGATTTCGACCGGCGCCACCAGTGCGCTGTTGGAGCCGATGAACGCATCCGCGCCGATCACCGTGCGGTGCTTGTCGAGGCCATCGAAATTGCAGGTGATGGTGCCGGCGCCGATGTTGGCGCCGGCACCGATCTCGGCATCGCCCAGGTAGCTCAAGTGTCCGGCCTTGGCGTGCGCGGCGAGGCGCGCGTTCTTGGTCTCGACGAAGTTGCCGATGGCTGCGCCCTCGGCCAGCACGCTGCCCGGGCGCAGGCGCGCGAACGGCCCGACGCGGCAGGCGCCGGTGGCGACCACGCCATCCAGATCGCAATGCGCATGCACCTCGCTGCCGGCGGCCAGCTCGACATTGCGCAGCCGGCAGAACGGCCCGATGCGCACGCCGTCGCCCAACACGACGCGACCTTCGAGGATCACGTCGATGTCGATCTCGACATCGACGCCGCAGTCGACGCTGCCGCGCACGTCGATGCGCGCCGGATCGAGCAGGCGCACGCCGGCATCGAGCAGGCGCGCGGCCTCGCGCGCGCGCAGGCGCTGCTCCAGCGCGGCCAGCTGGCGCGCGTCATTGGCGCCTTCGGCCTCGCCGGCATCGGGCGCCAGCAGGCACAGCGCCGGCATGCCTTCCTCGGCGGCCTGCGCGAAGACGTCGGTCAGGTAGTACTCGCCCTGCGCGTTGTTGCAATCGAGGTTGGCCACCCACACGCGCAGGCGACGCGCGTCGGCGGCGAGGATGCCGGTGTTGATCACACGCAACTGGCGTTGCTCGGGGTCGGCGTCGCGCTCCTCGACGATGGCGCGCACCTGACCGAGACCATCGCGCAGCACGCGGCCATAGCCGCGCGGGTTGCTGACCTCGGCGGCCAGCACGGCGAGCGCGGAAGGCGCCTCGACCAGCGGTCGCAGCGTGTCCGCGCGCAGCAATGGCACATCGCCGAACAGCACCAGCACGCGCGCGTGCTCGGGCACCTGCTCCAGCGCCAGGCGCACGGCGTGGCCGGTGCCGCGTTGTTCGACCTGCTGCACCCACAGCAGCTCGGGACGCCCGGCCAGCGCCGCGCGCAATTGTTCACCGCGATGACCGTAAACCACCACGATGCGCATCGGGTCGAGTGCGCGCGCGGTTTCCAGCACATGCTCCAGCAGTGGCCGCCCGGCCAGCGGCAGCAGCACCTTGGGTTGCTGCGAGCGCATGCGCTTGCCCTCGCCGGCGGCAAGCACGATCACGTACAGGGGCTGCATGCTGTTCATGTGGTTTTGCATCATCGCATCGCGCGCGCGGGATGGCGCAAGGTAGCGGATTGCGTTGGCCGCGTCATGCCGGCGGCCGCGCCGGTTCGGCACTGGCGGCGCCATCGCGTTGGCGCGACACTGCGCGCGGGATTTCGTGCCGGACTGCAAGGAGGAAGGCCATGATCAGCCGGTCGAGCATCATGTGGCTGCTCGTGCTGGCAACGCTGCCGTGTCCGTTGCTGGCCTGGGCGGCGGCGCCCGCGGCAGGTGTCGCCACCTCGGCGCAGGGTCCATCTGTGGCCCTCGCCAGGGACTCGGCGCACGATCCCAAGGTCGCGCGCATCCTGCGCGCCATGGACGATTCCTCGACGCTGGGCCATCCCGATCTGTTCGGGCGTTTCACCGGCATGCGTTGCTTCGCGAGCCACGATTACGCCTGCGCGCTGAAATACTTCAAGTACGGCGCCTATTACGCGGACAAGTTCTCGCAACTTGCCATCGGCTTGATGTACGACCACGGCAATGGCGTGCGCAAGGATCCGTCCAAGGCCTGGGCATGGCTTGCGTTGTCTGCCTCGCGCGGCTACCCGGAGTTTGTCGCCACGCGCAAGCGCATCGGCGCGCGACTGACGCCCGCGCAGCGCAAGGCCGGCGAGGCCGAGCTGGCGACGCTGGAGAAAACCTACGGTGACAAGGTGGCCATGCCGCGCATGCTCGGTGCGCTGCGTCTGGCGCTGATGAATGACATGACGGGCTCGCGCCTCGGTTTCGATCAGGGTGTCTATACCTACAGCCCGCACGATGCGGTCGGTCCGCAGTTGACCCCGCGCGGCTTCGGCGGGCTGCGTGATCGCTGGTACTGGGACCCCAAGGATTATTTCCAGCAGCGCGATGCGCAGTGGGGCAGCGGTACCGTCACCGTCGGCGCGCTGCAACAGGCCGCGCCGGCGCATGCGGGCAGCGCCGGGACACCGTGACCGGGGCACGGCGCGCACGCAAGCGCCGGCTTGGTTCCCGTGCCGCACCACCAGCGCACCCAGCTCCTATACTGCGCGCATGAATCCACGCCATCTCCCGCTTGCCATGCTGGCGCTGCTGGCTGCGTTGGCTCTGGCCGGCTGCGGCAACAAGGGTGATCTGGTGCGCCCCGGCGCGACGCCGCATGCGCAGCACCCGGCGCTGGTCTCCGCGCCAGCGGCGCCGACCAGCACCATGCCGGATCGCCCTGCGGTCGCGGCCACGGCCTTGTCGCGCGGGTGAGCCTGGCGTTCACCAAGATGCATGGGCTCGGCAATGATTTTGCCGTGCTCGATGCGCGGGCGCAGCGCTTCTCCGGCGCGCCCGCGCTGATCCGCAGCATGGGCGATCGCCAGCGCGGTATCGGTTTCGACCAATTGCTCACGCTGCACCGGGCGGACAGGCCGGATTGCGTGGCGGCGCTGCGCGTGTGGAATCGCGATGGCACGCGCGCCGAGCAGTGCGGCAACGGCTTGCGTTGCGTGGCGGCATGGCTGGCGCGCGCGGGCGAGATCGCGCCGGGGGTGGACGCCCGCGTGCAGACGGATCGCGTGGTAGCGACGGTGCGCGTGCATGCCGCCGAGGATGTCGAGGTGGACATGGGCGTACCCGATTTCACCCCCGCCGCAGTGGGTTTCGCCGCCGCCGCGGACGCGCCGCCCCAGCGCCTGGACGTGGCGGACATGACGCTGGAGCTGCGCGTGGTGTCGATGGGCAATCCGCACGCGCTGGTCGTGGTGGAGGATCTGGCCGCGCCCGCGCTGGACATCCTGGGCCCGGCGCTGACCGCGCATGTCGCGTTCGCGCAGGGCGTCAACGCCGGTTTCGTGCGCGTGCTGGATCGTGCGCATCTGGCGCTGCGCGTGCACGAACGCGGCGCCGGCTGGACCCAGGCCTGCGGCAGCGGCGCCTGTGCCGCCGTGGCCGCGCTGCGCCAGGCCGGTTGCGTGGATGCCGAGGTCGAGGTGGCGTTGCCCGGCGGGGCGCTGCGCATCCGCTGGCCCGGAGCGGGCCACCCGCTGTGGATGCGTGGCCCTGCCGCGTTCGTCTACGAAGGCGAATGGCTGGATGCCGATGCGTGAGTAGAGCGGTTTGCAAAACCGCTCCGGCACATGATGGACGTGTCGCCGCGACGAGCACGCAAGTGCTGGTCGCGACGAAAGTGGCGCGGCTCTGCCACGCCCGTTTGCTTGCATGTAGTCGCCTTGAATCAGGCGGCAGGATGCCCGGTTTTGCAAACTGA
>DZBX01000089.1:1705-9077 GCA_022730075.1 Rhodanobacter sp. | reverse complement strand
CGCCGGAAGAAATCGGCGATGAGATGAAACACGTGCTTGCGCTGCGCCGGCGAGGACAGGCCGTGCTTGGCGCCGGGGTAGGTCATCAGGCGGAACTGCGTGCCCTGGTTCTGCAGCGCGCTCATCAGCTCGACCGAGTTCTGGAACAGCACGTTGTCGTCGGCCATGCCGTGCACCAGGTACAGCTTGTGGCTGGGCAGACCCTTGAGCCAGGGGAACACGCTGCTGAGCTCGTAGCCTTCGGGGTCCTGCTTGGGCGTGCCGAGGTAACGCTCGGTGTAGACGGTGTCGTAGAGCTTCCAGTTGGTCACCGGCGCCACGGCCACGCCGCCGGCCAGTTGCGCGGAATCCTGCGCCAGCATCATCACCGTCAGGTAACCGCCGAAGCTCCAGCCGAACACGCCGATGCGCGCCGGGTCCACCCAGGGCTGGCGGCGCAGCCAGTCGATGCCAGTGGTCTGGTCCTGCACCTCGACCTTGCCGAAGCGGTGATACACGGCATCGGCGAACACGCGCCCGCGCCGCGCCATGCCGCGGTTGTCCAGGGTGAACACAATGAAACCGTGCTGCGCCATGTATTCGTTGAACAGGTCCGGCCAGGTGTCGGTGACGCTCTGCGCGTGCGGGCCGCCGTAGTAGGTGTCGAACACCGGATAGCGCTTGGCCGGATCGAAATGCAGCGGCTTGTAGATGCGGTAGTACAGCGTCTCGCCATCGGCGGCCTGCAGCGTGCCGAACTCGGGCTGGATGTGGTCTTTCAGGTACGGCCAGTACGGGTGCGCGGCGTCCAGCTGGTTCTGCTCGATCCAGGCCAGACGCTGGCCATCGCTGGCGTGCACGCTGACCTGCGGCGGCTGCTCGGGGCTGTTGAAGGTATCCACATAGAAGCTGCCGTCCGGCGCGAAGCTGGCCATGTGCGTGCCGGCACGGTGGCTGATGCGCAGCGGCGCATCGGCGGTGCTGCCATCGAGCCTGAGCGCGTAGATCTGCCGGTCGGGCACGAAGTCGCGGTTGGAACTCACGTACACCAGCCCCTGCTTCTCGTCCACGCCGAGCACGTTGTCGATGTGCCAGGCGCCGGTGCTGATCGGATGCAGCAGGCGGCCATCGTCGGCGTACAGGTACAGCATGTTCCAGCCGCTGCGCTGCGAAGCCCAGATGAACTCGGGTTTGTCCTTGAGAAAACGCAGGTCGCTGTTGACGTCCACCCAGGTTTTCGAGGTCTCGGTGACGAGCGTCTGCTGCGCCAGCGTGGCGGCATCCACCTTGACCAGCTCCAGCTTCTTCTGGTCGCGCGCCAGCCACTGGTAGGTCAGCGCCTTGGCGTCGGGCAGCCAGTCCACGCGCGCCAGATATTCCGCATCGGCGGGCACGTCGATGAAGCGCGGCGCGCCGCCCTGCGGGCTGATCAGGCCCAGCTGCCAGATCACGTTGGGATCGCCCGCGTAGGGATAGCGCTGCTTGACCACCTCGGTATGGTCGGCATAGATCTCGAAGCGCTCGGCGACCGGCACCGGCGCATCGTTGTAGCGCTCGAAGGCGATGGCCGAATCATCCGGCGCCCACCAGTAGCCGGTGTGACGGTCGAGTTCTTCCTGCGCGACGAACTCGGCTTCGCCATCGTGGATGGTGCCGTCGTCGTTGGTCAGCTCGCGCAGCTTGCCATCGCGCAGGTCGTACACCCACAGGTTCTGGTCGCGGATGAACGACACGTAGCGGCCCTTGGGCGAGATTTTCGGATCCAGCGCGAAACCGGCGCCGATGGGCAGTTGCTCGATGGCCTTGCCGTCCGGCGCATCGAGCCGGTACAGGTACAGCTTGCCGTTGAGTGGGAACAGGATCGCCTTGCCGTCCGGCGCCCAGTGGTAATCGAGGATGCCGCTGTACATGGCGGTGCGCTCGCGCTCGCGGCGCGCGCGCTCGGCGGCGTCGAGGTGCTCGCCGTGCGGCTCCAGCGTGGCCGCGGCCACCAGCAGCTTGAGCGCGCCGTCCTTGCGGTCGTACTCCCACAGGTCCATGCGGTACTGGTCCTGCGCGCTGCCGCGCAGGAAGGTCACGCGCGAGCCGTCCGGCGCGACTTTCAGCCCCATCACCGTGGGGCCGGACAGGGCCGGATTGTCGTAGATGCGGTCGATGCTGAGTTTTTCGGCCATGGCGGGGGCGCTGGCGCCCAGCACTGCGGCGAACAGGAGCGCGGTGGTCAGACGCATGCGGGCGGGTCGGCGGCTGGGGATCAGCCTGCGATTAGACCCGCGTGCGCGCCGCGGCGCCAGCCTGGCGCCGGCGCCGGCCGCGTCACGGTCATGCCAAACGCGCGCGGATGCTTGCCAGCACCGGCACCCGCGCCTAACCTGCCGCGATTGCGTCCCGGAATCCACCCCATGTCGAAGTACCCGTCGCGCGTTCTGCTGCTGCTCCTGGCGCTACTGGCTCTGGCCGCCTGTTCGCGCCACGCCGAGGAAACCCAGCCCGGCGGATCGACGCCGCAGGCCGCCGTGGCCGATGGCTACAAGCTGCTGCGCGACAACGACATCGACGGCTTGTACCGCCACGCCCTGCCGCCGGCCGATTACGCGGCGATGCGCGCGCGCTGGGGCCAAGGCCGCGACCTGAGCCAGTTCTCGCCGGCCGACCGCGCGCAATTCGCCAAGATGATGACCCTGCTCAGCGCCCCCGGCGCGCAGCAATTGCTGTGGGTCGAGATCAAACCCAAGCTGTTGCAGGCGCGCAAGAACTATCAGGCGCGCCTGCCGGCGATGCTGGGCATGCTGCGCACCATGGCCGATACCGGCGTGCAGCGCTCGACCACGCTCACGGGCGCGGAGAAGGTGCAGGCGCTCACCGCGCTGGGCGTGCTCAGCGCATGGGCCGAAAAAACCGACTGGCTGAATCCGGACAAGGTCTACCAGGTGCTGGGCGTGCTCACCAGCACGGCGCAGAAGATGAGTTTCCACACACTCAACGAAGCGCTGTCGATGCCCTACCCCGAGGCCATGCGCGACGTCGGCCACCTGTGGAGCGGCGTCAAGCAGGCGCTCGATGTGTACGGACTGTCCGTCGACACCATCCTGGATACCGCGCAAATCAAGGTGCTGTCCGACGATGGCAACGTGGCCGTGGTGCGCACCACGTTCGACGTGCTCGGCACGCCGGTCACGCGCGACAACACGCTGATCAAGCAGGATGGCCGCTGGTACGACCGCGACACCCTGCTGCACTGGCGCGCGGTGCTGGCCAAGCCGGCCGCATCCGCCAGCGTGGCCAGGCCGGCCAGCGCCGTGGCGCCGGCCAGTGCCGCCAGCACGCGCCGTGTCGCGGCGCCCGCGGTGGCCGCCAGCGCGCGCAAGCCCTGATCGGCCCATGAACGCAAGTCCCATCCGCGAGCGCCGCCCGCCCTGGGCGCTGAGCCTGCTCGGCGCGCTGCTGCGGCCGTGGCTGAAGATCAAGCGCGATCCGGCCGAGCCGGCGCAGTTGCTCGATCCCGAGCAGCCGGTGCTGTACGTGATCGAGCGCCGCGGCGTCTCCGACATATTGATCCTCGACCAGGCCTGCCAGGAAGCCGGCCTGCCCTCGCCGCTGCGCGCCGGGCGCCGCCTGCCCGCGCGGCGGCGGCGCGCGCTGCTGGCGCTGGATCCGCAGCGCGGCTTGTTCGGGCCGCACCGCCGCCACGCCGCGCGCGATGGCCTGCTGGCGCAACTGCGCGCGCTGCAGTCGCAGCCCGGGCGCGACGTACAACTGGTGCCGGTATCGATCTACGTGGGCCGCGCACCGAACCGCGAAAGCGGCTGGTTCCGCGTGCTGTTCAGCGAAAACTGGGCCGTGGTCGGGCGCTTCCGCCGCCTGCTGGCGCTGCTGCTGAACGGCCGCGACAGCATCGTGCATTTCTCGCCGCCGGTGTCCCTGCGCAAGCTGCTGATCGAAGCCGATGGCGAAACGCCACCGCGGCTGGCGCTCAAGCTCAGCCGCGTGCTGCGCGCGCACTTCCGGCGCGTGCGCGCGGCGGTGATCGGCCCCGACCTCTCGCACCGGCGCACCCTGGTCGACGCGCTGCTGGCCAGCGAGCCGGTGCGCACCGCCATCACGCAGAACGCGCTCAAGGAGAAAACCAGCCGCGCCTCGGCGCAGCGGCGCGCGCGCGGCTACGCGATGGAAATCGCCGCGGACTATTCGCATCCGGTGGTGCGCTCGGCTTCGTTCGCGCTGTCGGGCTTCTGGAACAAGCTGTTCGACGGCATCTCCATGCACCACTTCGAGTCATTGCGCGCGATCGCGCCCGGCCACGAAGTGATCTACGTGCCCAGCCACCGCAGCCACGCCGACTATCTGTTGCTCAGCTATCAGCTGTACAAGAACGGCCTGGTGCCGCCGCACATCGCCGCCGGCGTCAACCTCAACCTGCCCGTCGTGGGGCCGCTGCTGCGTCGCGGTGGCGCGTTTTTCCTGCGCCGCAGCTTCAAGGCCAACGCGCTGTATTCGAGCGTGTTCGCGGCCTACGTCGACCAGCTTCTGCAGCGTGGCGTGTCCATGGAGTACTTCGTCGAAGGCGGGCGCTCGCGCACCGGGCGCCTGCTGCCGCCGCGCGCCGGCATGCTGGCGATCACGCTGCGCGCGTTCCTGCGCGCGCCGCGCCGGCCGGTGGTGTTCCAGCCGGTGTACATCGGCTACGAAAAGCTGATGGAGGGCGACAGCTATCTCGACGAGCTCAGCGGTCGCCCCAAGCAGAAGGAATCGCTGCTCGGCGTGCTGCGCGGCTTCGGCGTGCTGCGCAGGCGCTACGGCCGCGTCACGCTCAATTTCGGCGAACCGATCTTTCTCGAGCGCATCCTCGAGCAACACGCGCCCGACTGGCGCAGCACGCGCGGCAACGAGGACGAGCGTCCGGGCTGGTTTCCCAAGGCCGTCGACAGCCTCGCCGAGCGCATCAATATCGAGGTCAACCGCGCCGCGCACGTCAACCCGATCAACCTGCTGGCGGTATGCCTGCTGGCCACGCCCAAGCACGCGCTGGCCGAGCAGGATCTGCGCAACCAGCTCGCGCTGTACAAGACCGTGCTGACCGAGTTGCCGTATTCGGCGCGCGTCACCATCACCCCGGCCGCGCCGGAGGAAATCATCGCCTACGGTGAGCGCATGGGCTGGATCCGGCGCATCAAGCATCCGCTGGGCGATGTGCTGGTGACCGAAGGCGACCAGGCGGTACTGCTCAGCTATTTCCGCAACAACGTGCTGCACCTGTTCGCGCCGGCCGCGTGGGTGGCGGCGTGTTTCCTCAACAACCGGCGCATGGCGCGCGCCTCGGTGCTGCGCATGGGGCGCATGGTGTATCCGTTCATTCGCAGCGAGCTGTTCCTGCCCTGGGATGACAACAGCTTCGGTGAGCGCCTCGGCGCAACCATCGAACTGTTCGTGCGCCACGGACTGCTGCAAACCGTGGGCGATGCGCGCCTGCTCGAACGCGGCGCCGGCCAGGACGACGAGGCCTACCAGCTGCGCGTGCTGGCGCACAGCCTGCTGCAGACCTTCGAGCGCTACTACATTGCCATCGCCACGCTGGTGAAAGCCGGCCCCGGCGCCTTCACCGCCGCCGAGCTGGAGCAAACCTGCGTGCTCACCGCGCAGCGCCTGTCGTTGCTGCAGCAGCTCACCGCGCCGGAGTTCTTCGACAAGGCCCTGTTCCGCGGCTTCATCCAGCAATTGCGCGAGCAGGGCGCGGTGCGCAGCAACAGCGAAAACAAACTGGAGTTCGACGCCGAACTCGCCGCCGTGGTGCGCGATGCGCGTCTGATCCTCTCGCGCGGCGTGCGCGAAACGGTGCTGAAAATCGCCCCCGGCAGCGAGCCCGCGACAAGCACCGCAAGCGGCGACTGACGCCACGTCACCAGAGCCCCGGCACGAAGCGCCACGTGCGTGCGCGATACGCCGCGTACTCGGGCCAGCGCGCCAGCAGCAGACGCTCCTCCAGCGCGGCCTTGGCATTGAGCACCAGCAGCAGCGCCAGCACGATCAACACGCGCCACCAACCGCCGGCGCAATCCGCCCAGCCCGCCGCGCCCAGCAGCACCGTGATGTACATCGGGTGGCGCACCCGGCGATAGGGCCCGTCGGTCACCAGATGCCCACGCGCACGCGGCTGCGGCTGCACGTTGAAATTGCCGGGGCGGTTGTGCAGCAGCGTCCACGCGCCCAGCAGCACCGCCAGCACCAGCAGCACGCTGCCGGCAGGCTGCCAGCGCCACTGCCACGGCGGCACCACCAGCAATGCCGCGAGCAGGCCGAACTGGGCCAGGACGTAGAGCCAGGCGAGCGTGGTAGTGCGCAGTGCGGGCGTTGTCATGCGTGCGAGCGTAGCGCGCCATGGCCGCAGCCGCATGTCGAGATCGAACAACACGATGCAACCATGCCTGCTGCGCACTGTCAGATGATCGTCCGTCCTGTAACGCAATCCATGCCAATGCGGATTGTCCTGCTCGTCAATCGCGATATCGAAAGCGCGCTCGCACTCAACCTGTTGCTGCGCAAGATGCATGCGCAGGTCGTGGCCATTTACCTGTCGGATCACGTCGGCGGCGCTCAGCCACGACCCGCCTCGATGCTCGATCCACTCACCTTCATCGAGCAGGACCTCTTCAACTTGCTGGCATTTCCGTTGTTGGCGCAACGGGGCTCGCGTACGCCGCGATGGCTTGGCTTCTCGGCGATCAGCCAGCATTACCGCATTCCCTTGCAGCCGGTGCACCGGCTCAAGGATGCCGTCGTTCTCGACAGCCTGCGCGCGACACGAGCCGATATTTTCGTGTCGATCCGCTTCGGCAAGATCCTGCCGGATGAAGTCATCGACATGCCCGCGCACGGCGTGCTCAACCTGCATTCCGGCCTGCTGCCGCAGTATCGCGGCGTGCTCGCCACCCTGCGCGCGCTACTGCATGGCGACCGCGAAATCGGCTGCACCCTGCACCGTATCGACAGCCCCGGCATTGATGTCGGCGGCATCGTCGCCAGCGCGCGCCGCGCGGTGGATCCCACGCATTCGCTGCTGTGGCACATCCTCGCCCTGTATCCGCTCGGCGTCGAACTGATCACGCAGGCACTCGATGACCTCGCACAGCAAAAGCGACTGGCGCAGGCATCGCAAGATCTCTCCGCCGGCGCGTATTACTCGTTCCCCGATGTCGCCGAACTGCAGCGCTTCGCAGGCCTCGGCTGGCGCCTGTTCGATCACCAAGACATCCGGCAATTGCTGATCGCGTTCGGCGTGGACTCCACGTCCAGCGTCGCGTTCGACCTCGAACACTACCTGCGCTGAAAAATGCGTCGGAGAGACCGGGCCGACCCGCGCCTCCAATCCGCGCCCGCTCTTTGCAGAGCGGGCGAC
>DZBX01000089.1:0-1605 GCA_022730075.1 Rhodanobacter sp. | reverse complement strand
TGCTTCCTGCCGCGAACCGTGGAGCGAGGCCGTGATCTTGCACGGCCGTGTCCGCGTCTGGCAAGCCGAAACCGCGCGCGGCAAGGTCCGCGCCCACGCGCGAACCTGCCGGGTTTGCGGCGGCGATCAGGGTTCGCGCATCAGACCACGAGCGGGCCATCGAAATCGATGGCGCGGAAGGTGCCGTATTGCTTGACGCGCAACTCGGTGGGTTCGGTGATGCGGTAAAAACGCAGGTTGTCTTCATCTTGATCGATCTCGGCAAGCAACTCGCGCTCCAGCGCTTCGTACTGCATCTCGTTGACCTGACATTCGAACACGGACTTTTGCACGCGCTGGCCGACGCGCTCGCAGGCTTTGGCCACACGGCGCAGTCGCTTGCGACCGGCTGCGGATTCAGTGGAGACATCATAGGTGACGACGATGAGCATGACTCAGGACCTCAGCGGGCCAGATACGGCAGATAGCCTTCCATCTCGCCACGCACCGCGCGCGCGAGCAATCGCGCCTGCACGAAGGGCAAGAGGCCGATGGGCATTTTCTGTTCCAGCAGCGGATGGGAGATTTCTTCCTGCTTGCGCTCCTGCCAGGCGGCCACGACCTTGCGCCGGCCCTTGTCACCCAGCAACACGGCGCCGCCTTCACGCGGCTCGAAGTCGGCTTCGGTGAGCTGGCCGCGGTTGATGAGTGTGAGCGCAAGCCGATCGCAGAGCACGGCTCGAAATTCTTCCTGCAGGTCCAGCGCCAACGCGGCACGGCCGGGCCGCACGGCGTGCAGGAAGCCGAGCTGCGGGTCGAGACCCGCGGCTTCGAGCGCCGAGCGGCAATCGTTCATGAGCATGGCGTACAGGAACGAGATCAGCGCGTTGAGTCGGTCCAGCGGCGGGCGGCGGGTGCGCCCATCGAGCTGGAACTGCGCGCGCATGGCGGGTTTGACGATGTGGTTGAGCGCGGCGAAGTAGCCGCGCGCGGCTTCGCCCTCGACGCCGCGCAGGGCATCGAGCGTGCGCGCTGCCGGCGTGGCGCGCAGCGATGCGGCCAAGTCGTCGGCGCTGCGGTTGAGCAGGCCGGTGTCGTCGGCATCATCGGTTTCGCGCGCGCCTCGCTGCACCAGGGTGCGGCTGTTGCGAATCTTGCCGGCGACGCAGGCGCGCGCCAGTTCCAGTGTGATCACCGGATCTTGCGCTGCGCGATGCTGGGCCAGGCGCAGCAGGATGTTGCCCGACACCGGCCCCTCCATGCGTGCCTTGAAGCGGCCGGAATCATCCAGCAGTACCAGCGCCTTGCCCTCGTCCGCCAGCCGGTGCACCAGCGCGGGCGAGACCAGCACGTTGCCGAAGCACACCAGCGCGCCGACGTGATGCAACGGCACTTGCAGACGTTTTTCGCGCTCGACGTCCACGCGCAAGGTGGCATTGTCCAAGTGGACGTAGGCCAGCGGGGTCATGATGTAGAGCGTGTTCTGCAGGGTGATCATGGCGTGTCCGGGTCGAACAGGCGCGCACGCTGCTCTCGCTGTTTGTCGCGCGCTGCCAGCGCTTCGGGCTGGCAGATGTCCTTGAGCGAACATTCCTTGCAGCGCGCGTCATTCACGGGCGGCGGCAG
>DZBX01000245.1 GCA_022730075.1 Rhodanobacter sp. | reverse complement strand
GCGCCGTAAGGATCTTCATGGCGCCTCACGCCGCCTGCTGCACCGGCGTCTGCACGCGGCCATCGAGCATGTGCACGATGCGCTGCGCGCGCGCGGCCAGGCCGGCATCGTGGGTGACCATGCAGAGCGTGGCGCCGCCCTGGTGCAGCTCGGCGAACAGTTGCATCACCGTCTCGGCGTTCTGGCTGTCGAGGTTGCCGGTGGGCTCGTCGGCGAGGATCAGGTCGGGCTGCCCGACCAGCGCGCGCGCGATCGCCACGCGCTGCTGCTGACCGCCGGAGAGCTGGTGCGGAAAGTGCTTCAGGCGCTGCGCCAGACCGACGCGCTGCAAGGATTCCTCGGCGCGGCGGTGCCGCTCCGCCTTGCTCACGCCGCCGCGAAACTTCAGCGGCAGGCCGACGTTGTCCAGCACGCTCAGATCGCCGATCAGGTTGAAGCTCTGGAACACGAAGCCGATGTGCTGGTTGCGCACCGTCGCGCGCGCATCGCCGTTCAAGGTGCCGACATCGCGCCCGGCCAGCCGGTAGCTACCCTGCTCGAAGCCGGTCAGCAGGCCAAGCACCGCCATCAGCGTGGACTTGCCGCAGCCGGATGGCCCCGACACCGCGACGAACTCGCCCTGGTCGATGCGCAAGTCCACCCCGCGCAGCGCGTAGGTGTCGACCTCCTCGGTGCTGAAGCGCTTGCTGATGCCGGTCAGGTCGATCACGGGTGGCGTGGCGTTCATGGCGGACTCCTTCAGTGCAGTTCGAGGGCATGGTCCCCGGCGTAGGCCGAGGTGTCGGACAGAATCAGTTGTTCGCCCGGCGCCAGTCCGGACAGCACCTGGATGCGGTCCACCGAGCCGAGGCCGAAGCGCACGTTCTGGCGCATGGCGCGATTCGATCCCGGCGCCAGCACGAACACCGCGGCGGTGCTGTTGGCGTGCACGTTGGCCGGGCGCGGCACGCTCAGCGTATCGGGCAACTGGGCGATGCGGATCGCGGCGTCGACACTCTGATCGACGCGGCCGCCGGGCGGTTGTTTGAGCAAACGCACGTCCACGGTGACCAGACCGTCCTTGACCTTGGGATCGACGCGCAGCACGCGGCCGGGGATCTTCTCCTGGCGCGGATCGATCAGCGCCGGCAGGCCGGGCTGCACGCTGGCGGCGTCGTACTGGCTGACCTGCACCTGCGCCATCAGCGCGGCCGGGTTGGTCACCCGCGCCAGGTTCTTGCCCTGCGCCACTTCCTCGCCGGTCTCGGCATCGAGCTGCTCGACCTGCCCGGCCACCGGCGCGCGCACGGTCAAGCCCGCCAGCTCCTGCTGCTTGAGATCGGCCAGCGCCTGGTCCTGGCGCACGCGCTCGCGCTCGGCCGCCATCAGCGCGCGATTGCCCGACTGCAGCCTGGCCAGGCGCTCGTTCTCGAACGCCAGTTGCTGCTGCTTGAGCTTGAAATTGAGCTGCTCGTCGTCGTATTTGAACTTGGGCACGATGCCTTGCGCGGCCAGCGTGGCATCGGCCTTCAGGTGCATCGCCGCGCTTTCCACCTCGACCTTCATCGCCTCGATGCTGGAGCGCTGCGCCAGCACCGTACTTTCCTGAGACTGCTGCTTGGCCAGCAGGTCGGCCCGCGCCGCGGCGTAGTCGGCCAGCGCGCTCTGCGCGGCGTTGGCCACCTGCGGGTTGGAGAGTTTCAACAAAGGCGCGCCCAGCGCCACGGTCTGCCCCGGCTCGACGTACCTGGCCTCGACGATGCCGGACGCCGGCGCCGCCACCCAGCGCGATTCCGCCGGCACCAGCTTGCCCGCGGCCTGCACCTGCACCACGAACGGCCCGCGCGTCACCGTGCCCAGCCACACCTCGGAACGCGCCACCTGCGCCACGCCCGGCGTGGTCAGCCGCCACGCCCACACCGCCAGCACCACCAGCGCGATGCCGGCGGCGACCGCCCAGCTCAGCCGGCGCTTCCACCATGGC
>DZBX01000012.1:7283-34133 GCA_022730075.1 Rhodanobacter sp. | reverse complement strand
TTTCACTGCGCTGCATGCCCTCCGGCGCAATGGCGCATGACGACAAAAACATGGGTCAGGGCGCAGGCCGCTGAACATGGGTCAGCGGTCATGATGGGTAAGCGAAATGCCGGGCATCGATGCGCTGTGGCCGGCTATGCCGCCGTGCGCTGTCCCAGCCGGTGCACGGCCTCCACGAGCACGGCGACGCGCTCGGGATCGACTCCGGGCGTGATGCCGTGGCCGAGGTTGAACACATGCCCGGGATGCGGGCCGAAGGCCTGCAGCAGGGCGGCCACCTCGTGCTCGATCGCCGCAGGGCCGGCGTGCAGCGCGGTTGGATCGAGATTGCCTTGCAGCGCCACGCGCGCGCCCACGCGCTGGCGGGCTTCGCCGAGAGGAATCGTCCAGTCCACGCCCAGTGCGGTGCAGCCGGTGTCGGCCAGGGCTTCGAGCTGGCCGCTGCCATGCACGCCCTTGGCGAACAGGATCAGTGGCACGCTGCCGGCGTGCGGATGCGCGCGCAGGCGCTGGGCGATCTCGGCCAGGTAGCGCAGCGAGAACTCGGCGAACATCGACGGCGCCAGCAGCCCGCCCCAGGTGTCGAACACCATCAACGCCTGCGCGCCGGCGGCGGCCTGCGCGGCGAGGTAGTCGGCGACGGCCTGCGCCAGCGTGCCCAGCAGGCGGTGCAGGCTGGCGGGGTCGTTCCAGGCCATGGCCTTGACCCGCGCGAAGTCGCGCGAGCCGGCGCCTTCGACCATGTAGCAGGCCAGCGTCCACGGGCTGCCGGCAAAGCCGATCAGCGGCACGCGGCCGTCCAGCTCGCGGCGGATCAGGCGCACCGCGTCCATCACGTAGCGCAGCGGGCCCTCGGGATCGGGCACGCCGAGGCGTGCGATGTCGGCGGCGCTGCGCACGGGGCGCGCGAAATGCGGGCCTTCGCCCTCGGTGAAGCCGAGGCCCAGGCCCATGGCGTCGGGGATGGTGAGGATGTCCGAGAACAGGATCGCGGCGTCGAGGTCGTAGCGCAGCAGCGGCTGCAGCGTCACCGCGCAGGCCAGCTCGGGTGTTTGCGCCAGCGCCATGAAGCTGCCGGCGCGCGCGCGCGCGGCGCGGTATTCGGGCAGGTAGCGCCCGGCCTGGCGCATCAGCCACAGCGGCGTGGTGTCCACCGGCGCGCGGCGCAGCGCGCGCAACAAGCGCGTGCGGCGCGGATCATCGGCGGCGACCGGCAGGGCCATCAGGCGCCCTGCGCGAACATCACGCGGAAGCCGCGGCGCAGTTGCGCATCGCGCGCGGCCTCGAACGCGGCCAGGGCATCGTCGCGCTCCAGATACACCTCGCGGCGTCCGCCGGGTTTGGCGCCCGGCGTGCCCCATTCGCGCACCAGCGTCCAGCCGCCCAGCAGATCCTGTTCCAGGGCAAGCTGGTAGTAGCGCTGCGGCGCGGCGCCATCGGGCAGGGTTTGCAGGTACAGGCGCATCGCATGGAGACTGGAAAGAGGGAATGCGATTGTAGCGGCTTGCCTGCCCGCGCCGAGGCGCGTCGCGCGCGGCAGGCGGTCGCCGGATGACGCAAGTGTGAGCGCGGCGCGCGGAACCCGGCGGCATGGGCGTTGTCCCAGCCATGCCGCAACGCGTCTCCAGGTGAGGATATGGATCAGTCTCGGGCGCCGTCCCTGCTGGAGTTCTGGCGCCATCCGCAGCTTGCCAGCGACCCTTTCGCGCGCTTGCGCATCGGTGACTGGATCGGCTGGGTGTGCCTGATGCTGGTGCTGTCCTACATGGGGGAGGCGGTCAGCATGGGCGCGCTGCATCTGCTCGGGCATGCGCTGCCCGCGGACCGTTTCATCATGCACATGGTCAGTCATCCTTCGTGGCGGTTTGCGGCCCTGCTGCTGGTCGCGCCGGTGCTGGAGGAATTGACGTTCCGCTGTTTTCTGTCCACCTCGCCGCGCGCCCTCGCGATCGGGCTGGGCTTTGCCGGCGTGTTCGTGGCCGGGCAGGTGATCCAGGGCGTGCGGACGCTGGCGGGCACGCCTCCGCTGCTGCCGCACGACATCGCGCTGCATTACTTCCTCAACCTGCTCATCGGCTTGCCGATCGCGGCGCTGCTGGCGGGCGTGGCCTGGGTCGCGCGGCGCGGCTTGTTGCGCGGAATGCGCCGTTTCGCGCCATGGGTGGTGTGGACCAGCGTGCTGCTGTTCGCGGCCGCGCATATGTTCAATTTCGGCGTCGGCTACCAGTTTTGGCTGTTGTGGCTGACCCTGCCGCAACTGATGGCGGGCCTGGTGCTGACCCATCTGCGCGTGCAGTACGGCCTGCGCTGGAGCATCGCCGCGCATCTGGCTTTCGACTGGGCTCTGGTGCTGGTGGCGTGGACGCATCACGCCGCCGCGCTGGGCATGCCGATGAAGATCCTGGCCGGATTGTTTTCACTGCTGATGCTGGCGATGATCGTGCGCGGGCTGTTTTTTCTGTTCCGGCGCGGCGTGCTGCGCGCCGCGCTGCCCGAACCCGCGGCCATGCCGCACTGAATCGCGCGACGCGTGGTTTCAGCCGATGTCAGCGCCCGTGACGGTCTGCCAGAGCGCATGCCCCACCGCGGCGAGGGCCGCGTCGCGTTGCGGCATCGGCACCGTGGCGCTGGTGAGGTACGTCGCGACCAGCAGCGGGGCGCGTCCGGGCGGCGTGAGCATGGCCACGTCGTTGCGCGTGCCGTGTTCGCCGGCGCCGCTTTTGTCGCCGGCCTGCCAGGTGGCGGGAAAGCCCGCGCGCAGCAGTTGGGCGCCGGTGGTGCTGGCGCGCATCCAGGCCAGCAGTTGCGCGCGCGCGGAGGGACTCAGCACGTCGCCCAGCAGCAGCGCATGCAGATCGCCAAGCATGGCCTGCGGCGCGGTGGTGTCGCGCGCATCGCCGGGCGTGGCCGCGTTCAGACCGGGCTCGTTGCGATCCAGCCGCGTCACATCATCGCCCAGCGCGCGCGCGAAGCGGGTGATGGCGGGTGGGCCGCCGAGCGCGTCCAGCAGCAGGTTGCCGGCGCTGTTGTCGCTCCACACCAGCGCCGCGGCGCACAGTTCGCGCAGGGTCATGCCGCTGGCGCCGGCATGTTCGCGGGTGACTGGCGAGTAGGTGACCAGGTCGCGGGCGGTGAAATGGATGCGGCGCGTGAGATCGGCGTGCCCGGTGTCGGCGCGCTGCAGGATGGCCGCCACCGCCAGCAGCTTCCAGGTGCTGCACAGCGGAAAGCGCTGTTGCGCGCGGTAGCCGTCGCGCCAGCCGCTGTGCGTATCCCATGCGGCAACGCCAAGGCGCCCGCCGGTGCGCGCCTCGATCTGCGCCAGGCGCGCGTGCAGCGCGGGATGCGCCACCGCCGCGCGTGCCGGCAGTACACGCAGCGCCGTCGTCGCCGCGCCCAGCGCGATGCCGCGCAACAGTTGCCGGCGCGTCAGCACGACCACGCCGCGCGCACGTCGGCCTCATCGATGCCGTCGGCGACGAAGGCCGTGCCGGGGCCGCGCCACAGGATCAGGCGCAGCGTGCCGGCGCGGTTCTTCTTGTCCAGGCGCATCGCCGCCAGCAAGGCATCGGCATCGAGGCCGGGCGGCGGCTGCGTGGGCAGGCCCAGCGCGTGCAGCAGTGCGGCCAGGCGTTGCGCATCGGCCATGGGCGCGTGGCCCAGCCGCGCCGACAGCCGCGCGGCCAGCACCATGCCGATGGCCACCGCCTCGCCGTGCAGCAGCGTGCTGTAGCCGGTGACGGTTTCCAGCGCGTGCGCGTAGCTGTGGCCGAAGTTGAGCAGGGCGCGTTCGCCCTGTTCGGTTTCATCGCGCATCACCACGCCGGCCTTGTAGGCGCAGGCATGGGCGATGGCATGGGTCAAGGCTGCATCCTCACGCGCGTTCAAGGCCATGGGGTCATGTTCGAGCTGCGCCAGGAACGCGGCGTCGCCCAATGCGCCGATCTTGACGATCTCGGCCAGGCCGGCGCGGTATTCGCGCGGCGGCAGGGTGTCCAGCGTGGCCAGATCGGCCAGTACCAGGCGTGGTTGATGAAACGCGCCGATGAGATTCTTGCCGGCGGCGTGATCCACACCGGTCTTGCCGCCCACGGCGGAATCGACCATGGCCAGCAGCGTGGTGGGCATCTGCACGCAGTCGATGCCGCGCATCCAGCAGGCGGCGGCGAATCCGGCCATGTCGCCGACCACGCCACCGCCCAGCGCGAGGATGCAGGCGTCGCGCGTGGCGCCGAGTTCGGCCAGCGCGTCCCAGATGCGGGCCACCGAGGCGAGGGTTTTGTGCGCCTCGCCGTCGGGTAGCGCCAGCGCGCGCCAATGCAGGTCGGCCAGGGCCGGCTGCAGCCGCGCCTGGTACAGCGGCGCCACCGTGGTGTTGGTCACGATCAGCGCATGCTTGCCGCGCAGCAGCGGACGCCACAGCGTGGCGTCGTCGAGCAGGCCGCGGCCGATGTGGATGCTGTAGGCGCGCGCGCCGAGGCGCACTTCGATCTCGCGCACCGCGCTCATGCGGAGGCCGCCGCGCCGGCGCGGCGCTGCCAGCGCGCATGCAGCAGCGCCAGCGCGCGCGTACCCAGCGCATCGGCGGGTTCGTCGGGGATTTCATCAAGCACCGCGTCGGCGCACTCGGCATACCAGGCCGCGCGCGTTTCATCGAGCTGCTGCAGGCGCGCCAGCAGATCATCGCCGGCCAGCAGCGGGCGCGTGCTGTCGTCGGCCAGGCGCCGCGCGCGCGTGGCCGCGCCCACCCGCAGCCACAGCGCGTAGCCGTGCGCGCGCAGCCGTGCGCGATTGTCCGCTTGCGTCACGATGCCGCCGCCGCACACCAGGAGCACGCCGGCGTGCGTGCTATGTTCGCGCAGCGCCGCGGCTTCACGGGCGCGGAAGCCGGTCTCGCCCTCGCGCGCGAAAATCTCGCGCACCGGTTGCCCGGCCTGCGCCTCGATGACGCGGTCCAGGTCGACGCAGGGCACACCGAGGCGCGGGGCCAGCCAGCGCCCCAGCGTGGTCTTGCCGGCGCCGGTCGGGCCGATCAGCAACAGATTCAGCGAGGGATTCATGGCCGCGATTAGACCGCAAGCAAGGTGCCAGACCAAATGTCCGCCGCAGCGCCGGTCCTGATCGCCGGTTGCGGCGATGTCGGCATGCGCCTCGCCGTACTGCTGCAGGCGCAGGGACAGCGCGTGCTGTGTCTGCGCCGCAACGTGGCCGCGCTGGCGCCGGGCTTGCCCGGATTCGCCGCGGACCTGGCGGATGCCGGGTCGCTGCGCGCGTTGCCGCGCGGCATCCGTCGCGTGGTGTTTTTGCCGGCGCCGCTGGCGCGTGAAGCGGTCGCGTATCGCACGGTCTATCTGGATGGATTGGCGAACTTGCTGGATGCGCTGGACGAACCGGCGCTGCAGCGCTGCGTGCTGGTCACCTCCAGCGCGGTGTACGGCGATCATGCTGGCGCATGGGTGGACGAGGACACGCCGCCCGCGCCGCTGGGGTTCACCGGCGCCATCCTGCTGCAAGCCGAGGCCTTGCTGCACGCGCGCCTGGGTGCGTCGCGCGGCGTGGCGCTGCGTCTGGCCGGACTGTACGGGCCGGGACGCACGCAGTGGCTCGACAATCTGCGCAACGGATCCGCGCGCGCGCCACGCGAGCCGCCGTTCCATGCCAACCGCATCCATGTTGACGATGCCGCCGCGGCGCTGGCGCATCTGCTGGCGCTGCCAGACCCGGCATCGGTCTATCTGGGCGTGGACGACACGCCGCTGCCGCTGCATGAGTTGTACGCGGCGCTGGCGCGGCAGCTGCACGCGCCTGAGCCGGGCATCGGGCCGGCCCCCGGCGGCATCGGCAATCGACGCCTGAGCAATGCGCGCCTGCGCGCCAGCGGCTGGGCACCGCGCTGGCCGGACGCGCGCGTCGGCTATGCCGCGCTGCTGGCCGAAATGCTGTGACAATTTGTTACACTGCGCGCGCAAAGCCCTGCCGTGCCTGCTGTTTTGTACGCAAGGGCGGTGGTCGTTGACGGGGGCCTGGTGGATGCCACACACAGAGGAACGCCACGGATGAACAAACACAGTTGCGTGGTTGGTGTGCTCGAGGACGATCCCGAGCAGGCCGGCTTGGTGCAGATCTGGCTGGAAAAGTCCGGCTACGAGGCGTTGCTGTTCGCCAAGGCGGCTGACTTCCGCCGCAGTCTCGGCCACGAGGCGATCGACCTGCTGCTGCTGGACTGGATGCTGCCCGATGCCAGCGGCCTGGAAGTGCTGGAGTGGATCCGCAGCGCCGGCAATCCCAACCTGCCGGTGGTGTTTCTCACCGCGCGCGCGGCCGAGACCGACATCGTGCGTGGGCTCGAGGCCGGCGCCGACGACTACGTGGTCAAGCCGCCCAAGCAGGCCGAATTGCTGGCGCGCGTGGCCGCGGTGCTGCGCCGCCGCGGTGGCGCCGAGATCGATGCCGCCGCGCTGCTCGACGTGCCGCCGTACACCGTCGATTTCACCAAGCGCCGCGTGCGCATCGGCGCGGACGATTTCGATCTGACCCAGCGCGAATTCGACCTGGCCAGTTATCTGTTCCGCCGCCACGGCCGCATCGTCAGTCGCGAGGCGCTGCTGGAACAGGTGTGGAACCTCAGCCCCGGCCTGACCACGCGCACCGTCGACACGCACATCAGCCGCCTGCGCAAGAAGCTGGCGCTGAGCGGCGAGAACGGCTGGAAATTGACCGCCGTGTACCAGCACGGCTACCGACTCGAACAGGTCTGAGCCATGGGCGCGAACATGATCCCGCACGCCGCGGTCACCACCGCCAACGAGCTGCACGGCTACCGCGTGGTGCGCACGCTGGGCATCGTGCGCGGGCTCACGGTGCGCTCGCGCAGTGTCATCGGCAACATCGGCGCGGCGCTGCAGACCCTGGTCGGCGGCAACATCACGTTGTATGTCGAGCTGTGCGAAAAAGCGCGCGAGGAAGCCTTCGAGCTGATGTGCCAGCACGCCGCGGCGATGGGCGGCAACGCCGTGCTGGCGATGCGCTACGACGCCAACGATGTGGCCGAGGGCGTCACCGAGGTGCTGGCCTACGGTACCGCCGTGGTGGTCGAGCCGGCGCCCTGAGCCAGCCGCGCGCGCAGACCCCGCGCCACGCGCAGCGCGCCCGCGCCGTGTGCCGCATCCAGATCCACGCGCACATCCGCCCAGCGCGGCAACGTGACCAGCGCGTGCTCGCTCAGGCGCTGGTAGTGCTGCATGAAGCGGCGCAATTGCGCGCTGCCCATCGCACGCGGTGCCGCGCGCGCGCGCAACGCCGCCTCGGCCTGCGTGCGCCAGCGGCAGGCGTCGGCGAAACCGGGTGCCTGCAGCAGGATGCGCAGATCCAGCGTGTTCCACAGCGGCTCGTAGGCCGCCAGCGCCGCATTGACGGCGCCGCGCCAGCGACCGTCACGGTCCGCGTCCCGCTCCAGAGCATTGCATGGTCGCGCCAGTTGTCGCGCTGACTGCGGCTGCACGCCCAGGCACCAGCCTTCCAGCACGATCAACGCCGGCACGGCGGTCACGCGCGGCCAGCGCGAAGGCGGCCGACGCGTGTCACGGCCCTTGTCGAAGCGCGGCAGCCGCGCCGGCTGCGCGGCACTGGCGTGGCGCAATGCGCGCAGCGTCGCGCGCAGCAGTGCCACGTCGTGCGTGCCCGGCACGCCGCGCGTGAGCCACAGCGGATGCCGCGTGCGCGCCATGCGCTGCCGCGCCGCGCGGCCCAGATACACATCGTCCAGCGCGAGCCGCACGGCGCCCACGCCATGCTGCCGCGCCACGCGCAGCAGCGCCGTCGCCAGCGTGCTCTTGCCGCTGCCCTGCAGGCCGGAGATGCCCACCAGCAGCGGCGTGCGCCGCGCGCGCAGCAGGGCTGCGACGTACGGCCACAGACGCGCGGCCAGCGCCATGATCGGCGTGTTAGCATCGCGCGCCTTCAATGCCTGAGCGCGCCGCGGGAACGGTCGCGTTGCAGCCGCACTCTTCAAGGACACCATGCTCAACCCCGAACTGTTGCAATACCTGCGCGACCTGCTCGATCAGGCGCGTGCCTGCGCTGACCCGGAAGCCACCGCGATGACCCTCGCCACCGTCAGCGGTGATGGCCGCCCCCACGCCCGTATCGTGTTGCTCAAGGGCATCGAGAACGATGGGCTCAGGTTTTACACCAATTACCGCAGCGCCAAGGGCGAGGAGATCCGCGCCCACGCCGAAGTGGCGCTGTGCCTGCACTGGAAGCATCTGGGCGAAGTCAAGGCCGGCGGCGTGCAGGTGCGCGTCGAAGGGCGCGCCTCGCGTCTGCATGACGATGAATCCGATGCCTACTTTGCCACGCGGCCGCGCGGCAGCCAGATCGGCGCCTGGGCCTCGCTGCAGTCGCAGACGCTGCCCGATCGCGCCGCGTTCGATGCACGCGTGGCCGAGTACGAGCAGCAGTTCGCCGACACGGATGTGCCGCGTCCGCCGCACTGGGGCGGCTATCGCGTGCTGCCGGATGTGGTCGAGGTGTGGCATGGCCGCGAGTTCCGCCTGCACGAGCGCCGCCGCTGGGAGCGCTTCGCCGATGTCTGGCGCGAGCGTTTGTTGTATCCGTGAGCCGGTCGTGATCGGTCCACGCCGCATTGTCTGCCTGACCGAGGAGCCCACCGAGGTGCTGTACGCGCTGGGCGAGCAGGATCGCATCGTCGGCATCAGCGGTTTCACCGTGCGACCGCCGCAGGCACGCAGGGAAAAACCCAGGGTCAGTGCATTCACCAGCGCGAAGATCGATGCGATCATCGCGCTGCAGCCGGACATGGCGATCGGGTTTTCCGATATCCAGGCCGACATCGCGCAGGCGCTGATCCGCGCCGGGGTCGAAGTGTGGATCAGCAATCACCGCAGCGTGGATGGCATCCTCGATTACATCCGCCGCCTCGGCGCGCTGGTCGGCGCTGACGCTGCCGCCGGACGGTATGCGCACCGCGCCGCCGCGCACGTGGACGCGGTGCGCGCCGCGGCGGCGGCCTTGCCGCGCCACCCGCGCGTGTATTTCGAGGAGTGGGACGATCCCATCATCACCGGCATCCAGTGGGTGGCCGAGTTGTTGCGCATCGCCGGTGGCGTGGATGTGTTTCCGGAGTTGGCCACGCAGTCGCTGGCGAAAAACCGCATCCTCGCCGATGCCGGCGAAGTGGTGCGGCGCGATCCGCAGATCATCTTCGGCTCGTGGTGCGGCAAACGGTTTCGTCCCGAACAGGTCGCCGCGCGACCAGGTTGGGACATGCTCGGCGCGGTGCGCGCGCGGCAGGTCTTCGAGATCAAGTCGCCGATCATCCTGCAGCCCGGTCCGGCGGCGCTGTTCGATGGCCTGGATGCGCTGCATGCGCACATTCGAGCGTGGGCGCTGCGCGACGGCTGAGGCGCGTCAGTGCGTGCTGGCCAGCGCGTGCGTCGCGCCGTTGGCGAAGTGCGGCAGGCAGTTCCAGCGCAGCAGTCGCCAGGCGCCAGCGTCCGCGCAAAATTCGCTGAGCGCGGTGTTGTCCAGCCCGATATTGAGCGCCACCATCGCGGCATCATCGAGATGCAGTGCGGCCTGCGCGCAACGCGCGATCGCGCCCGCCGAGCTGACCACGATCACTTCATCGGCATCTTCTTGCATCAGTGCCTGTCGCGCGCGCGCGATGCGCGCGGCGAAGGCATCCCAGGTTTCCGGCATGTATGTATCCAGCGCGCCATCGCGCCAGGCCGCGAACACCGCCGTGAGCAGGGCGCGTGCCTGCGCCGGACTGGCTCCCGGCGCAACCCAGGCCAGTTCCGGCGCCTGCGGTTGTGCGCGGCGAAACGCAGCCAGCAACGCGGCGGCATCGGCGTCGTCCCAGTCGCGCGCGATCTCGATGGCGGGCGCCGCGCCGCATGCCGTCAGCAAGGCAGCGCGGATGGTCTGCAGCGTCAGTTGATGGCGGCGGCGCGGACCGCCGATCAGGCGCCGCGGTCGCCAGCCGGATTCCCGCGCGAGCCACTGCGCCAGCGCCGCCGCCTGCTGCATGCCCAGCGCGCTGAGCTGGTCGTAGTCGGCGCCGCCCCATTCGGCCTGCGCGTGGCGGATCAACAGCGCGCGCATGCGCGTCAGGGGAAGTCGCGGCTGAAATCCACCGCGATCGGCGCGGCACCCGCCGGGGTCACCGTGAGCACGAAGCGCAGCGTGTCCGGGCGCGGAATATGCAGCGTGGCGAGGTAATACACCATGCCCGCATCATCGACCGCGCGAAAGCTCAGCGCGATGCGCTTGCCCAGCAGCGTGTAGGCCGCGCCGCGCACCGTGGCCGCGACTGGTGTGCCGCGCGCGGCATCCGGCCCGCGCATCACGCTGATGTTGACCACGCCTGCATCGGCCGCGCGGCGCAGGCCGTGACGCGCGGCGACCTGCGCGGGGATGCTGTCGGTGGCCACCGCGCTGTAATAGATCGCGTAGCCCTGCGCCTTGACCGCGTCGGCCGCGTGCAGCGTGGTCAGCGGCAGGAATGGCAGCAGCAGCGCGACGAGGGTGGAGCGAACGCAGGCGCGCATGGCGGACTCAGAGACCCAGCGCCAGGCGCTGCGCGAAATCCAGCAGCGGCTGCACCAGCAGCGCACGTGCCAGGAGGATGATCAAAATGGCGATGGCCGGCGAGAAATCCAGGCCCCCGAGCATCGGCAGCATGCGCCGCAACGGGCGCAGTGCCGGTGTGGCGATCTGGTTGATGAAGGGCACCAGCGGATGCTGTTCCTCGACCGCGAACAGGCTCATCAGCGCGGCGGCGAAAATGATGGCCATGTACAGCACCAGGATGAAGTCGAGCAGATCGGCCACGGCCATCAGCAGCAGCCCCAGTGCGTGCGGCAACACCCCGGCCAGCAGTGTCAGCAGCAGCATCTTGAGTAGCGCGGCGACATAGGCCAGCAGCAGCGGTGCCAGGCTGATGCGGCGCACGCTGGGTACGAAGCGGCGCAGCGGTGTGACCAGCACGTGGGTGGCGCGAAACAGGAACTGGCAGATCGGGTTGTAAAAATTCACCCGCGACATCTCCGCCAGCAGGCGCAGCATGAACAGCGCCATCACCGCGCCGAACACGAACGTGATCAGGATTTGCGCGGCGCTGACCAGATATCCGCTCATGCCGCGCCCTCGGCCTGCGCGGCCAGCTCGGCGCCGCGCCGGGTCGCGGCGCCGACCGCGTCGGCTACCAGCGCGGTGAATCCGCCCGCGGCAAAGGCTTGCAGTGCGGCGGCTGTGGTACCGCCGGGCGAGGTCACGCGCTGACGCAATTCGCTGGCGCTGGCGCCGTCCTCGACCAGCATGTGCCCGGCACCGAGACAAGTCTGCGCGGCCAGCTCGCGCGCGATGTCCTGCGGCAAGCCCTGCGCCACGGCGGCGGCCTCGAGCGCTTCGGCCAGCAGAAAGAAATACGCCGGACCGGACCCCGAAAGCGCGGTGATGATATCCATCTGCGCCTCGTCCTCGATCCAGCGGCACAGGCCCACCGCCTGCATCACGCGCATGGCCAGCGCGTGCCCGTCAGCTTCCACGTGCGCATTGGCGTACAGGCCGGTGGCGCCCGCGCCCAGCAGCGCCGGCGTGTTGGGCATGGCGCGCACCACGGCGATGTCGCCGCCCAGCCAGTGCGCGATCTGCGCGCTGCGAATACCTGCCGCGATCGACAGCACCACGGGATGTTGGGCTTGCGCCAGCCCTGCCAACGCGGTGCAGACTTCGCGCAACACCTGCGGCTTGACCGCCAGCACCCACAGCGCCGCGCCGCGCGCCGCCGCCGCGTTGTCGGCGTGCGTGTCGATACCGAAGCGCTGCGCGAGCTCCATACGCGCCTCGGCACGTGGTTCGGCCACGCGCACGTCGGTGGCTGCCACGCCACCGCGCAGCAGCCCGCTGATCAGCGCCCGCGCCATGTTGCCGCCGCCGAGGAAGGCGATGGGTCGGGACTCGGGATCAGGGGCTGGTGACTCGGGCGCTGGTGGCTGCATGCGGGTGTCTGCAATGGTGGAACTTCCGGTGCCGGATTCTAGGGGCATATCGGTCGCGACAGTGGCTGCATGGGTGCGCACTGCGCCGTCATGGCGCGGCCTTGCCGGGTGCTGCGCGCGGCCCGAACAAGGCACTACCCACGCGCACCTCGGTCGCCCCGCAGGCGATGGCCAGCTCGAAGTCGTCGCTCATGCCCATCGACAGGGTATCAATGCCGGGATGCTGCGCGCGCAGTACATCGAACAGCATGCGCATGCGGCGGAAGGCATCCGCGCGCCGTGCGTGGTCGGCGGCGGGCGCGGGGATCGCCATCAGTCCGCGCAGGGCCAGGCGTGGCGCCTGCGCGACAAGACCGGCAAGCTCCGCAACTTGCCCGGGCGCACATCCGGATTTACTGGCTTCGTCGTCGATATTGACCTGGATGAGCACATTCAGGGGCGGTAGCGCGGGTGGGCGGGCGGCGTCCAGCAGCGCCACCAACTTGGCACGGTCGAGGCTTTCCAGCCAGTCGAAATGCCGTGCGACCTCGCGGCATTTGTTGGACTGCAGCGGGCCGATCAGATGCCATTCCAGACCCAGGTCGGCCAGCTCGCGCTGCTTGGCCAAGGCCTCCTGCACGTGGTTTTCGCCGAACTGGCGCTGACCGCAGGCGGCGAGGGCGCGAACCGCGCTGGCCGACTGGGTCTTGGACACGGCGAGCAGCGTGGCCGCCTGTACCGCGGGTCCTTCCGCCGCGGCGATACGCGCGCGTATCGCCTCAAGCGTGATACACCCCGCGTTCAAGCGCGGTACCTGCTGCGGCCTTGCTGCGCCGGGCTATACTGAAAACTGATGCTGTCGATGCCGCCACCGGCGGTGAAGGGGGAGTCGCGCATGGATATCGCCGAGCTGCTCGCATTTTCGGTCAAGAATAAGGCTTCGGATCTGCATTTGTCGGCGGGCTTGCCGCCGATGATCCGCGTTGACGGCGACGTGCGCCGCATCAACGTGCCGGCGCTGGAGCACAAGCAGGTACACGCGCTGATCTACGACATCATGTCGGACAAGCAGCGCCGCGACTACGAGGAGTTCCTCGAGGTCGACTTCTCCTTCGAGATCGCGGGGCTGGCGCGTTTCCGCGTCAACGCCTTCAACCAGAACCGCGGCGCCGCTGCGGTGTTCCGCACCATTCCCTCCGAGGTATGGACGCTGGAGGACCTGGGCGCTCCGAAGATCTTCAAGGAGCTCATCGACCAGCCGCAGGGCCTGATCCTGTGCACCGGGCCGACCGGCTCGGGCAAGTCGACCACGCTGGCGGCGATGGTCGATTACGTCAACAAGAACAACTACGGCCATATCCTCACCATCGAGGATCCGATCGAATTCGTGCACACCTCGCAGAAGTGCCTGATCAACCAGCGCGAGGTGCACCGCGACACGCACGGCTTCAACGAGGCGTTGCGCTCGGCGCTGCGCGAGGACCCGGACTACATCCTGGTCGGCGAGATGCGCGACATCGAAACCATCCGCCTGGCGCTGACCGCGGCGGAAACCGGTCACCTGGTGTTCGCCACGCTGCATACCTCGAGCGCGGCCAAGACCATCGACCGCATCATCGACGTGTTTCCTGCCGGTGAGAAACCCATGGTGCGCTCGATGCTGTCCGAGAGCCTGCGCGCGGTGATCGCGCAATCGCTGCTGAAGAAGGTCGGCGGTGGGCGCATCGCCGCGCACGAGATCATGGTCGGCATCCCCGCGATCCGCAATCTGATCCGCGAGGACAAGGTGGCGCAGATGTATTCGTCCATCCAGACCGGCCAGCAGTACGGCATGCAGACCATGGACCAGTGCCTGCAGGACATGGTCAAGCGCGGCGCGGTCACGCGCCAGCAGGCGCTGGAATACGCCAAGAACAAGGACATTTTCAGGGCCTGAGATGCTCGCGCGGGCAGTGCCCCGGGTGTAGCGTTGCAGGGAGGGCACGGCGCCAGCCGCCGTGCCGGATGATCGGTTTGCCGCGCCGTGGCATGCGGCGCATCTCGGGAGGGCGCGATGAGCACACCGGATTTCACCAGTTATCTCAAGCTGATGGCGCACAAGAAAGCCTCGGATCTGTTCGTGACCGCGGGCGTCGCGCCGTCGATCAAGATCAACGGCCGCATCACGCCGATCACCCAGGGCGCGCTCAGCGCCAGCCAGGCGCGCGACATGGTGCTCAACGTGATGACGCCGGCGCAGCGCGAGGAGTTCGAGAAGACCCACGAGTGCCAGTTCGCCATCAGCCTCAGCGGCGTGGGGCGTTTCCGCGTCAGCGCGTTCTATCAGCGCAACTGCGTCGGCATGGTGCTGCGCCGCCTGGAGACGCGCATCCCCACGGTGGAGGAGCTCAACCTGCCGCCAATCCTCAAGCAGCTGGCGATGACCAAGCGCGGCATCATCATTTTCGTCGGCGCCACCGGCGCGGGCAAATCCACCTCGCTGGCGGCGATGATCGGCTACCGCAACCAGAACTCCACCGGACATATCGTCACCATCGAGGATCCGATCGAGTACGTGCACAAGCACGAGGGCTGCATCATCACCCAGCGCGAGGTCGGCATCGATACCGACAGCTGGGACAACGCGCTGAAGAACACCCTGCGCCAGGCGCCGGACGTGATCATGATCGGCGAGGTGCGCACGCGCGAGACCATGATGCACGCGGTCAACTTCGCCGAGACCGGCCATCTGGTGCTGTGCACGTTGCACGCCAACAACGCCAACCAGGCGATGGAGCGCATCATCCATTTCTTTCCGGTGGATGTACGCGAGCAGTTGTTCATGGACCTTTCGCTCAACCTCAAGGGCGTGATCGCGCAGCAATTGATCCCCACGCCCGACGGCAAGGCGCGACGCGTGGCGGTGGAGATCATGCTGGGTACACCGCTGGTGTCCGACTACATCCGCAAGGGCGAGGTGCACAAGCTGAAGGAAGTGATGAAGGAGTCCACCCAGCTCGGCATGCGCACGTTCGACCAAAGCCTGGTCGAGCTGTATCACGCCGGCGAGATCACCTACGACGACGCGCTGCGCCACGCCGACAGCTCCAACGAGGTGCGCCTGAGCATCAAGCTGGCGCAGGGTGGTGATGCCAACACGCTGTCGCAGGGACTGGGCGAGGTCGAGTTGCTCGAAACCACGCCCAACGAATTGCGCCGCTGAGCGTGCCGCGCGGCCACCGTATCGCCTTCAGCGCGCCAGCAATTCCGCCAGCACCGCCATGCGCACGAAGACGCCGTTGGCGACCTGCTCGAGGATGCGCGATTGCGTGCCGTCGGCCACTTCCGAGGCAATCTCGATGCCGCGATTGATCGGCCCGGGATGCAACACCAGCGCGCCCGGCGCGGCGCGCTTGAGGCGTGCGCTGGTCAGCCCGTAGCGCGCGAAATAGGCGTCCTCGTCGGGCAGCAGGGTGGCGATCATGCGTTCCTTCTGCAGGCGCAGCATGATGAGCACGTCGCTGCCGGCGATTGCGGCATCGAAATCGTCGCCGATCACGCAGCCCGGGAATTCCTCCGCCGTCGGCAGCAGCGCACGCGGCCCGCACAGGCGCAGCTCGCGCACGCCGAGAATGCCGAAGGCATGCGCGTCGGAGCGCGCCACGCGCGAATGCAGCACGTCGCCGCAGATGGTCACCGTCAGCGCGTCGAAGTTGCGCCGGTGCTGGCGCACGGTCAACGCGTCCAGCAGCCCCTGGGTCGGATGCGCTTGATGGCCGTCGCCGGCGTTGATCACGCAGACGCCGCTGGCGGCATGGCGCACCATGAACTCGGGTGTGCCGCTCTCGCGATGGCGCACGATCAGCGCATCCAGGTGCATCGCCTCGAGCGTATGCAGCGTGTCCAGCAGGGTTTCGCCCTTGTTGGTCGAGGAATTGGCGATGTCGAAATTGACCACGTCGGCGCCGAGCCGGCGCGCGGCCAGCTCGAACGAAGTGCGCGTGCGCGTGGAGGTTTCGAAGAACAGGTTGAGCACGGTGCGTCCGTGCAGCAGATCGAGCTTGCGCGTGCCGTGGGCGCTGGCCACGCGCAGTGCCTCGGCGCGATCCAGCAGGTGCGACAGCGTCGCGGCGCTGAGGTTTTGCAGGGTGATCAGGTGGCGCAGGTGCGGGTGCATGAGGGCTCACTCAACCAGGATTCGAGGATGACGGCCGCCGCCAGCGCGTCGAGCTGCGCGGCATCGCGCCTGCGCCGCTGCCCGGCCGCGCGTTGCGCGGCGAAGCGGCGCGCGGCTTCCTGCGAGCTGTGGCGCTCGTCGCACAGATGCACGTCGATGCGGTAGCGCTGCTGCAGTCGCATGGCGAAGGCACGCGCGGCGCGGGTGATCGGCTGCTCGCCGCCAGCGCCATCCACGGGCAGCCCGACGACCAGCGCCAGCGGGCTCCAGGCGCGCAGCAGCGCATCGAGTTCGTTCCAGTCGGGGATTCCGGCCTGCGCCTTCAGTGCGGCCAGGGGGCGCGCGCTGGCGGTGAGGGTCGTGGCCACGGCCACGCCGATGCAGCGCAGGCCGAAATCGAAGCCCAGCACGTTGCCCACGCGCGCGCCGAGGGCTGCGCTCATGCGTTGCCGGCGTAGTGGGCCAGGCGCTGCGCGTCCACGCCCATGCGCGCCGCGGCGGCCATCCAGCGCTGTTCCAGCGGTACCTCGAACAGCAATTCGTCGTCGGCGGGCACGGTCAGCCAGGCGTTGTCACGCAATTCGCGATCCAACTGGCCCGGTTCCCAGCCGGCATAGCCCAGCGCGATCAGCATGTGTTGCGGTCCGCGCCCGGCGGCAATGGCCTCGAGAATGTCGCGCGAGGTGGACAGCATCAGGCGATCATCGATCACATGACTCGAAGCCCAGTGGCCGTCCGGGTTGTGCAGCACGAAGCCGCGTTCGCGTTGCAGCGGGCCACCGGCCAGCACGGCCTGCTGCGCGAGCAGATCATCGTCGGTGCCGATGTCCATCTGCTGCAGCAGATCCCGCAGGTGGTAATCGGAGGGCCGGTTGACCACCAGGCCGAGCGCGCCGTCCTCGTTGTGCTGGCAGACCAGGGTGACGGTGTGCTCGAAATCGGGATCGCGCAGCCCGGGCATGGCGATCAGCAGGTGGCCGGTAAGCGTGCTGGTGGCAATCATGCGGGCATTGTAGCCGCGTCGCGGCTGCCGACTGCTGGGCGCGTGCTCCGGTGATTCGTTCAGCGTTTGGCCGCATGCTGGCGCAGCAGCCCGCCGGGCAGGAATTGCCAGGTGCGTGTGATGTACAGCTCGTCGAGGCGGCCATCGCGTTGCGGCAGCGGCGGAAATGGCGCCGCCATGCGCACGATGCGTTCGGCGGCCTGATCCAGCAGTGGAATACCCGAAGACTTGACGATGTGCAGATCGCGCACCTTGCCGTCGCGCCCGATGCCCACGGTGAGGATCAGCTCGCCATGCAGATGTCCGGCACGCGCGGCTTGCGGGTAGTTGAGATTGCCGATGCGCTCGATGCGCTCCACCCAGGCCGCCATATAGGCGGCGAAGGCGTATTCGCGCGTGTTGGCCGAAATGAACTTGATGTGCGGGCGCCGCGCATAGGCCTCGCGTTCGGCGCGCACTTCGGCGCTGAGCTGGGCCATTTGCTCGCGCTCGTAGGTCGGGATGGGCGCCTGCGGCAGTGGCTGCGCCGGAGCTGGGCGCGTGGCCGCGCGCGAATCCACGCTGAAGCGGCTGCTGCCGCGTGTGGTCACCAGGTCGGGACCGCTGGCCGTGGCCGGTGCCGGCGCGGCCGCATCGACATGGTGCGGCACCTGCCCGCGACTGTCCGCCAGCGGCGTGGAAAACGGTGCCCCCGGCTTGTGCGCGTGCGCGCTGTTGCCGCCGCCGGCGTTGTTGGCCTGGGCGAGGAAATCCGCCCGCCGCGGTGTTTCCGCGTTGGCCGTATGCAGCAGGGTGATGTCCAGCGCCGGCAGGCTCGGACGCGGCGGTTCCATGCTGAAACCCAGGCCCAGTATCAGCACCGCGTGCAGGATCAGCGAAAACAGCAAGGTTACGCTGATGCGCTCGTTGCCTTGGTCCGGGGCGGGGACGCGCGTCACGCCGGCGCGCGCTCGATGGCGTCGAACAGCAGCGCGGCGATGTTCAGCCCGTACTGGCTGTCCAGCTCGCGGATGCAGGTCGGCGAGGTGATGTTGATTTCGGTCAACCAGTCGCCGATCACGTCCAGACCCACGAACAGCAGTCCGCGCCGGCGCAGGTCCGGGGCCACCTGGCTGACGATCCAGCGGTCGCGCGCGCTGAGCGGTACGCCGACGCCGCGCCCGCCGGCGGCCAGGTTGCCACGGAACTCATCACCCTGCGGGATGCGCGCCAGCGCGAACGGCACGGGCTCGCCGTCGATCAGCAGGATGCGCTTGTCGCCCTCGCGGATGGCGGGAATGTACTTTTGCGCGAGGGCGAAGCGGGCGTCGTCGCCGACCAGGGTCTCGAGGATCACGTTGAGGTTGGGGTCGTGCGCGGCGCTGCGGAAGATGCCGCGTCCGCCCATGCCATCCAGTGGTTTCAGCACGATCTCACCGTGCTCGGCGGCGAAGGCGCGCAGCGCGACGCGTTCGCGCGCCACCAGGGTGGGGACGCAGCACTGCGGAAACTGCAACGCGTAGAGTTTTTCGTTGCAGTCGCGCAGTGCCTGAGGCGGATTGATCACCAGCACGCCTGCGTCAGCAGCGCGCTGCAGCACCTGCGTGTCGTACAGGAACTCGCTGTCCAGCGGCGGATCCTTGCGCGCCAGGATCAGGCGCATCTGCGTCAGAGGTTGCCACTGCGCGTCACCCAGGCTGAACCAGTCATGGGCGTCGTCGCGTACGACCAGTGGCTGCAATCGCGCCCAGGGCTCGCCAGCGCGCAGGGCTAGGCCGCCTTGTTCGAGGTAGTGCAGCGCCCAGCCGCGGCGCTGTGCCTCCAGCAACATCGCCAGCGAGGAATCCTTGTACGGCTTGATTTGCGCGATCGGGTCCATGAGGATGGCGAGGCTGGACACGGGACGGTGGTTCATGGGATCTCCGGGCCGTGCGTGACGGCCATCACATAAGCTGCGAAGTTGCAAAGCATCATCGCCGACAAGAACTTGCACGCTCAACTTGACACTTCGCATAAACGCGCGTTAAACAGTTCATAACAGCGGAGCAAGGTCCGCAACTGTGCACCCCGCGCCGAGGCCTTGGGCTCCGGCATGCGGCTTGCATGTTTCCACAGGCCGCAGCGACCCTGACGCGGCGGGGGTGACAAGTGCTTGCAACCAGCAATACCGGCAATTCGACGTTGCGCGTGATGGTGATCGATGATTCCAAGACCATTCGCCGCACCGCCGAAACGCTGTTGAAAAAAGAAGGCTACGAGGTCGTGACCGCGGTGGACGGGTTCGAGGCGCTGGCCAAGATTTCCGATCTGCAGCCGCACATCATCTTCGTGGACATCATGATGCCGCGTCTGGATGGCTACCAGACCTGCGCACTGATCAAGAACAACCAGAATTTCCGCCACGTGCCCGTGGTGATGCTGTCCTCCAAGGATGGCCTGTTCGACAAGGCGCGCGGACGCATCTGCGGTTCCGACCAGTACCTGACCAAGCCCTTCACCCGCGAGGAGCTGCTCGATGCGATCCGCTCCCACGTCGACGCGCACTGAGGCCGGCCCGTCATGGCGCATATCCTCATCGTCGACGACTCGCCCACCGACGTGCGCGTGTTCACCACGCTGCTCGAACGCGCCGGACATCGCGTGTCCAGCGCCAGCAGTGCCGAGCAGGGCATCGAGATGGCGCGCAGCCAGCGTCCGGATCTGGTGATCATGGATGTGATCATGCCGGGCATGAACGGTTTTCAGGCCACGCGCACGCTCACCCGCGATCCCGTCACGCAGAATGTTCCGGTGCTGATCATCACCACCAAGAGCATGGAAACCGACCGGGTCTGGGGTTTGCGTCAGGGTGCCAGGGATTTTCTGACCAAGCCGGTCGGCGAGAAGGAACTGCTGGCGCGTATCCAGAAACTTCTGGTCCAGGCTGGATGAGGCGCGCGCGATGAGTGTCGAAATGCCCTTCGCGATACTGGCCGAATACGAGCGTCTCAGTCTCGCGCACCAGGCGGGTGTGCCGGAACAGATCGAGGCCCCCGGGCTGTGGCGTGGCATCGCCTTTCGCGTTGGCGCGCGCAGGCTGGCCAGCAGCATCGGCGAGGTCAACGAAATCATGCTGCCGCAGGTATTGACGCCGGTGCCGGGCACCCGGCCATGGCTGCTTGGCGTGGCCAATGTGCGCGGCAATCTGGTACCGGTCGTCGATCTCGGCCTGTTTCTGTTCGACAGCGCCACCGTGATCGGCGAGCGCACGCGCGTGCTGCTGGTGCGTCAGGGCAACAGCGGCAGCGCCGGCCTGCTGGTCGATGAGGTCAGTGGCCAGCGCAGCCTCACGCTCGAAATGCAGTTCGACGCCGAGGGCGAGGACGACCCGCGCCTGCAGCGCTTCGTCGAGCGCAACGTGCGCATCGAAGCTCAGCGTTTGGGCATTTTCAGCATGCTGCGCCTGACCCGCGCAGTCGATTTCCAGCAAGCTGCCGCGTGATGCGTGCGGCACAATTTCAGGGTGAGGTGAAGGCATGAGCGCTACCAGTAACGTCATCGGCAAGGAGCGCAGCAACACGATCTGGATCGTGCTCCTGCTGCTTTCGATCGCGCTCGCCGTGATCGATTTCGCCTGGCTGACTATGGACAGCAAGCACGAACGTGATGCGTCCAACTTGACCACGCAGATCCAGGTGTTGTCGCAGTCCACCGCCAAGTTCGCGCTGGAGTCGGCCGGCGGCAATCTGGACTCGTTCAAGGAACTGGACGCCACGCGCGCCACGCTCGACAGCCTGATCAGGAAACTCAGGACCGGCGACCCCGATACCGGCATGCCGGGCTACGGCAATGCCAGCGCCGGCGTCGGCGCATCCATCGCCGCGCTGGACAAATCCTGGGCACAGCTGGATGGCGATCTGACCAAGATCCTGCGCAACAAGGAACTGGTGCTTGATTCCAAGCAGCAGACCGACGCCTTCACCCGCGAGGTGCCGGTGCTCGATTCGCGCATGGATCAGGTGGCCAGCATCGTCAAGCAGGGCGGCGGCAACGCCAATCAGACCTACACCGTGGTCAACCAGATGCTGGTGGGCGATCGCATGATCCGTCGCGCGCTGGAAGTGCAGACCGGCGGCGAAGGCGCGCAAATCGCCGCCGATGGACTCGCCCGTGATGCGCAGTTGTATGACGCCGTGCTCAGCGGCCTGATTCAGGGCAACAGCGAGGTCGGCGTCAGCCAATTGCCGCAGCCCGCCGCGCACAACATCCTGCTCACCGTGAGCAAGGGTTGGCAAGGCGTATCCGACCCGCTGAACAAGCTGCTGGCCGCCGCGCCGACGCTGGTCGAGGTCAAGCAAGCAGCCAACCAGGCTTCGGTGGATTCGCAGTCGGTGCTGCTGCGCGCCAGCGAGGTGTCCACGCGCCTGGACAAACTGCCGCTGCAGCGTCCGTTCCCCAACGTCTGGCTGGGTGCGCTGGGTGCTGCCGGCGCGATCCTGTTTGCCCTGCTGCTGGTGTTCGCGCAGTCGCGTGCGCAGAAGCAGCGTCTCGCGGCATCGAGTGAATTGAACCAGCGCAACCAGGAAGCCATTCTGCGTCTTCTGGATGAGATGGGTTCGCTGGCCGAGGGTGACCTCACGGTGCGCGCCACGGTCACCGAGGACATCACCGGCGCCATCGCCGACTCGGTGAATTTCGCCGTGGAAGCCTTGCGCAGCCTGGTTTCCACCATCAACGAAACCGTCGTGCAGGTATCCGCCGCGGCGCAGGAAACGCAAGCCACCGCCACGCATCTGGCCGAGGCGGCCGAGCATCAGGCGCAGCAGATCACCTCGGCCTCGGCGGCCATCAACGAGATGGCGGTGTCGATCGACGAGGTCTCGAAGAATTCCTCCGAATCCGCGGAAGTGGCGCAGCGCTCGGTGCAGATTGCCGGCAAGGGCGCCGCGGTCGTGCGCCAGACCATCGCCGGCATGGATGCCATCCGTGACCAGATCCAGGAAACCTCCAAGCGCATCAAGCGCCTGGGCGAGTCCTCGCAGGAAATCGGTTCGATCGTGGAACTGATCAACGACATCGCCGAGCAGACCAACATCCTGGCGCTGAATGCCGCCATCCAGGCGGCCTCGGCGGGCGAGGCCGGACGTGGTTTCGCGGTGGTGGCGGACGAAGTGCAGCGTCTTGCCGAGCGTTCGGCGACGGCGACCAAGCGCATCGAGGCGCTGGTGCAGGCGATCCAGTCGGACACCAACGAGGCGGTCAACTCGATGGAGCAGACCACGGCCGAAGTCGTCACCGGTGCGCGCCGCGCCGAGGACGCCGGTGCCGCGCTGGGCGAGATCGAAAAAGTCTCCAATGATCTGGCCGACCTGATCCAGAACATCTCCGAGGCGGCGCGTCAGCAGTCCGCGGCGGCAACCAATATCTCCTCGACCATGAACGTGATCCAGGAGATCACCTCGCAGACCTCGACGGGCGCGAGCCAGACCGCCGAGTCGATCGGCAATCTGGCGCAGATGGCGCAGGATCTGCGTCGTTCGGTCGCCGACTTCAAGCTGCCCGGCTGAGCGGGGGAATCGCAGTCCATGGCCGTCGCGCTCACCCCTCATGATTCCGCGCTTGCCCTCGCCGGCATGGACGAGGCCGTGTTCGCGCGCTGGGTGGCGTTGCTCGAGCAGCGCACCGGCGTGGTGGTGGCGCCGCAGCGCAAGCCGTTCCTGGTCAGCGCGGTGCGGGCACGCATGCGCGAAATCGGCTACGGCGACTTCGTCCGGTATTTCGAGCACATCAGCGCGCCCGGCGCGGGCGCGGTGGAGTGGGCCACCCTGGTTGATCGCCTGACCGTGCACGAGACGCGCTTTTTCCGGCACATGCCCTCGTTCGACCTGATCCGCGAGCGCTGGCTGCCCGAGCGTCTGGGCAACGGCATCGGCGCGTTGCACGCCTGGAGCGTGGGCTGCGCCAGCGGCGAGGAGGCCTGGTCGCTGGCCATGGTCCTGCATCACGGCCTGCTCGGTCATGGCGGCAAAGTGCATTTTGGCGTGACCGCCAGCGACGTGAGTTCGGCGGCGGTGGCCACGGCGCGCGCGGCGATCTATCCGTGCGGCCGCATCGAGGAAGTCCCGGCGCTGTACCGCGCGCAGTATGTCGAGATGCGCGGCGAGGATGCGTTCACGCCGATCGCCAGTCTGCGCAAGCGCGTGGCCTTCGCGCGCGTCAACCTGCTGCAGGCCGCCGCGGCGCCTCTGCAGCGCCTGAATCTTATTTTCTGCCAGAACGTGCTCATGTACTTCGCGCGCGAGCGTCGCCGCGAATTGCTGGATGGTCTGGCGGGTCTCCTTGAACCAGAGGGTCTGCTGCTGATCGGTCCCGGCGAGGTCACCAGCTGGAGCCATCCCGCGCTGACGCGGGTGGCCTGGCAGGGCACGCTGGCCTATCAGCGTCGTGGCTGAGCGCTGTTAGCGCCCGGCTCCGCGTTCTTGCAGCAGGGCATCGATCCCAGAGGTACACCATGCGACTCGACGAAGACATCGACTTCACCACCCTGGGTTGGGTCAAGAGTGAGCTCGACGAGACCTTGCATCAGGCGCAGCTCTCGCTCGAGGCCTTTGTGCAGGACCAGGCTGACACCAGCCAGATGCGTTTTTGCGCGACCTATCTGCACCAGGTGCAGGGCACGTTGCGCATGGTCGAGTTGTACGGCGCCGCCATGGTCGCCGAGGAAATGGAGCAGTTGGCCAAGTCGCTGCTCGATGGCGCGGTAGCCGATCGCGAGGCAGCCTATGCCGTGCTGATGCGCGGCATGATGCAGCTGCCGGATTATCTGGAGCGCCTGCAGGCGGGCCACCGTGACGTACCGTTGGTGTTGCTGCCGCTGCTCAACGAGTTGCGTGCTTGTCGCGGTGAGGCGCAGATCGGTGAGACCGCGCTGTTCATGCCCGATCTCAATGTCGAATTGCCGTCGTTCGTGCCGGGTCTCACCGCGGCGCCTGCGCCGGTCGCACAGCAGCGTGCGCTGGCCGCGCTGCGCACGCAACTGCAGTTGCCGCTGCTGGCGTGGATACGCAATCAGGGTGATGCCGCGCGTCATCTCGCCGCCATGCGCGGGGTGCTCGACGGCATCTGTGCGCAGTGCTATTCGCTGCCCGGCAGGCGCCTCTGGTGGATCGCGAGTGGCGTGGTGGAGGGTCTCGAACGCGGCCTGCTCGACGAGCACAGCGTCGAGGTCAAGAAGCTGATCGGCAAGGTTGATCGCAGTGTGCGCGCGCTGATCGAGGATGGTGAAACCGCGCTCGCCCGTGGTGAATCCGAGGAGCTGGTACGCAGCCTGCTTTACTACGCGGCGCATGCGCGCCCAGGCAGTGAGCGCCTGGCCGCGATCTATGACACCTACCGGCTCGATCGCCTGTTGCCTTCGCAGAGCGAAATCGCGCATGCCGAAGGCGCGCTGGCGGGTCACAACCGCATGCTGCTGGATACCGTGGCACGCGCCATCAAGGAAGACCTGCTGCGCGTCAAGGATGCCATGGATCTCTACCTGCGCAACGTCGAGCACGATCCGCGCCAGCTCGCCGGCGAGGCCGATGCCCTGGCCCGCGTCGCCGATACCCTCGGCATGCTTGGCCTGAATGTGCCGCGGCGCGTGGTGCACGAGCAGCGCGAGACCATCGCGCAGCTTGCTGCAGGTACGCGCGCGGTGGACGAATCGACTTTGCTCGATGTCGCCGGCGCCCTGTTGTACGTCGAATCCTCGCTGGATGATCACATCGACCGTCTGGGCGCCGAAGGCGGCGATGACGCCGGGCTGCAACTGCCCAAGGCCGAGGCGCGGCGCTTGCTCGATGCCGTGCTCAAGGAAGCCTCCACCAATCTGGCGCGGGTCAAGGATGACCTCGTGGCTTTCATCGAGTCGCCATGGGTGCACGCGCGCGTGGCTGCCGTGCCGGAGCTGCTGGACGAACTCATCGGCGCGCTGCGCATGCTCGATGTGCCGCGCTTGCCGGATCTGGTCGAGGCCATCGGCCGTTTCGTGCACAACGAATTGGTGACGGATCAGCGCGTGCCGACGGCGGAGCAAATGGACCTGCTCGCCGATGCGCTGGCCTCGGTCGAGTATTTCCTCGAGGCCGTGCGCGAACAGCGTCCGCAGCGCGAGCGCATTCTCGATGTCACCCAACGCAGCCTGAGCGCGCTGGGTTACTGGCCGCTGCCCGCCTTGCGCGCCAAGCCGGCGCCAAGCGAGGACATGGACATCGCGCCGCGGACGGAACCCGGACTGAGCGAAGCCGTCAGCGTCTCCTCCGGCAGCGGTCTGGATGCCCTGCTGATCGGCACGGGCGCAGCCGTGCCCATGCCGGATCAGGACCTGGCGGGGCTGCGCTTCGCCAGCACCGAGTCCACCACCCCGCCGCCGGCCGAGTTGCCCGCCCCCGGCACGGGGCCCGGAGAATGGGTCGAGATCACCGAGGAGATCGATGAACCGGTTGCGGCCAGTGGCCAGGCCTTGGCGGGCTTTCGCCAGGATGGCGAAGCCGCCGACGCCGAGATCCGCGAGGTGTTCATCGAGGAAGTCGGCGAGGAAATCCAGACGCTCAACAAGGCTCTGGACACGTGGCTGTCCAACCCGGAGGACCTGAACACCCTGCGCGAGATGCGCCGTGCCTTCCATACGCTGAAAGGATCGGGACGACTGGTCGGCGCGATGGAATTGGGCGAATTCGCGTGGAAGGTCGAAAATCTGCTCAATCGTGTGCTCGAACGCAGCGTGCCGCCAGGCCCGATGGTGCAGGCGCTGGTCAAACATGCCGTTGCCGCCCTGCCGGCGGTGCAAAGTTCGCTGCAGGGCGAGCAGGCCTGGGCGCCGCTGGCGGCGATCATGCAGGCGGCCGAGCGCCTCGGCAACGGCGAGGCAGCCGAACTCGCCGACTTCACTCTGCCCGCCGAGGCCAGTGTGCAACGGCGCCGTGTCACGCGTCGCGTCTGGCAGCCGCATCCGCAGCCGATACCCGTTGCTGCGCTGGAGACCGGCACGGCCGCCACGCCTGTCGCAGCCGACGCGGACGTGGCGCTCGCGGCGCCACCATTGCCGCCGATCGATGCAGTGCTGCTGGAGATTCTGCGCAGCGAGACCGCGCAACATCTCGAAACCGTGCAGTCGTGGCTGGCTGCGCCCGGTGATGGCGGCGTCAGCGAGCCGCTGTTGCGTGCCGTGCACACGCTCAACGGCGCCATTGCCATGGTCGATATTCCGGTGATCGGCCACGTGCTGGCACCGTTGGAGACCTATCTCAAGCGCCTGCGCGGCAGCTCCGAGCACATGCCCGATGCCGGTCGCGCGGCGCTGGGCGAAGCCGCCGCGCTGATTGCCCAGGTCATGGCCGAGTACGACCGCGCGCAACCCGTGGTGCCCGATTCCGACGCGCTCGCGGCGCGGCTGGTCGCGCTGCGCGATGCCTTGCCCGAGCCCGAGCAGGCCGGCGCGATCTACGGCATCGGCATGCATTCCGATGATGTGCATGGAGTCGAGCAGGCCGGTGCCGAGCAGCAGCAAGCCGAGCACTCCGACGACGCGCGGATAGATGCGGATCACGTCGAAGCCGAACGCATCGAGGCAGAACGCGTCGAAGCCGAACGCATCGAAGCAGAACGCATCGAGGCAGAACGCATCGAGGCAGAACGCGTCGAAGTCGAACGCGTCGAAGCCGAACGCGTCGAAGTCGAACGCGTCGAAG
>DZBX01000012.1:0-7183 GCA_022730075.1 Rhodanobacter sp. | reverse complement strand
CGAACGCGTCGAGGCCGAACGCGTCGAGGCCGCGCAGGCCCAGGCCATGCAAGACGAGGCCGAGCAGGCCGTCGAGACCTGGCTGACTGGTCTCGCGCGGCAGGATGATGGCTTCATGATCGAGGCCGAACAGACGACGCCGGACGTTGACGCACTCGCCGAAGATCCGCTGACCCGTCTGTTGTTGCAGGGACTGCAGGCCGCAGGCACCGAAGCCAGCGCGCAAGCACCGCAGGAAGTGCGCTCGGATGTGGAGCCAACGGAGTCCGCGCCGCAGGCGGAAAATGCCTTGCTGGAAACCGCGCACGATGATGTCGAAGTGCGCGACGCTGCGCCGCCGGCGCAACCGCAACCAATGCACTTGCCGGAGGCGCCGGTCCCGGTATTTCCGGACGACGCCCAGCCCGACGGGCACCTGGCTCTTGCCGACTCTGACCCGGACCTGCTGGACGTGTTCGTGCAGGAGGGTCTGGAGATCCTCGACCAGGCGGATGCGCGTCTGAATGCATGGCGCGCGTCCCCCGATGGACACGACGCCGTGACCGGCCTGCAACGCGACCTGCACACCCTCAAGGGTGGCGCGCGCATGGCCGGCATTCAGCCGGTGGGCGACCTCGCGCATGCCATGGAAAGCGTGCTCGATGCCGTGGCCGCTGGCCGTCGCCTGGGCGATACCGCCGTGGTCGCCTCGCTGGAGCGTGGTTTCGATCGCCTGCACGAATTGGTCGAGCGCGTGCAGCGCGGTCACGCGGTGGCGTTGCCGGTCAACGCCATCGGTTTGTTCGAGCGCCTTGCCGAAGCCGGCACGACGCAGGCATCGGGTAGTGCCGGCGACGAGCCGGCGCCCGCGCCCGAGGTCGACGCGAGCGCGCGCGTGCCGCTGCAGCCGCTGCCGCCGATCGAAGCCGAAGATGTCGTGCGCACCACCCAGGAAATGGTGCGCGTGCGTTCGGATGTGCTCGACACGCTGGTCAATCAGGCGGGTGAGGTTTCCATCTATCGCTCGCGTCTGGAGCAACAGGTTTCCACGTTCCGCTTCAATCTGGTCGAGCTCGACCAGACCGTGGCGCGATTGCGCGACCAGTTGCGCAAGCTCGAAATCGAAACCGAGGCGCAGATCATCGCGCGCTTCCAGCGCGAGCAGCAGATCGCCACGCCCGACGGCGGGTTTGACCCACTCGAACTGGACCGTTTTTCGCAGCTGCAGCAGTATTCGCGCGCGCTGGCCGAGTCAGTGTCCGATCTGGCCTCGCTGCAGGGCTTGCTGGATGACACCACGCGGCAATCGGAAACCCTTTTGCTGCAGCAGTCGCGGGTCAGCTCCGAGTTGCAGGAAGGGCTGATGCGCACGCGCATGGTGCCATTCGAGGCGCTGGTTCCATCCCTGCGCCGCACGTTGCGTCAGGCTGCGCAGGAACTCGGTCGTCGCGCGCAGCTGCGTGTCGAGGGCGCGCATGGCGAAATGGATCGCACCCTGCTGGAGCGCATGAAGGCGCCATTCGAGCACATGCTGCGCAATGCGGTCGCGCACGGCATCGAGCCGGTCGCCGAGCGTGTCGCGGCAGGCAAGCCCGAGGAAGGCACGGTCACCATCCACGTCAGCCGCGAGGCCACCGAGGTGCTGCTGGATGTCAGCGACGACGGCCGCGGTCTCGATCGTGATGCGATCCGCGCCAAGGCCATCGAGCGCGGTCTATTGCGCGCCGACGCCGAGCTTTCCGATCGCGACCTGTACGCTTTCATCCTGGAAAGCGGCTTTTCCACGGCCGGCGAAGTCACGCAGATCGCCGGGCGGGGCGTGGGCATGGACGTGGTTGCCAGCGAGATCAAGCAGCTCGGCGGCTCCCTGGCCATCGATTCGGCGCATGGTCGTGGCACCCGCTTCCAGGTTCGCTTGCCATTCACCCTGGCGGTGACGCAGGCAATCCTGATCAAGCAGGGCGAATCGGTGTTTGCGGTGCCGATGACCTCGGTGCAGGGCATGGCGCGCATCACCCGCGAAGATTTCGCCGCGCGCCTGCGCGATGCCGCGCCGATGTACACCTACGCTGGCGAACGCTACGTGATCCACGAACTGGGCCGCTTGCTCGGCGCGGGCACGCGCCATAGCGACGAGCCGCAATTGCCGCTGCTGCTGATCCGCAGCGGTGAACTGCGCGCCGCGGTGCACGTCGATCAGGTCGTCGGCTCGCGCGAAATCGTGGTCAAGTCGGTTGGTCCGCAGATCAGCTCGGTGCCCGGCCTGTTCGGCGCCACCATCATGGGTGACGGCTCGGTGGTGATCATCCTCGATCTGCCGCCGCTGGTGCGGCGCGGTACCGCACTGGGTCAGCACGCCGATGCCGTCGCACGGTCAACGATCGAGGAGCTTGGCGAAGCGCAGCCGGATACGCCCGCCATCGCGACCTCAGCAGTGCCGCGTGCGCGGCCGCTGGTGATGGTGGTCGATGATTCGATCACCATGCGCAAGGTCACCTCGCGCGTGCTGGAACGCGTGGAGATGGACGTGATCACCGCGAAGGATGGCATCGATGCACTGGAACGCCTGCAGGAGCGCACGCCGGATGTCATGCTGCTCGACATCGAGATGCCGCGCATGGATGGCTACGAGCTGGCCACGCACATGAAAAACGACCCGCGTCTCAAGCGCGTGCCGATCATCATGATCACCTCGCGCAGCGGCGAGAAGCATCGCCAGCGCGCGCTCGAGATCGGCGTCGAGCGTTACCTTGGCAAGCCGTATCAAGAGGCCGATCTGCTGCGCAACGTGCAGGAGGTGCTCAGTGGCCAGCACGCCTGACGCCGGGCCCGCGATCGCGCTGCTGTTCGAGGATCTCGACATGGGCGCGCGCTTGCGCGAGGCCTTGTGCGCTCGCGGCGCGCGCATCGTGCTCGAGGCCCGCGTCAGCGAATTCCAGCCGCAGGCTCTGATCGAGCACGCCGCCGAAGTCGTGGTGCTGGACCTTGATCCGAATGAGGAAGCCGCGCTGCAACGCGTGGTCGAATCCCTCGATCCGGCGCATCAACGACTGGTGTTGAACGACGCCGAGGCAGCGCGTGGCCTGGCCGGCTGGGATGCGGCGCGCTGGGCGCGGCATCTTGCGGCCAAGATTCTGGGCACGGAAATCGACCCGCCGCGTCCGTCCGACGCCGCCGTGGTGCCTGTCCCCGCAGCGCCGTTGCCGGTGGTCAGTGCAAGTTCCGTATCGGTCGTGGTGGATGCGGACGCTGATGCCGTCGCGGATGCGCCCGCGCGAACGCCGCCGCATGCCGAGCCGGCCATGAACGCGGCGCTCGGCCGCGAGATCGAAGCCCTGATCGACGCGGCGGGTGTTGCCGAGTCGCTGCCGATGCCGAACGATCCACTGCGCCCCGTGGCCGATGCAGCGGGGCTGCAGGATCGACTTGCCCACGCGCAGGATGATTTCGATGCCATGCTGGCCGCGTTCTCTGCTGATGCCACGGATCCGTTGCAGCAGCCCATGGACGCGCCGCCGCCCGCCGCTGCCGAGGCGGTTGCGCAGACGCATGTGGATCTCGATGCGCACGAAGGGATCCGCACGTCGGCGCTACCCGAGCCTGGTGAGACGAGCGCGGACATGACGCCGAATCCGCCCGTGCTCATCGACCTGCCGGCATTCGAGGCACCGGATTTCGACCTGGATGCGTTGCTCGCCGAGCTGCCTGTGCCCGAAGCAATGCCGGCAGCATCCGTCGCGCCGGAGCAGCACACGGCGGATGCCGCAGACCCGATCACGACGGCGCCGGAAGAGTCGATCACGTTCGAGCGCGTGCCGCGGCACGAAGCTCTGGCGCAGCCGGCCGCCCAGGCTGACCTCGATGCATTCTCGACTGCCGACCTCGATGCACTGCTGGCCGAGATCCTGCCGCCCGCTGCGGATGGGGTGGAAATTCGATCGACGACGACACCCGTGCCGGACCTGCCCATCGACGCCGCTGGTCAGGATCCGCTGCTGTCGATGCTGGTCGAATCCGAACCCGCCATCGTGTCGCCTGGATTGGCCGACTTCGATCCGGAAACATGGACGCCGCCGACGGTCAGCGCGCGCGCGGATGCGGATCCATCGTCGAGCGCCGATGCCGCAACCCGCGTCGCCGAGCCGTCGGACATCGTGGACGCCACGCCGGTGAGTATCGGCGACAGCAGTCCGGATCTGGAGCTCATGCTCGACGAAATGTTCGGGCAGGTCGTGCCGGACGCACCGGCTGCGCCGGCCGCCGATGTTGCCGCGCCGGACTGGGGCCTGCTCGATCTCGATGCACCGGCAGCGACTGTGCAACCCGCATCAGCGATGCAGTCGACACCTGCCGCGGCACCGGATTTCGCGGCGCTGGACGGAATCGAACTCCTGCCCATCGAGGACGCCGCAGCCGTCAGTGTAAATACGAACGGCGCTGTCCGGCGCGAATCGGCGCGTGGTTTGCGTCGCGTCGTCGTGATCGGGGCTTCGATTGGCGGGCCGGATGCGGTACGCGAATTCCTGGGCGCGCTGGCGCCTGGCTTGCCGCTGCTGCTGGTGGTCGTGCAGCATCTGGACGAGGCTTTCTTCGCCGGGTATGCCGCGCAATTCGAACGCGCCCTGCCGCATGCAGTGCGTACCGCCAGCGAAGGCTTGAGCGCGTGCGCAGGCGATGTGCTGCTGGTGCCGCCGCGGGCGCGTATCGCACTGGATCCGGATGGCGGTGTGCATGTGCTGCCGGGTGGCGATGAGCGCTATACGCCGTCGATCGACGATACCTTCACGCGTGTCGCCGACGTGTTTGGCGAGCGCGCGCTCGCGCTGGTGTTCTCGGGCATGGCCAATGATGCGTTGCAAGGCATGCGCAGGGTGGTCGAGTGCGGTGGCGAGGTGTGGACGCAGACCCGTGAAACCTGCGTGGTCAGCGCCATGGTCGATGCGGCTGCGGCGGCAGGCTTGACGACGTTTTCGGGCACGCCGCAGGAGCTTGCGGCGCGGCTCAATGCTGATTTTGCGGCAGGGTGAAAACATGGCTTTGACCAGTTCGGAAATTCGTGGCGTGATGATTCCGGTGAGCGGCGGGCGCGTGTTGCTGCCCAATGCCAGCGTCGCCGAGGTGATCACGCTGACCACCCCCGAGGCAGTGAGCGATGCGCCGGCGTGGCTGCTGGGGCGCATTCCATGGCGCGGCTGGCGCCTGCCGCTGGTTGCCTACGCGGTGCTCATCGGCCAGGTCGAGACGGAGGGCTCCCTGCACGCGCGCGTGGCGGTTTTGAAGGCGCTTGGCGCGCATCCGCGCATGCCGTACCTGGCCCTGCTCACGCAGGGATTCCCGCGCCTGGTCACGCTGACGCCTGATGTGCTGATGCCGGCGGGCGACAGCGACGGCAACCACTTCGGCGTCCGCAGCGAAGTGCTGGTGCGCGACGAGCCCGCGCATATCCCAGATCTGCAGGCAATCGAAGCGCGCCTGCTGTCGGTGTTGAATATCGCCGCCTGAGGCACGACACGCGAGGGTGCACGTCGTGTGAAGTCCGGCGCGCGGGGCAGGGTTTACAATGATCCTTTTCCGCGGAGCGAGCATGAGCCCCCACGCATCCTCCGGCGCATGCTTCCGCGCCGCACTGTCTGCCGAAAGCCCGTTGCAGGTGGTCGGCGCGATCACCGCCTATGCCGGTCTGCTGGCCAAACGTGCCGGTTACCGGGCGCTGTATCTCTCCGGCGGCGGCGTGGCCGCCAATTCGCTGGGTCTGCCCGACCTCGCCATCAGCACGATGGAAGATGTGCTCACCGACGCGCGGCGCATCGTCGAGGCCACGCAGATGCCGCTGCTGGTGGATATCGACACCGGCTGGGGTGGCGCGTTCAACATCGCGCGTACCATTCGCAGCTTCGAGCGTATCGGCGTGGCCGCGGTGCACATCGAGGATCAGGTCGGGCAGAAGCGTTGCGGCCACCGTCCCGGCAAGGAAGTGGTGAGCACGGCGGAGATGGTCGATCGTGTCAAGGCTGCGGTGGATGCGCGCAGTGACGCCGACTTCGTGATCATGGCGCGTACCGATGCCGCGGCAGCGGAGGGCATCGATGCAGCCATTGCGCGCGCTTGCGCTTATGTCGAGGCCGGTGCCGACATGATCTTCCCAGAGGCCATGCGCACGCTGGATGACTATCGCCGCTTCAGGGTCGCGGTGAAGGTTCCGATCCTGGCCAACCTCACCGAATTCGGGGCCACGCCGTATTTCACCATCGATGAATTGCGCGGCGCCGACGTCGATATCGCGCTGTATTGCTGCGGCGCTTACCGCGCCATGAACAAGGCCGCGCTGAATTTCTATGAAACCCTGCGCCGCGACGGCACGCAGCGTGCCGTCGTGCCCGCCATGCAGACACGCGAAGAACTCTACGAAGTTCTCGGCTACCACGCCTACGAGGACAAGCTCGACGCCCTATTCGGCATGCCGCGTCGCTCCGCTGATTAGCCACGCGCAGTGCGCACATCGCGTCCGCTCATGCGGGTTGATGGCGCGCAGAACCCCATGCTTGCCTTGCCTCACGCAGCGGCAAGAACCCAAGGAGAACACGCAATGACCGACACCCCGCAACACAATCCGCCCAGGGCCAAGAAATCGGTCGCGCTATCCGGCGTTGCCGCCGGCAACACCGCGGTCTGCACCGTCGGACGCAGTGGCAACGACTTGCACTACCGCGGCTATGACATCCACGATCTGGCCACCCGCGCCAGCTTCGAGGAAGTGGCGCACCTGCTGGTGCATGGCGCATTGCCCAACTGGTCCGAACTGAACGCCTATCGCGCTCGACTCAAGCGCCTGCGTGGGCTGCCGCTGCCGGTGCGCGTCGCGCTGGAACAGTTGCCCGCCGCCACGCACCCGATGGACGTGATGCGCACCGGTTGCTCGGTGCTGGGTACCGTGTTGCCCGAGCACGAAAGCCATGGCGTGGTCGGTGCTCGCGCCATCGCCGACCGGCTCATGGCCAGCTTCGGCTCGATGCTGCTGTACTGGTTCCACTACAGCCACAGCGGCAAGCGCATCGATACCGAGACCGAGGACGACACCATCGCCGCGCACTTCCTGCACTTGCTGCATGGCAAGCAGCCTGGCGAGCTGCACGCGACCGCGCTGGATCGTTCGCTGACGCTGTACGCCGAACACGAGTTCAACGCCAGCACCTTCGCCGCGCGC
>DZBX01000244.1 GCA_022730075.1 Rhodanobacter sp. | reverse complement strand
GAACGCCGGTTGATGCAAGCGCCGCGCGCGCCGCGTCAATCGCCAAGACTGAAATCGTCGGCGTCCATCCACGCCGGAAACCGTTCGCGCAACGCCAGCAGCGGCGCGGGATCGAGCGCGACCGTGACCACCTGCGCAGCGCGACCCAGTTCGACCAGCGGCTGTCCGAGGGCATCCAGCACGGTGCTGTCACCGGAGTAATCCAGCCCATTGCCATCGCGACCGACACGGTTGACCGCGGCCACGCAGGCCAGATTCTCGATGGCACGCGCGCGCAGCAGCATGCGCCATGCATGGCGGCGCGGCTCGGGCCAGTTGGCCACGAACAACAGCAGGTCGTAATCCATGCCGCCCGTGGCGCTTTGCAGACGGCGATTGCGCAGCCACACCGGAAAGCGCAGGTCGTAGCAGACCTGCGGCAGCACGCGCCAGCCGTGCAATTCGACGATGGGCCGCGCGCCGCCCATGGCGTAGCGCTCGTGCTCGCCGGCCATGCGAAACAGATGGCGTTTGTCGTACTGCGTGCACTGGCCATCTGGCCGCATCCACAACAGGCGGTTGTAATTGCGCCCGTCGTCGCGGATCACCACGCTGCCGGTGACCACCGCGCCGATCTCCGCCGCCAGCGCGCGCAGCCAGCGCACGCCTTCGCCATCCATGCCTTCGGCCTGATGCAGCGTGTCGTTGGTGAAGCCGGAGAGGAATGTCTCCGGCAGAATCACCAGATCACTGCCCTGCCCGGCCAGTGAGCGCACCAGTTGCCCGTAGTAAGCGCGGTTGGCCGCGGCGTCATGCCAGCGCGTGTCGCCCTGTACCAGGCTGATCCTCAGAGTTTGCACAGGCGCTCCGCGGCGGCGGCCAGGGTGGCGTCGGACTTGGCGAAACAGAAGCGCAGCAGCCGCGCATCGGGCGGTGTTTCGTAAAACGGTGACAGCGGAATCGCGGCCACGCCGACTTCGCGCACCAGCCAGTCGCAGAAGTTCAGATCGTCCACATCGCGGATGGCACTGTAATCGGCCAGCTGGAAGTAACCGGCGGGCACCGCCAGCAACTTGAGCCGCGAGGGCGCCAGCAGTGCGCGAAACGCATCGCGCTTCGCCTGATAGAACGCGGGCAATGCAAGATAATGCCCGGGTGCCTGCGCCAGCATCTCCGCGAACGCCCACTGCGCCGGCTGGAAGCTGCAAAAAGTGAGGTACTGGTGCACCTTGCGAAACTCGGCGCTCAGCGTTTTGGGCGCGATGCAGTAACCCAGCTTCCAGCCGGTGCAGTGGTAGGTCTTGCCGAAGGAGCTGACCACGAAGCTGCGTTCGGCCAGCGCCGGGTGACGCAGCACGCTTTGGTGCTGCGCGTCGTCGAACACGATGTGCTCGTAGACCTCATCCGACAGCACCCACAGCCCGTGCGCCTGCGCCAACTCGGCCAGTGCATCGAGATCGGCGGCGGAGAACACCGCGCCCGATGGGTTGTGCGGACTGTTGACGATGATCATGCGCGTGCGCGGCGTGAGCGCGTCGCGCACGCGCTGCCAGTCCACGGAGAAATCCGGCAGGCGCAGCGGCACATGCACCGCGCGCGCGCCCTGCAGGTCGATGGCGGGCTGGTAACTGTCGTAGCAGGGATCGAGCACGATCACTTCCTCGCCCGCGCGCACGCTGCAGGCGATGGCGGCGAACAGCGCCTCGGTGGCGCCCGAGGTGACGGTGATCTCGGTATCGACGCCGACGCGGTGCCCGTACAAGCGCTCGGTCTTCAGCGCGATCTGCTCGCGCAACGCGGTGATGCCGGTCATCGGCGCGTACTGGTTGCGACCCTCGCGCATGGCGCGCGCCAAGGCATCGACCAAGGCTGGTGGCGGATCGAAATCAGGGAAGCCCTGGCCCAGATTGATCGCCTTGTGCTCGATCGCGAGCTGGCTCATCACCGTGAAAATGGTGGTGCCCACCGCGGGCAGCTTGGTTTCGAT
>DZBX01000001.1:30690-81199 GCA_022730075.1 Rhodanobacter sp. | reverse complement strand
TCGCCCGGTGAGCCCGCTATCTTACATCCCTTTCCACTACCGTCAAGCACTCTCAACACCCGCGCATACACATCCACCCCCGTCCGAGCCCTCACGCCGTACCGCGCATCGCACTCGCGCTTCCGCAGGCCCGGGGCTAGTTCATATCGCGACGATGCTATGGATCAGCCTGGCGGGCTCAATCGCACTCGCACGAATCCGCGCTTGCCAACTTGCAGCAAGCCCTCGAATCCCGGCAGAAACACGCGCGCGGCGTCCTCGCACACTTCACCATCGATGCGCACGGCGCGTTCACGCAACTTGCGATTCGCCTCAGAGTTGCTTGGCGTGAGGCCCGCCGCAGTCAACAGTGCAGGTAGGCGCAAGCCAGCAAGCGGAATCGTGATGCTCTGCAGCGCCAGGGCACTGATGTCGCCCTCGCCGCGCACCGCCGCATGCCATCCGGCGAGCGCAATCTCGGCAGCGGAGTCATCGTGGAAACGCGCCGCCAATTCGCGCGCGAGGCGCAGCTTGACATCACGCGGATTGAGCGTGCCGGCGACCACGTCTGCGCGCAGGCGCAGCGCTTGCTCCGCGCTGATCTCGAAACTGAGCAACTCGATCCAGCGCCACATCAGCGCATCGTCGATCCTCATGGTCTTGCTGACGATATCGATGGCCGGCTCATCGATCCCGATGTAGTTGCCCAGCGACTTGGACATCTTGTTGATGCCGTCCAGGCCTTCGAGCAGCGGCATGGTCAGCACGATTTGAGCCGGCTGCCCGTAGTGCTCCTGCAACACGCGCCCCATCAGCAGATTGAAGGTCTGGTCAGTGCCGCCGAGCTCGACGTCTGCTTCGAGCGCCACCGAATCGTAGCCCTGCACCAGCGGATACAGGAATTCATGGATGGCGATCGGCTGCTGCGCCCTGTAGCGCTTGGCGAAATCGTCACGCTCCAACATGCGCGCGACGGTGTGTTGCGCGGCCAGGCGCAGCATGTCGGCTGCGTTCATGTGGTCGAACCACTCGGAGTTGAAGCGCACCTCGGTACGCTGGCGATCGAGCACTTTGAACACCTGCGCTGCATACGTCCGTGCGTTGTCCTCGACATCGGCGCGCGTGAGCGGCTTACGCGTGACGTTCTTGCCAGTGGGATCGCCGATCATCCCGGTGAAATCGCCAATGAGAAAAATCACCTGATGACCAAGATCCTGGAACTGGCGCATCTTGTTCAGCAGCACCGTATGGCCAAGATGCAGGTCGGGCGCGGTGGGATCGAAACCGGCCTTGATACGCAACGGACGGCCCAGTGCCAGACGCATGCGCAGCTCATCTTCTTTGAAGATAGCCTCGCTGCCACGGCGAATTTGTGCCAGCGCGTGATCGTGTTCAGACATGGGGGCCTCGGTCATGAAAGCGTTGCGCGCAGGGTTCTGTGTGGCGCGGGAATCGCTGAATGCGGTTAATTGTGAGTTAAGCGTGTGCGCCAGGCAAAGCCTTTGCAAACAATACGTTGACGCGGTTTTGCCAAGGTGGTTATGGTACCTGTCGATTTCCGTACGAGAGGCCTCTTGATGGGCGATCACCCGCAGACGCACAGCATGCGTCACTTCACTCTGCGCGCCATCGCCTCGCGGCGCCACGTGCGCTACTACCTCAGCGCGGCGCGCCGCGCACGCCAGATCCTGCTAGCACGCAAGCGCCATCGCTGGATCGTGGCTGGTGCCGCACTCACCGCGATGATACTGGCTCTGACCATCCTGCCTGCGTGGGCCACTCTGCAACGCGAGCACGCCATGCAGGGTCCACGCATGCAGCTGGCGCTGCCCGTGCCAAGCCTGGCTCCCGGCCAGATCGACGCGCCAGGACAAGAACTTGCCTGGCAACAAGCCACGGCGCAGCCCGGGCAGTCGCTGGCGGACCTGTTCAAACAGCAGGGCCTCAGCGCGACCGAGTTGCAGCGTGCACTGGATGCCGACCACGGCAAGTCGGACTTGGCGCGCATCCGCCCGGGCCAGCGTTTCGAATTCTTGCGCGGCGCGAATGCCGAGCTCCTGGCGATGCGCTACGAGCGCAACGATGCGCAGCGCGTGACCCTGCAATTTCATGGTGACCGCGCCGCCGAAACCCTGCAGCCACTCGTGCTCGAACGCCGCACGCGCATCGCACACGGGATGATCACCGACTCGCTGTTCGATGCCGGCAGCCACGCCGGAATGAGCAACGCCATGGTGCTGGAACTGGCCAGGGTGTTCGGTTATGACATCGACTTCGCCCAAGACCTGCGCGTTGGCGACAGCTTCGCGGTGGTCTACGACAGCGTGTACCGCGACGGCGAGTATCTGCGCCCGGGCACTATCATCGCCGCAGAGTTCGTCAATCGCGGGCGCCGCTACACCGCGTTCCGCTACACCCAGCCGGATGGCAACGTGGCGTATTACAGCGAGGACGGTCGCCCCATGCGCAAATCATTCCTGCGCACACCGGTGGATTTCACGCGCATCTCCTCGCGCTTCTCGGTGGCGCGCTTGCACCCGGTGCTGGGCCGCATGCGCGCGCACAAGGGCGTGGATTATGCTGCACCCCAGGGCACGCCGATCTACGCCGCCGGCGATGGTGTGGTGCAGTTCAAGGGCTGGGAGAACGGCTATGGCAACTTCGTGCTGATCCGCCACAACAAGGACATCAGCACCGCCTATGGCCACATGTCGCGCTTTGTCAGCACGCTGCGCAAGGGTGAGCGCGTGCGCCAGGGACAGGTGATCGGCTACGTAGGCATGACCGGCCTCGCCACAGGACCGCATCTGCATTACGAATTCCGCGTCGATGGCAAACAGCGCGACCCGCTGACCGTGACGCTGCCCAAGCCAAGTCCACTGCCCGCCGCGCAACTGGTCGCGTTCCACCGCGTCATCGCGCCGATGTTGGCGCAGATCGATCAGGCACACGGCCGCACGATACGCCTCGCCAGCACCCGATGATCGGCGCATGAGCGGAGCCCTGTACCTTGGCATGATCTCGGGAACCAGCGCCGACGGCATCGACACGGCACTGGTGGATTTCGACCGCGGCGTGCACCTGCTGCACGCGGCCACCTATGCCTATGCACCTGAGCTGCGCGCCGAGATACTCACGCTGGCGCAATGCGAAGGCGCTTTCGATCTCGATGCATTCGGCCATCTGGACGTCCGCCTCGGCGCGGCCTTCGCGGACGCCGGCATGACGCTGTTGCGCGCAGCGAATGTACGCGCTGAGCAGGTGCGCGCGATCGGCTCGCATGGCCAAACTCTGCGCCATCGTCCGCAAGGCGCATATCCATTCAGTCTGCAACTGGGTGATGCCAGCGTCATCGCCGAGGTCACCGGCTTGACCACCGTGGCCGATTTTCGCCGCGCCGACATCGCCGCCGGCGGCCAGGGCGCGCCACTGCTGCCGGCGTTGCATGCCACGTTGCTTGCACAGCCTGGCGAAGCGCGCGCAGTGCTCAACCTCGGCGGCATCGCCAATCTCACCCTGCTTGGCGCCGATGGCGGTGTGCGCGGTTTCGACACCGGACCGGCCAACGCATTGCTGGACGCCTGGTGCCAGCGCCATACCGGTGCCATCTGCGATGTCGATGGCGCGTTGGTGATCAGTGGCCAAGTCGACCCCATACTGCTTGCCGCACTGCTGAGCGACCCCTACTTCGCACTGCCAGCACCCAAAAGCACCGGTCGCGAATACTTCCATCTGCGCTGGCTGGATGCCCGATTGGCAGGGCACGCGCTGAGCGTGGCCGACGTGCAAGCCACATTGCTGGCCTTGACTGTGCACAGCATCACTGCGGCTTTGCTCGCCAACGCGCCCGACACACTGGTGGTTTATGCCTGTGGCGGCGGCGTGCACAACCCGGTGCTGATGCATGCGCTGGATCAGGCTCTGCCATGCACGTTGCTGAGCACCGCTGCCGCGGGTGTCGATCCGGATTTCATCGAAGCCATGGCGTTTGCATGGCTGGCGCGCGAGCGCCTGCACGGGCGCGCCGGCAACCTGCCCACCGTCACTGGCGCGCGCGGGTCACGCGTACTGGGCGCTGTACACGCTCCGTGGCCAGCGATGCCGCACACGGATCAATGAAAGCGCCATCAACGTTGTGACTCATCCTCGGGCTTGCAGGCAAATTGGCCGGCCGGCACGTCGGCCAGCGCCGCCACGGCGTCGGCGAACACGCGATCCTCGCCCGCACTGAGACCGGCGCCCATCTGCCGGCCGAATTCGACCTCGTGCCCGGTAAATGGATCACTGCTGGCCATGCCCAAACCATGTCGGAGCGCGTGCAGGATCACGTCGTTGATCGACCACTTGCGCGCCAACGCGAGCTCTTTGATGCGCTCGGCGAGTGCCTCGTCGATCTGGCGCACCATGATGTCCGGCATCCCATGACTCCCATTGCGAATGCGCCCCTGCAACGCCGATTCTGCCACGCCCGTGTACCGGCTTGCGGCGGCGCGGGCCTTCGCTCAGCCTGCGCGATGCCGCCGCAGCGCAGGCCACACCACGAACCACAACAGCAGTGCCGGCAGGCCGGCGAGCGCGGTGAAAACGAAAAAGCGGGTATAGCCCAGTGCCGTCACCATGAAACCCGACAAGCCCGCCAGCAACCTCCCACCCAAAACCGTCAACGAGGAAAGCAGCGCGTACTGGGTGGCGGTGTAGCGATGGTCCGTGAGGTCCGACAAGAACGCGATCGCCACCGTGCCCAGCAGGCCGGTGCTGAAATTGTCCCCCAGGATCACCAGTGCAAACACCGGGACACTGCCCGGGTGCAGGCTCATCAGTGGAAACAGCAGATTCGATGCCGCCGCCGCCGCCAGTGCCCAAGGCATGCTGCGTTCAGCGCCCCAGCGCAATACCGCCGCGCCACCGGCGAAGGCGCCCAGCAGCGCCACCACCACGCCGTAGATCTTGGAGATCTCCGCGATCTGGTCGAGTTTGAAACCGCTGGCCAGATAAAAGGGTAATGCCATCGGCGCCAGCATCTGCGCGGACACCTGAAACAGCAGCACGAATGCAATCAGCAGCAACGCCAGGCGCGCCGAGTAACGTGCGAAGAACTGCTGGAAGGGGCCGATCACGCTGTCTTCCAGCGCATCGCGCAGGTTGCGCGCGCGCGCGCGGTGCTCGGCGGGTTCGCGTGCAAGCAGGACGGCCACGATGGAAGGCAGCAGCAGCAGCGCCATGGCGCGGTAGGCATCGGCCCAACCGATCGTCTGCGCCAGAATGAGCGCGATGGCACCACTTGCGATCAGTGCCAGGCGGTAGCCGAACACATACGTCGAAGCCAGCGCCCCTTGCATTTCAGGCGGTGCGATCTCGATGCGATAGGCATCGATCGCGGTATCCTGGGTGGCGCCGGCGAAAGCAGCGAGCCCGACGAAGGCCAGGAACAGCGCAAAGTGCCTTTCCGGCGGAACCGCCGCCATGCCCAGCAGCGCCAGTGCCAGCACGCATTGCGACAGCAACAGCCAGCTGCGACGCTGGCCCAGCCGACCCAGTAGTGGCAGGGGTAGTCGGTCCACGGCCGGCGACCAGACGAATTTGAACGAGTAACTCAGGCCCAGGTAGCTGACCAGGCCGATCACGTCGAGCGAGACGTGCGATTGCTTCAGCCAGCCCGACAGCGTGCCGCCGACCAGCAGGAATGGCAGCCCCGAAGAGAACCCATAGAAGAACAAGGTCCGTGCCGCCGGTTGCGTGAACGCGACGGCGAGCGTGCGCAGTCGCGCCAGAGGACTCACATCAATTCCCGCGCGTAGTCCACCCAGTAGGGTGCGTGGTCGGAAAAACGCGGCGCACGCGCGATCCCGCAGTCGCGCAGCGCATCGCGCAGGCCGGGCGTGACCAACTGGTAGTCGATGCGCCAGCCCACGTCCTTGGCGTAGGCTTGGCCGCGGTTCGACCACCACGTGTAATCCTCACCGCCGGGGCGCAGGCTGCGGTAGGTATCGATCCAACCCGCTCCCTCGACCAGGCGATTGAGCCAGGCGCGCTCCTCGGGCAGACAACCGGAGTTTTTCTGGTTGGACTTCCAGTTGCGGATGTCCTTCTCGCTGCGCACGATGTTCCAGTCACCACACAACACGTAGTCGCGGCCGCTGCGCAGCCAGCCGTCCAGGATGCCCGCCAGCCACGCCATCGCCTCGAACTTGAAGCCCTGGCGCAATTCGCCCGAGGAACCCGAAGGCAGGTACAGCGACACCACGCTGAGTGTGCCGAAGCGCACTTCGAGATAACGCCCTTCGCAATCGAAGGGTTCCCAGCCCAGCGTATCCAGCACCGAGTCCGGCGCATGCCGCGAAAATACCGCCACGCCGCTATAGCCCTTCTTGCTGCGCGCGTCGTGCCAGTAGCTGTGGTAGCCGGCGGGGCGGTGCGCGCCATCGAGCTGCGCCTCCTGGGCCTTGGTTTCCTGCACGCATACGACATCGGCCTGCTGCGCAGGCAGCCACTCGAACAGACCCTTGCGCGCAGCCGAGCGGATGCCGTTGGCGTTCAAGGTCAGGATGCGCATGCATGAACTCGGCAGCAAAACAGGCGCGACCATGCCTCGCCGATGCGCGCTAAGTCAACGAACGAGAACCAAACGGCATACCCCGACTCGCGCCAGCGGGCCACGGATGCGCGACACGACCATCGCCTCGATAATGTCCCCCTTTGGCTTGCGGTGACCCCCCATGCACGCTTACCAGCAGGATTTCATCGCCCTCGCGCACCGCTCCGGGGTACTGCGCTTCGGCAGCTTCACGCTGAAATCCGGACGCCAGAGCCCCTACTTCTTCAACCTCGGCCAGATCGCCACGGGCGCCGGTCTCGCGCGTCTCGGCGCCGCCTATGCCGCCTGCATCGAAGCTGCGGGCGTAGGTTTCGACATGTTGTTCGGGCCCGCCTACAAGGGCATTCCGCTGGCCACGACCACCGCCATTGCCCTGGCCGAGCGCCACGGTCGCGATGTGCCGCTGGCCTACAACCGCAAGGAAGCCAAGGATCATGGTGAAGGCGGGACGACCGTGGGTGCTTCGCTCGTCGGGCGCGTGCTGGTGATCGACGATGTCCTCACCGCCGGCACCGCAGTGCGCGAATCGCTGGCGCTGATCCGCGCGCACGGCGCCACGCCCGCCGGCGTGGTGATCGCGCTGGATCGTCAGGAGCGCGGCCAGGGCATGCTGTCCGCGGCGCAGGAGCTGACCCGCGAACACGGCCTGCCGGTGCTGTCCATTGCCGGCTTGCGCGAGATCATGGACTACGCGAGCTCGCAGCCCGATCTGGCCACGATCAGCGGCGAGCTGGCCGCGTATCGTGCGCAGTACGGCGTGGACTGAGCGGCCGTGAATTTTTCAGCCTCTCAGCCCGGCCATGGATGGCCGGACGCGTAGCGGTCACGCATGTGGCTGCTTCGCGCAGGCGCGTACGGACCTGTGCTGGCCGCGCCGATGAAAAATTCCGCACGCCGCGGAATTTTTCGCAGGCTCTGAGCCGTCGCACCCGCTTGTCATGCCCAAGGTGGCAGTTACCATGCATCGGTGCTCGCGCCTGTGCGCGAACTGCGGATGCATCCGATGCGAGTCAATGTCATTGCGTGGGACAACGGCCTCGGCCTGTCCCGCCATCTGCGCCTGCTTGCTGCTGCGCTGCGCGCCAACGGGCATGAGGTGACCATGACCGGCCTGCGCCGCGGCAACTGGCGCAAGCTGGGACGGCGCATCAAGCTGGGCACGCGCAACGTCTGGAATCACGCCCTTGGCGATCGCGGCTGGGCGCGGCACGACGTCAATGTGCTGATCGAGCACATCCGCCCCGAGTTCCTGCCGGCCGCGCGACACAATGTGCTGTTGCCGCATCCGGAATGGTTTCTCGACAGCGACCGCGCCTTGCTGCCACGCATCGACGCGGTGTTCGCGCAGACGCGGCACGCCATCGCCATCTTCGAGCAGCTCGGCCAGCGCGTGCTGTACACCGGCTTCACCAGCGAGGACCGTCGCGATGGCGCGGTACCGCGCGAGCGTGCCTTCTTTCATCTGGCTGGGCGCAGCCAGCACAAAGGCACCGTGCGCCTGCTGGAGCTGTGGCGCAAGCACCCGCAGTGGCCGCGCCTGACCGTGGTGCAAAACCCCAGGAGCGCCACCCCGGGCACCCCGGCCGCCAACATCGAGCATCGCATCGATTACCTCGACGACGCGGCGCTGCAACGCCTGCAGAACGCGCACTGGTTCCACCTGTGCCCGTCCGAGACCGAGGGCTACGGGCATTATCTGGTCGAAGCCATGGGCATCGGCGCCGTGGTGATCACCAGCGACGCCGCGCCCATGAACGAATTCATCACCGCCGAACGCGGCCTGCGCGTGGCCTGTACGCGCAGCGGCCGGCAAAACCTGGCCACCACGCATTACTTCGACGAGGCCGCGATGGAGCAAACCATCGCGCAGGCCATGGCACTGAGCGATGCCGACTTGGCACGTCTGGGCGACGCCGCGCGCGCATGGTTCGAGGACAACGCACGCGCGTTTCCGCTACGCGTGGATGCCGCGCTGCAGGCAATGCCACGCTGAACGGTTGCGCGAGTTTGCTTGTTTCCGTATTGCCGCGGCAAATGAATCATGCCGCGCGTCACGGAATCATCATGACGTGATTTGACCGTAATGCCGCGATACGGGTCTGCCAACCCATGCATTCAGCACGCAATCACACAGTGACCGCTGCATTCGTGGATGATCATCATGGGCACGGGGTCGTTGTAAGGATGCATGGGAATTGAAAGGAGCTGACTGTCCATGGCCAGCATCAACCTGGTTTATCGCGACAACGGATTCGGCCTGAGTCGCGACTTTCGTCTGCTGGCCGGCGCCCTGCGCCGCAACGGATGCGAGGTTTACGCCACACGTGTCGATGCGCGTGGCGAGCGACGCCGCCGGCGGCGCGGCGTCGCAGCGTGCCTGCAGGCACCACGCTTGCTGCTTGGCGGCTTGCGGCGGCATCTGGATGCGCCACGCTTTGACTTGAACGTCATGCTCGAGCACCTCTGGCCCGAGCAGACCGCGCTGGCGCAGCGCAATGCCGTGCTGCCCAACCCGGAATGGTTCGATCGTCACGACCAGCGTCGTCTGGGCAGCGTCGATGCGGTGTGGGCCAAGAGTCGTGATGCTCTGGATATCTTCCAGGCGCTGGGCTGCGACGCGCAGCTGGTCGGCTTTGACAGCGAAGACCGCATGGACCGCGATATCGTTCGCCAGCGCCGGTTCCTGCATCTGGCCGGCGGCAGCCGCACCAAGGGCACGCAGCGACTGCTGGCACTGTGGCATCGCCATCCGGAATGGCCAGTCCTGACGGTTCTGCAACACCCCAGCGAAGCGATCAAGGCGCCCCCGGCAACCAATATCGACCACCGCATCGACTATCTCGACCCGCGTCGACCGGATGATCTGCATGAACTGGTACGCCTGCAAAACAGCCACCAGTTCCACGTCTGCACGTCGGAAGCCGACGCTTGGGGCCATTATCTCGTCGAGGCGCTGGGTGTCGGCGCGGTGACACTGACCGTGGACGCGCCGCCGATGAACGAGCGCATCACGCCCGGATGCGGGTTGCTGGTGCCCTACGCGCGGCGCGAGCCCATGGCCTTGGCCACGCGCTACTACTTCGATGAGCAGGCGCTGGAGCGCACCGTGAATCATGCACTGGGTCTTGACGCGCATGCACTGCGGCAAATCAGCGACAACGCGCGCGCCTGCTTCGAGCGCAATCGCGCTGCCTTCGACCAGCGCGTAGGTTCAGCGCTGCAGCACAGTCTGCGTTGACCGCATGATGGAGGGCCTCGCCGCGTACTGGCGCGCGCGCCAGCGCCAGCCATGGCAGGCTTGGCTGGGGCTCGGCACATTGGCCGTGGCCGCACTCACGGCCGTCAGCAACCTGCCGCAGCCGCTGCAATCCAGTACCGCCGCGGCGCTGTCTCTGCTGGCGCTGCTGGCCTGCGGCGCGCAGCCGTGGCAGGCATTGCGTCGGCATCCGCTGCCGAAGCTGATCCTCGCGCTGCTTCTGTACAGCCTGCTCCAGGCCGCCGTGACCGCGCAGCCCGGCGCGAACCTGGGTTACGTGCGCCAGCTCACCCTCGATCTCGACCCAGTCAAGGTGCTGATCTACGCCTGCGTCTTCGGCTGGTGGCTGGGGCGCTATCCACAGTGGATCATGCGCGTGCTCAAGCTGATGGCGCTGGGCTGGCTGTTGTGGGGACTGGCGCAATTGCCGTGGCTGCGCATGGACGCTCTTGCCGCGGGCACGCTGCGCCTGCGTCTGGGCTATGCCGAAAATCTAACCGGCGCTTTTGCCGCACTGATCCTGTTGATCGGCATGCGCAGCGCATGGCTGTCCCGACGCGACGGACCCGCAGCGCCGACGACGGACTTGCACGGCGATGCATGGGCGTTGCTGACGCTGGCGGCGCTGCTGGTGTTGTTGTTCTCGCAATCACGTGGCGCGTGGCTGGCCGCAGCGATCGGAGCCACCCTGCTTTTTACGCTGGGTCACATTCCGCGCCGCGTCCCGCCCCCGCGACGCTGGCACCGATGGCTTGGCGTGGGCGTGCTGGCTATCGCGCTGTTCGCGTACATGGCGCGCCCGGCGGTACTTCAGCGTTTCGATGGCGGCGGCGCGGCCGCCTTGAGCGTGCTCGATGGCGGCGCGGTCACCGCCGCAGCACCATCCATTGGTCTGCGTCTGGAACTGTGGCGCTTCGCCCTGCACCTGATCGCGCAGCGCCCGCTATTCGGCTCCGGTCTGGCAAGCATCCAGCCAGCCATCGCCGCCCGCGGCATCGCCTGGCAAGGTTATGTGCCGCCGCACTTGCACGACACGCCACTGCAGGTCGCCGCCGGCATGGGGCTGGTCGGCCTGCTGCTGCTGAGCGCCGCGTTCCTGCTGCCACTGCGCGATCTGCTGTGCGCCTGGCGTCGCGATGCCGATGCACGCCCGCAACTGGCGTTGTTGCTGGCGCTGTGCGTCGTGCTGCTTACCGTCAATCTGTTCGATTATCTGGCGTGGAGCAACGGCTACATGCGCGGCCCGCTGGAGATCGTGCTGGGTTGCGCGATGGCGGTGTCGCTGCGCTGGCGCGGCGGCGAATCTCCATTGCCTGCGGGCTGATCGCCGAGCAGCAAAAAGCCCGCCACATGGCGGGCTTTTTCAAGGTGGGCAGACGGCGTTGCCTGCTTACTTAATCTTGCCTTCCTTGTAGATCACGTGCTTGCGAACGACGGGGTCGTACTTTTTGACTTCCATCTTGTCCGGCGTGGTCTTCTTGTTCTTGTCCGTGGTGTAGAAGTGGCCGGTGCCGGCCGAGGACGTCAGACGAATCTTGTCGCGCTTGGATGCCATGGCTGCATGCTCCTCAGATTTTTTCGCCGCGCGCGCGCAGCTCGGCAATCACGGTTTCGATGCCCTTCTTGTCGATGGTGCGCAGGGCGTGGCTGGATACGCGCAACTTGATCCAGCGATTCTCACTGGGCACCCAGAAACGGCGCTCGTGCAGATTGGGCAACCAGCGGCGACGGGTTTTGTTGTTGGCGTGCGAGACGTTATTGCCGACCTGCACACCCTTGCCTGTGACTTGGCAGACGCGGGACATCGGAACCTCCGGTGATGACATGAACGCCGCCCTTGGCCAGAGCGGCAGCGGCCGGCGACCCAAGCGGGCCACGCGATGCCGACAATGTGCCGCAAGCCCGTGCATCGCGTCGCGCGGGCGACCCGGGCAAGTGCACGAGTCGGCGTAATACAGCCGCATAGCTTAGCCAGTTTGCCGGCGCGCAGGCAACAGGCGTCCGCGCACAGGTGCAGTACGGGCGCTGCTGTGGGATGATTTCCGGCCTTTGTTCCCACACATCCCTTCAAACATACGGAGTCCAACCCATGGCAGAGACCCTCACCAACGGCCAGGCCGAGCAGCCGCAACTTTCACTGCAGAAACTCTACGTGCGCGATGTGTCCTTCGAGGCACCCAATGCGCCGCAGGTGTTCCAGGACATGGGCCGCAGCGAGGCGCAGCCGCAGATCCAGCTTAATCTCAACCAGAAGGCCACCGAGTTGGGTGAAGGCGCGTATGAGGTGGTGCTGACGCTGACCCTGACCTGCACCATGGACGAGCGCACCGTGTATCTGGCCGAAGTGCAGCAGGCTGGCATTTTCGGCATCACCGGCTTCGATGATGCCAACCGCGAGGCCATCCTGGGCGCCTACTGCCCCAACGTGCTGTTTCCCTACGCGCGCCAGGTGATCTCCGAACTGATCCAGAACGGCGGCTTCCCGCCCTTCTTCCTGCAACCGGTCAATTTCGACGCGCTGTATGCCGAGCAGCAGCGCCGCCAGGCGATGCCGGAAGCGCCAGCCGCGCACGTCTGAGGCAATGAGCGATACCACGCGCGTCGCGGTTCTGGGCGCTGGTTCCTGGGGCACCGCGCTGGCCGCGGTGCTGGCGCGACATGGCAGCGACACCTGCCTGTGGGGACGCGATGCGGCGCAAATGACGGCGCTGGCCGCAGCGCATCGCAACCTGCGCTATCTGCCGGAGCTGGAACTCCCGGACACGCTGGCGTTCACGCATGATTTGTCGCGCGCGCTGGCCAATGTCGACGTGGTGCTGATCGTGGTGCCCAGCCACGCCTTCGCCTCGCTGCTGGCGCAGATCGAACCCATGCTGCCGGCACATGCGGCGATCGCCTGGGCGACCAAGGGTTTCGAGCCCGGTACCGGACGCTTTCTGCATGAGTTGGTCGGCGCGCGCTTTCCCGGGCGCGCGGCCGCGGTCGTCACCGGTCCGTCGTTCGCGCGTGAAGTGGCGCAGGGCCTGCCCACGGCGCTGACCGTGCATGCGCTCGACGCCACGTTCGCGCAGCAGCTTGCCGCGCTGCTGCACGGCCCGGCATTGCGCGCCTACTCCGGCACCGATGTGCTGGGGGCGGAGCTGGGCGGCGCCATGAAAAACGTGCTGGCCGTGGCCACCGGCGCTGCCGATGGCATGCAATTGGGGCTGAACGCGCGCGCCGGATTGATCACCCGCGGCATGAACGAAATGCTGCGTCTGGGCGTAGCCCTGGGCGCGCATGCGGAAACGCTGATGGGTCTGGCCGGGCTCGGCGATCTGGTGCTGACCTGCACCGGCGACTTGTCACGCAACCGCCGTCTTGGCATGGCCTTGGGCCGCGGCGTGCCGCTGGCGCAGGCATTGGCCGAAATCGGCCAGGTCGTCGAAAGCGTGCTCAGCGCAGAAGAGGTTGTGCGCCTGGCCGAGCGCCTCGACCTGGACCTGCCGATCAGTTTCCATGTGCGCGCCGTATTGCGCGGTGAAATGACGCCCAGCGAAGGCCTGCGCGCGCTGTTGGCGCGCGAACAGAAGCCCGAATATCCGTCCGGGCTGTTCGACTCGCGCCGAGCGGATTCCACGTCCCGGCCGTGAATGCCGTGAACCGTTCGCGGTCGTGGCCGCTGGCATCGTCCACGGTGCTAAGCTCGAAAGGTTTAGCGCCCGCCGGGCGCCTGGAACGAGACCGTGGGGAGCACGCCTTCGCGCATCCGCCCGCCGGCTGAGCAGCCGGAACCGAGCAGCCTGCCGGCCGCATGGCGCAGGCTTTTTCAGCGCCCGGCACCCATACCGGACACGGCTGGCGTGCTGGGTTTCCTGCTCGAATTGACCACCTCCGACGGCCAGAACGCGGCCGAACTGGACGTGGCCCCGGTGTTGCTGACCGCGCTCGGCAACAGCCGTTATGCACGGCCGTTGCCGCTGGATGCCAAGCGCCTTGGGCAAGGCGGCTTGAGTCTGCCGCAACAACGTTTGGCATCGAGCCTGCTGGGACTGCCACAAGTGCCGCGCAAGGGCCGCAGCTATGCGCGTCTCGCCGGTGCACTCGGCGACCTGCTCCTGAACGAAATGCTCGACAGCGCCCCGTGCCTGTTTGGCGGCGTTGCCGGTCTGCACATGCAGCGTGGCGCCGGCAAGCCCCTGCACTGGCACTGGCAACTCGAAGCCGACGGGCGCCAGCGTCTGTTGCCAACACTGCACCCCGGCCAGCGCCTGCTGCGCATTGGCGCGTTATGGGTGCTGGATGCCGAGCATGCCAACCTGTGCCCATTCGAAGGCGAGGCCGATGCCGCGGCGCTGCTCGACGCACCCCCATTGCCGCCTGAATCCAGTGCCGCCCTGGCCACGCTGTTGCCGGGCACGCGCTGGGCTGGGCGCTTCCCGGCACCACAGCAATTCGCCGCGGTCGCGCGCGCCGAACTCAGTCCCAAACCGGTGCTGACCCTGCACGCGCTCACCCGTCACGCCCGCCTTGCCGCCGGCGCACCGCCGCCGGCGTATGCGCGATTGAGTTTCGAATACGGCGGCGAACGCCTGCCCGGACGCGGCGGCGAGGGCCTGGTACGGCGCGTGCGCGAGGGCAAACTGGTCGAGATCGCACGCAAGCGCGCCGATGAGCTGGCCGCGATGGAACGCCTCGAGGCCGCCGGCCTGACCCCGGCGGTGGACACCGAGGGCTTGCCCTGGGATCTGGCCGACACGCTGCCCGAGGACGCATGGATGTTCCCCGGCGCCGGCCACACCGGCGCACTGGAGGTCAATACGCCGGCGCGCTGGTTGGCCTTGCGCGCGCGTCTCGAAGCCGAAGGCATGCAGTTCGATTACGCGCCCAGCTTCCCGTTCGAGGTAGTGGACACCGCGCCGCAGTGGTACGGCGTGGCCACACCCAGCGCCGATCAGCAACAGTTCGCGCTGGAGGTGGGACTGGAACTCGACGGTCGTCGCATCAACCTGCTGCCGGCCGTGGCACAGGCGCTTGCCGAGCACCAGATCAGCCTTTCCCCAAGCGCGCACGAATCCGAGGACGCGGTGTGGTACGCGCCACTCGATGCGCGGCGACGCATTCCGGTGCGCCTGTCCGCGCTGCGCGCGCTGCTGGCGCCGCTGGCCGAATATCTGGATCGTCCACGCGCGCAGTTGCTGCTGCCGCGCGTGCAGGCCGGGCGCCTGGCCGAACTGCGCAACGCGCTGCCGGCCGAACGTCCGCTGGAAGCGCCGGTCGAGCTGGCCGACTTCACCCAGCGCCTGCTGCGCACCGCCGCCGCCGCCAGCGACGCGCCCCCCACGGCACTGCGCGCCGAGCTGCGTCCCTACCAGCGCGAAGGCCTGCGCTGGTTGAATGCGCTGGCCGAGGCCGGTCTGGGCGGCGTACTGGCCGATGACATGGGCCTGGGCAAGACCGTGCAGCTGCTCGCGCATCTGCTCACGTTGAAAGCGCAAGGCAAGCTGCCGGCGCCGGCGCTGCTGGTGGTGCCGACCAGCCTGATCCCGAACTGGGAACAGGAAAGCGCGCGCTTTGCCCCGGATCTGCGTGTGCTCACCCTGCACGGCGCGCAGCGCAGCGAGCATTTCACGCGCATTGCGCAGCACGATGTGGTGCTGACCAGTTATGCGCTGCTGCCGCGCGATGTCGCCGCGCTGCGCCGTGAACCGTTCGCGCTGGCGGTGCTGGACGAAGCGCAGCAGGTCAAGAATCCGCGCACGCGCGCACGCCGCGCGCTGCAGGAGCTGGCGCCGCCGCGCGTGCTGGCGCTGACCGGCACGCCACTGGAAAACCATCTCGGCGAGCTGTGGGCGCAACTCGATCTGACCGTGCCCGGTCTGCTCGGCGACGAACACGGCTTTCGCAAGCACTACCGCCAGCCGATCGAGAAGCAGGGCGATGCCGAGGCGCAGGCACGGCTCAACCAGCGCATCGCGCCGTTCATCCTGCGCCGTACCAAGGCGCAGGTGGCCACCGAACTGCCGCCGAAAACCGAGATCACGCGCAACGTGCGTCTGGAAGGCCGCCAGCGCGAACTGTACGAGGGACTGCGCCTGACCCTCACCGAGGAATTGCGCCAGGTGATCGTGCAGCGCGGCATCGAGCACAGCGGCATCATCGTGCTGGATGCGCTGCTGAAGCTGCGCCAGGTGTGCTGCGACCCGCGCCTGGTCAAGCTCGAGGCGGCGCGTGGCGTGCACGAATCGGCCAAGCTCGAATTGCTCATGGAAATGCTGCCGGCCCTGGTCGACGAAGGTCGCAGCGTGCTGCTGTTCAGCCAGTTCACCAGCATGCTGGCGCTGATCGCGCGCGAACTGGAACGCCTGCGCATCCCCTATCTCTTGCTCACCGGTGACACGCGCGACCGCGCCACGCCGGTGCGCCGCTTCCAGGCTGGCGAGGTGCCGCTGTTCCTGCTGTCGCTCAAAGCCGGCGGCGTCGGCCTCAACCTCACCGCCGCCGATACCGTGATCCACTACGACCCGTGGTGGAACCCCGCCGCCGAAGCACAGGCGGTCGATCGTGCGCATCGCATCGGCCAGGACAAACCCGTGTTCGTGTATCGACTGGTCGCCGCCGGCACCGTCGAGGAGCGCATCGAGGCGTTGAAGCAGCGCAAGGCCGCGCTGGTCGAGGCGGTGCTCGACGGCGGCGGCAGCCGCGAGCGGCTGAGCTTCGATCAGGACGATCTGGATCAATTGTTGGCGCCCTGCGCCAGCGAGTGATCGGATGCCGCGCTGCTGTTGCGTGCGCGTGCACAGTGCGTGCGCCGCGGCGCACTTGGCGACCGGCGCGAACACACGCACATCGCTCGCAGTGGCGCAGCGCGCCTTGAGGAATCACCGCCATGAGCACCCGCAACCTGATTCGCCGCATCCCCGGCCTGCCCACCAGCGACGGCGCCGGGGTCAAGCTCACGCGCCTGATCGGCCAACCCGCGCTGGACATGCTGGATCCGTTCCTGCTGCTCGATGCCTTCGGATCGGAGCGCGGCACGGATTACATCGCCGGCTTTCCCGAACACCCGCATCGCGGCTTCGAGACCGTCACCTACATGCTGGCCGGGCGCATGCGCCATCGCGACAACCACGGCAACAGCGGCCTGCTGGTCGCCGGCGGCGCGCAGTGGATGACCGCGGGCGCCGGCCTGATCCACTCCGAGATGCCCGAACAGAGCGACGGCGAGATGCGCGGCTTCCAGTTGTGGGTGAACCTGCCGGCCACGCACAAGATGATCGCGCCGCGCTATCAGGACATCGCACCGGAACAGATCCCCGTGCTCACCCCGCTGCCCGGTGCCAGCGTGCGCGTCATCGCCGGTGACGCATTCGGCACGCAAGGACCCGTACAGGGCATCGTCACGCAGCCGCTGTTCGTGGACATCACACTGGCCGCTGGCGCCGCGCTGACCCTGCCGCTGGAGGCCGCGCACAGCGCGTTCGCGTATGTATTCGAAGGCGCCGGCGTGCATTTCGGCGACACGTGGCTGCCGGTGCAGGAACTCGGCGTGCTCGGAGCGGGCGCGCAAGTGAAACTGCGTTCCGCGGATGCGCCCAGCCGGCTGATTCTGGTCGCCGCCGCGCCGCTGCACGAACCGGTGGCACGCTATGGCCCGTTCGTGATGAACACGCGCGCGCAGATCGAACAGGCGATCGCGGATTTCCGCAACGGCCGCATGTGAGTTGTTACCGCGCCGCGAAGCGCCTCAGTGCAGCCAGCGCCCGCCGCGGCGGCCGGGCGGCACGCGAAATTCGATGCTGGATGCGCTGCCGGTAGCGGCCTGCTCGCGCGTGGTCGGCGGATGCACGCGCCAGTATTCGGCCAGTGCACCGACCGTCTCGGGCAATTGCGCGAGATAACTGTCGTACTCGGCGTCATCCAGCGCCGCGACGCTGTCGTCGGTTTCCAGTGCGCCGGATTCGATCGCCAGCACCACCACGGGGTTCAGCAGGCGCATCAGCTCGGCGTCCTGCTCCAGGCGCAGCTCCCAGAACTCGGCGCGCAGGTTGATGCCTTGCGCGAAACCATGGCACCAGCCGGCGGCGCTGAGCGCGCTGTCGCCGTCATCGGCATCGACCTCGCCGAGGATCGGCTCGTAGCGCTCGTGCTCGATCTCCAGCGGAATCGAATCGCTGAGCCGCGCCAGCAGGCTGAGGATGCGGCTGCCCTCGGCGGCATCGGCGAACGGCTCGCGCAGCACCTCCGGCAGCCATTCGTCCGGTCGCGCCCGCTCCGGCCCGATCAGCAACGCGGTGAGCAGGCCATGCACGCCATCCAGCAACGGGCCGTCATCGCTGTTATGACGGCGCAGGAACAGATCCAGCTCATCGAGCTCGGCATCGGTCAGGGACAGGGCAAGGTCGTCGTTCATGCCAGTTCCAGCAGCACGGGTGTGTGATCCGAAGGCCGTTCCCAGGTGCGCGGGATGCGGTCGATCGCGGCGGCACGCAGGCGCGCATGCAGGGCGCGGCTGCTGAGGATCAAGTCGATGCGCAAGCCCAGATCGCGCCGAAAACCACCCTGGCGATAGTCCCACCAACTGTACTGGCCGGACTCGTCGTGCAGCGCGCGGAAACTGTCCTCCAGGCCCAGATCAAGCAGGCCCTGCAAGGCCGCGCGTTCGGGCGCGCTGCACAGGATCTGGTCGCGCCAGACCTCGGGATCGTGCACGTCGCGATCATCCGGCGCGATGTTGAAATCGCCCAGCACCACCAGCTGCGGATGCCGGGCCAATTCGGTTTCGAGAAACGCGCGCACGGCGGCCAGCCAACGCAATTTGTAGGCGTACTTGTCGCTGTCCACGGACTGGCCATTGACCACGTAAAGATTCACCACGCGCAGGCCATCGATGTCGGCGGCGAGAAAACGCCGCTGCGGATCATCCAGCCCTGGCAGCTCGCGCAGCACCTGCTGCGGCGGCGTGCGCGCCAGCAGCGCCACGCCGTTGTAGGTCTTCTGCCCGCTGTACACGGCGTGATAGCCGGCCGCCACGAATTCGGCGGCGGGAAAGCGTGCGTCCTCGAGTTTGGTTTCCTGCAGCGCCAGCAGATCCGGACGCGCATCCTCAAGCCACTGCAGCACCTGCGGCAAACGCACGCTCAGCGAATTGACGTTCCACGAGGCCAGCTTCATGCCCGCATTTTAGGCGCGCACGCGGCAATGCGCGCGCGGCAAGCCGGTACAAGCTTGCGGAATCGTAAAAAAAAGTGCGCCTGGCGAGCCGCATTTGTCATGCGCCGGCAGGCACACGGGGTTAGTGTTGCGCCATTGCCCGAGGCCACGACCATGTCCCGCAAATCCATCGCTTTGAGCGTCGCCAGCCTGCTCCTGCTCGCCCGCGGTGCCGGCGCCGCAACCGCGCCATCGACGACGGCGGAATTGCCCAGCGGTCGCTTGCTGACGCCGGTGGGTGTGCTGGCCGGCACGCCCAATTTTCCCACCCAGGTGGTGGCGCAAGGCAACCACGTGACGGTGCTCAATGGCGGCGCCAACAAGCTGCAAAGCCTGCGCCTGTACGCCGGCGATGACCTGCACGTGCTGGCCGTGGCGGATACGCTGCTCGGTCCGACGCGCCCGACGTCGGCGTCGGGCGCGGTGGCGCCCGCGGTCGCGGCGCCCGGTGCCAACGTAGCGCAGGGCACCGCCGGCGAGCTGCCGGCAGCGATCAGTGCTGCAATTCCGGATCAAAGCCTGTTCCAGGGCTTGAGTGCCGGCCCCGACGGCATGCTCTACGCCACCGGCGGCGCCAGTGATGATCTGCTGGCGTTCACCACGCGGGGCGGCAGACTGACCCTGCAGCGGCGCTATGCGCTGCGTTGGCAGGCATTTCCGCGGCGCCAGTATCCGTACCAGTACGCCGGCAACTGGCAGCAAGCGCGACACTTCTACCCGGACAGCGTGGTGACCGGGCCTGCCGGCAAGCACGCCTACGTCACCGGGCTGCTGGCCAACAGCCTGGCGCGGGTGGACCTGGCCTCGGGCGCGACGCGCTATCTCAATGTCGGCAGCTATCCGTTCGCGGTGGTGCTGGCCGATGGTGGCAAGCGCCTGGTGGTCAGCGACTGGGGCGGCAATGGCGTGACCGTGGTCGATCGCGCGGCGTGGAAGGTGCTGGGCGAGGTGCCGACCGGGCCGGTGCTGGGCGCACGCAGCTTTGCCGCAGGCGCGCATCCGACCGCGCTGGCCGCGCAGCCCGGTACGCCGCTGGTGTGGGTGGCCGATGCCAATCTCGATCGCATCGTCGCGGTGGACACGCAAACCCTGAAGGTCATGCGCGTGCTCGATGACGCGCCGTATCCCGATGCCCCGCCCGGCGCGTATCCCGATGCGCTGGCGATCGCGCACGGACAGCTGTTCGTGGCCAATGCCGGCAACGACGACGTGGCGGTGTTCGATCTCGCCAGCGGCACGCGCACGGCGCTGATCCCCACCGGCTGGTACCCCACCGCGCTCGGCGTGCACGGCGACGCGCTCTACGTGGTCAGCGCCAAGGGCATGGGCAGCGGCCCCAACCTCAGACACCAGTGGGTCGGTGATTTCATGCATGGCCTGTTGCAGCGTGTGGACCTGCGCGAACTGCCCGCGCACGCCAGCCTGTGGACCGCGCAGGCGCTGCACGATGACGGTTTCAGCGCGACGCAGCGCAGCGCGCTGGCCGCGACCAATGCCCAGGCGCAAGACTGGCTGCACGCGCACATCCGGCACGTGGTGTTCATCCTGCGCGAAAACAAAACCTTCGACGAGAATTTCGGTGACTATGCCGCCGCCGGTCACTGGGCCGACCCCGCGCTGGATCTGTATGGTCCGCGCCAGTTGCCCAATCTGTACGCGATGGCCGCGCGCGGCGCGCTGTTCGTGAATTTCTACGCCGACGGCGAGGTGACCTCGCAGGGCCACCAGTGGACCACCGCCGGCTCCGATTCGGATTTCCTGCAGCGCACCTGGTCGCTGTACTACTCGGCGCGCGGCTATATCCCCAACTCGGGCTGGACGCAGGACCTGGTGCCCGCTGAGCCCGCCGCGCGCAACCCCTACGCGATCTATACCAACCTCGGCGCGCTCGGCCACTGGAGCAATCCGTGGATCACCTATCCGGCGCGCCTGTTCCTGTTCAACGATCTGCTCGCGCACCACGTCAGCTTCGAGGACTTCGGCGAGTTCGCCGCGCGCAACAAGATCGGCAGCATCTCGTCGGCACTGCGCGCGCACCTGGCGATGAACTACCCGGCCTGGGACCGTCTGGTGCTGGATACGCAACGCGCGGCCATCGCCGACCGCTGGATCCGCGCGCATGCGCAACACCTGCCGCGGGTGATCTACATCTGGCTGCCGGATGACCACACCGCCGGCCGCGCCGCGTGCATGGCCAGCCCGGACAGCTATGTCGCCAACAATGACTACGCCACCGCCGAGGTGATCCACACGCTGTCCACCTTGCCCAGCTGGAAGCACACCCTGGTGCTGCTGACCGAGGATGACGCGCAGTCCGGCGCCGACCACATCAACGCGCACCGCACCTTCGCGCTGGCGCTGGGGCCGTGGGTCCGCTCCGGCACGCTGGACACTCAGCATCTCTCGCAGGTGGATTTCCTGCGCACGATCGAAGCCGTGGCCGACATCCCGCCGATGTCGCAATGGGACGCCAACGCCCACGTGCTCGCCGGCATCTGGCGTGATACGCCCGACACCGCGATCGCGCCGGTGCTGCCGATGCAGACCGTGATGACGCGCAACCCCGGTCGCTGCGCCGCCGATTCACCGTTCAAATCATGGCCACTCAACCACGTGCCCGGCGGCAGCCACATCGCCTGGAACGACTTGCCCGCCGCGCGCAGCTACACGCCGACCGCGCTGCTGAAAATCGCCGGTCCCGAGCAGATGCGTCAGGAGTGGCTGGCCAGCAAGGGGCCGACCGCGTATGCCGCGCTCCTGGCGCGGCTCAAGGTCATGGCGGCGCAGCAGAAGCGTCCGCTGCAAAGCCTGATCGCCGGCGACGGCGACGACTGACCGATCGCCCGCCGCGGCACGCGCGCAGTTTCAGGCCACGCTTTCGCCGCTGGCTTTTTCCAGACTCACGCGACGCGTCTCCGGAATGCCAACCAGGGTCAGCGCCGCGCCAATCAGCGCGGTAGCCGCCAGAAAAGCCACGGCGAAGCTTTGCCCGTAATCCTGGAACAGGCGCGGAAACACGAAAACGCCCAGCGCCGCGCCCAGGCGTCCTGCGGCCACGCTCAAGCCCTGCACCAGGCCGCGCACGCGCGTCGCGGCCATCTCCACACCGAGCATGCCGGCGCCGCTGATCGACCCCGGCCCGGCCTGGTTGAAGAAGAAAAACAGGCCGTACAACGTGATGCCCCACAGCGGCGCGCTGCTGCCGGGGTGATAGGAGTACGCATACAGTCCGAGCATCGCGGCCATCAGCACGAAGCCCCAGGCCTGCAGCGGTTTGCGCCCCCAGCGGTCGATCAGCAACACGGCCACCACGCTGCCACAGACGCTGAAAATCGCCGAGTTGACCAGCTGGAATTCGGCCGGGGTCAAGCCCACGCTCTTGCCCAGCAGGCTGGGACCGAACAGGCCACCGGCATAGATGACGATGTCGTACACGAACCACAGCAGGCTGATCATGGCGAAGCGCCGCCAGTAGCGCGCGAAGTACTCGCGCATGCCGGCACTGAGGCTGCCATCGGCCTGTGTCTGCGCGGCAACGCGGTCGCCCGCCACCTGTGCCACCACCGCCTTCAGTGCCGCGCCATCGCCCTTGATGTGCGCGTAGTAGCGCGGCGTTTCCGGCAGGCGCCGGCGCAGCAGAATCACCGCGCCGGCCGGGATCACGCCCGCGCCGAGGGTGATGCGCCACTGCAGGTCCGGCGGTACGTGGAAGTATTCGAGCGCGATCTGCAGCAGCGCCGCGCTGATCGCGCCCAGCACCCACATCAGCGAGAAACCCACGGTCAACGCCTTGCCGCGGTCCTTGGCGTTGCTGTGCTCGGCCATGATCATCGGCGAGAGGACATAGTCGGCGCCGATGCCGAAGCCCAGCAGAGTGCGCGCGGCGATCAGCATGCCGATGTTGCCGCAGAACGCCTGCGCCAGCGCGGCGACGGCCATCAGCATCACGTCGATGCCGTAGAAGCGCTTGCGCCCGGCGTTGGAAATCACCCCGAACACGATCGCCCCCACCGCCGAGGCCAGCAGCGCGCTGGCCACCAGCAGTGACGATTGCATGCCGGTGAGGCGATCCACGCCGAAGCTGTGCAGCACCATCGGCAGCACCACGCTGATCGAGATCAGGTCGTAGCCGTCGGTGAACACGCCCATGCCGGTGGTGATGACCGCGCGCGCGTGGAAACGCGAAAAACGCTGCTGGTCGAGCACCTCCAGCGCGCTCGGATTGGGTGTGGGCATGCGTGCCGTCCTCGTGCGGATGCGGTGGATTGGGGAGCCCGGCCGCCAGCACGGGCACTTGCAAGGGCGCGCGGCTGACAGGTCGCGACGGCCGCTTCAGTGCACCGGCCATCCATTTCCGGCGCGGGCGATTACAGCACGAAGTCCCCCGAATGACGCATCGCGCCGGCGCATGCCGGCACGACGCGGGTGACTGCCATCAGAAATCGATCGTGGCCGAGCCGAAGTAGGCGCGCGGCTCCTCGTAGATGGCGCGCACGAACGGCGTTCCGGAATAAGTCTTGTCGCCATTGCCATACGTGTAATAGCGACGATCCAGCACGTTGTCGATATGCAGCGCCAGTTGCACGTTCTTCAGCATGCCCTGATCCAGGTGCACGGTATCGCGCAGGGTGAAGTTCATCACCGCATAGCTGGGAATGGTCTGGGCCGTGGTTACGCCCGCGTTGTATTCGTTGACGTACTGCGAGCCGGCGTAGTGGTCGTTGAAACTCGCGCGCCAGGTCTTCCACTTCCAGCCGATGCCGAGGTTGGCCAGGTGCTCGGGAACACCGGCCAGCGGCTGGCCGGCGACGACGCTCTTGCCCTCGATGGCCGATGTGCCCGAGGCGGCCGAAACGGTGAAGTCGGAAGTGAAGAAGGCCTTGTTCTGCGAGACATTGCCGAACACGCTGAAAGCGCCCAGTGGCGTGCTGAAGCTGTCCTGCAGGTCCAGCTCGATGCCCTCGTAGCGCGAGGAACCGCCATTGGACGTGGTGGTCAACTGCGTGGCGGGATCGGTGACCTTGATGAAGGTATTGGCGAAGTTCTCGCGGTAGACATTGAATGCGCCCTGGAAACCGTGCGCCTCGTAGCGCACGCCGGCCTCGATGTCGCGCACGTATTCCGGCGTGACTTTCAGCGGGACCGCGACGATCTGACCCGATGCATTCTGCTCGCCGACGTTGTTGTAGTAGGCCGCGATATCAGGGAATTTGGCGGTCTTGCCCCAGGCGGCGTACAGGCTGACGTGGCGTAGCGGACGCCAGTTGAGACCTATGGTCGGCGAGGTGTAGTGCGCGGTATTGGCCACCGTGCCGCTGGCCGGATAGAAGAAACCGACATTGTCGAAGTCGGCCGTGCGCGCGTACAGATACTTGAGGCCGGGCGTCACATGCACCGCGCCATGGAACAGGCGGATGGTGTCCTGAGCGAAGGCCGAGCCCAGGCTGCGCGCGTCGTGCTCGTCCCAGGCATCGTTGTAGCCGGTGACCAACGGCATCGGATTGGCCCCGTACCAGTACTCGGCCGAGTGCAGCTTGGTATGCGACCAGTCCGCGCCGAATTTCACCTCGTTGTCCGGCAGGCGCAGGGTGGCGTGCGGCATGAAACCGTACTGCTGGGTGCTGTACAGATAGGTGTGATAGGCATTGCCGGCGCGTTTGCTGCCGAAGCTCGCGGCCGGGTCGTAACTGGGATTGGGCAGCCAGAAGTCGTAGTTGCCGGGCGTGTTCGGCAGGTAATACGGCTGCGTCGCGCTCTGGATATAGGCGGGATTGGTGTAGGAAACACGGTGGTAATTGACGTTGCGCGCATACACCCGCGCGTTGAACGACAGCAGGTGGTTGACGCGCATGCGGTCACCCAGGATATAGGTGCCGCCATGGTCCTTGTTGTAGCTGTTGGTCCAGTCCAGCGGCCAGCCGTAGTGGTAGCCGTACTGCTGGATCAGCGGCAGCGGGATGGTGTGCGGGGTGAAGCCCTTGTTCTGGTTGTAGATGGCATAGGCGTAGACCTCGCCATCACCCTCGTCATAGGGCAACACGCCGGCGTAATAGAGATTGGTATTGCGGTTGCCGGAATTGGCCTGCCAGCCGCTGCTGCTGTTGTGATTGATGCTGATCAGGCTGCGCACGCCACCGATGTCACCGGTATTGGCGGTGAGCCCATAGAACCAGGTGTCGAAACTGCCGCCGCCCACCGTCGCCTGGGCATTCGCGTCGGCATCGGGCTGGCGCGGCTCGTAGGCAATCGTGCCGCCCAGCGAGTTGTACGCGGTGACCGCCGGGTTGTTGATGCCGCGGTAGATGTTGACGCTGTTGATGTCGTTGAGCGTCAGCGGGATGTTGTCGCGCGTGGACGCCGAGTTGGTGGACCCGCCATTGAGCGGATCGTTGATCGGCACGCCGTCGAAGGTTTCCGAGATCTGGCCGCCGCTGAAGGAACGGAAGGTGATGTAAGTGCGCATGCCGTTGGCGCCGGGCGTGCTCACGTTGACCGAGGGCGTGCGCGCGAGCAGGTTCTGCACATCGAGCATGGGCGAGGCGAAGCGGATCGCCGAGGGTCCGATGACCGACTCGCTGAACGCGGCGTGCATCGGGATTCGGGTCAGCGTCAACTCGCGGGCAATGACTTGGATCTTGCTCAGCTGCTCCACGTGTGCGGACTTGCCGGACTTCGTGGCCGCTGGCTGGTCCGTGGCGCTGGATGACGCTGCCGTGGTCTGCGCCAGGACAACGCCCGGCAGCAGGGATATCAGGCCGGTACTGGCCAGTGCGAAGAACAGGGCGGAACGCTTGTAGTGGTGCATGGTCAATTCCTTGGGGGCAGGAGTTGGGAGTTACGGAAAAGGGGCGGGTTGAATGTGGCTGAGCACCACTTTGCATAATGCGATGTAATGACGTCGGATAAACAATTCGCCCGGCAATGCGCCGGAAAATGTCGATTGCTGATCGTTGATTTTCGATTTTTTCGGTGCGTACCTTCCGGCGCGCAGTCGCTTCGCGCTCGATGCAGTGCAAGCCGCGAACCTTGCCACGATTCGAGATGATTCATGGAACACGCACTCTGCCAGTGGGCGATGACCAGGCAATGACAACTACCATTCATTACATTTTTGTAATTAATTTGAATTGCAAACGTGATTGTTGAAATGCGATTTTCAGCAATCAGTTCACGACTGTATTGTGGATCAGGGATGCAAACAAGATGCTGCATCGCGCCATGCGGCGCCGATGAAAACACGCCGCCGCATGCGCATCGGAGCACTACTCGCGCAAACGGCGCATGGTCCGGCAAGTGCCGCCGGATGGGGACCCGCAAGCGCTTACGGATCAGTATCCAGACCCGCCGGGCATGCTGCTGCGGCTTGCGCACAGACGGACGCGGCAGGGCCGCGCCACCTTTGTCGCGATGAGCATTTGCGTGCCCGTCGCGGCGACACTTTGGCAACTGCGCATCCGGCTTCGCCGTTCCGGAACGGTTACGCGAATCGCGCTTCAGCCGACCAAGCCGTAGCTGTGCAGGAATGGCAGCGGATCAGGATCGCGGCCGCGGAACGCGCGGAAGCTGTCCAAGGCCGGACGGCTGGCGCCCACGGCCAGAATCTCGCGGCGGAATGCGGCACCCGTGGTGGCGTTGAACACGCCCTCGTCCGCGAAACGCGCAAAGGCATCGGCGGCGAGCACCTCGGCCCACAGATAACCGTAGTAGCCGGCCGCGTAGCCGCCGGCGAAGATGTGCGTGAACGCCTGCGGAAAGCGCTGCCAGGCCGGCGGCAGCATCACCGCCACGCTGCGCCGCACCTCGGCCAGCAGCGCCAGCGTGCGCGGCCCCTGCGCGGGGTCGTATTCGGCGTGCAGGCGCAGGTCGTAGAGCGCGAACTCGAGCTGGCGCAGCAGGTGCAGGCCGGCATGAAAATGGCGCGCATCGAGCATGCGCTGGTACAGCGCGTCCGGCAGATGCTGCCGCGTCTGGTAGTGGCGCGCGAATAAATCCAGTGCCTCGCGCTGCCAGGCGAAGTTCTCCATGAACTGGCTGGGCAGCTCCACCGCATCCCATTCCACGCCATCGATGCCGCCGACGCCGGGCAGATCGACCTCGGTGAGCAGGTGGTGCAGCACGTGACCCATCTCGTGGAACAGTGTCTGCACGTCATCGTGGGTCAGCAACGCGGGTGCATCACGCCCGGGCGCGGCGAAGTTGCAGGTCAGGAACGCCACCGGCAGCTGCGCGTCTTGCGCGCTGCGCAAGCGCGACCGGCATACATCCATCCATGCGCCGCCGCGCTTGCCACGGCGCGCGTACAGGTCCAGATAGATCCCGGCGCGCAATTGGCCATCGGCATCGAACACCTCGGCGTAGCGCACATCCGGATGCCACACCGGAGCCGCGCCGGATTCGCGCACGCGGATGCCGAACACGCGCGTGAGGATGGCGAACAGGCCATCGAGCACCTGCGGCAGCGGGAAGTAGACCTTGATCTGCTCTTCGTCCAGCGCGTAGCGGGCCACCCGCAGTTTCTCCGCGGCCCAGGCCACGTCCCAGGATTCCAGATCGGGCAGCCCCAGCGCGGCGGCCGCGTAGGCACGCAACGCCTCGCGCTCGTCCACGCCGCGCGCATGCGCGCGCTGCACCAGGTCATCGAGAAATGCGCGCACCGCGGCTACATCGGGCGCCATCTTGTCGGCCAGCGACAACGCGGCGGCGTTGGCGTAGCCAAGCAGTTGCGCGGCTTCGTGCCGCAACGCGAGGATCTGCGCGATGCGTGGCGTGTTGTCGTAACGTCCGGCCTGGGGTCCCTGGTCGGAGGCGCGCGTATTCCATGCCCAGTACACGCGCTCGCGCAGCACACGGTCCTCGGCGTGGGTCAGCACCGCCTGCACCGCGGGCTGCTGTAGCGTGATCAGGAACCCGTCCAGCCCGGCCGCGCGCGCATAACCGGCCAGGATCTCGCGCGCCGAGGGCGGCAGGCCGACCAGATCGCGTTCGTCGGTGATGTGCTCGCGCCAGGCTTCGCCGGCATCCAGCACGGCTTCCTCGAAGCCGGTGCCGAGCCGGGAAAGTTCTTGCGCGATAGTGCGAAAGCGCGTGCGCGCGGGTTCATCCAGCGCCACGCCGGAGAGTTTGAAATCGCGCAGCGTGTGTTCGACCAGCGCACGCTCCGCGGCGCCGAGCTGATCGAAGTCGGCGCGCTCACGCACCGCGCGCACGGCTTCGTACAGGCCACGATGCTGACCCAGCCGCGCCTGCACTTCGGTGATGCGCTGTTCGGCCTCGGCATAGGCCGCGCGCAATTCGGCGCTATCGGCAACCGCGTGCAGATGCGCCACCGGTGACCAGGTGCGCGCCAGCGCCTGCTGCAAGCGCTCCTCGGCCAGCAGCACATGGTCGAAATCGCGCGGCGTCTGCGGCGCGACGATGGCCGCGATGCCGGCCTCCAGCGCATCCAGCCGCGCCTGCACCGCGGGCAGCACGTGCGCGGGGCGGATGGCGGCGAAATCGGGCAGTAAAGCGTCATCCAGCAGCGGGTTGAGCATGCGCGTTCTCCGTGGACTCCCGGCGTGGGGCTGCAGGACGCCTATTTCAAGCGCTGCGCCGCATCATGGCGACCTGTCGACGCGCGGCTAGCATGTTGTCATGGACCTCGCGCTGCGCACGGTGCTGATCGAAACCCTCGAACGCACCGCATTGTTCGGCGCGCTCGACCCCGCCACGCGCGTCGCCTTGCTGCCGTATCTGGAGCCATGCAGCCTCGACGGCGGCGACACCCTGTTCGCCCGCGGCGCGTCCGCCGATGCCGTCTATGTGCTGCGCTCGGGCAGCCTCGGTGCGTTCGGCGTGGCGCAAAGCGATGGCCGCGAACGCCTGCTGGGCGTGATTGCGCCGGGCGAGACCGTCGGCGAGCTGGGCCTGCTGACCGATCAGGCACGCGTGCATTCGGTGCGCGCGCTGCGCGACTGCACCTTGCTGCGCTTGCCGCGCGCCAGCTTCGAACGCCTGCAGGACAGCCACCCCAAGGCCTTGCTGGCGGCATCGCGGCGTGTGCTCGAACGTCTGCTGGCCAACGACATGGGCGATCCACTGGCACGGTCGCGCGGTTTCGCGCTGCTGCCGTTCGATGATGCCGTCGATGCGCGCAGCGTGGCCGAGGATCTGGCCCGCGCGCTGCGCCTGCACGGTGTCACCCTGGTGATCGATGCCGCGACCGGGCGCAACCGCGATGCCGACTGGTTCAGCGCACGCGAGCGCGAGCATGAGTTTCTGCTTTACGTCGCCGACGGCGGCGATCCGGCCTGGCGCGCGACCTGCATACGCCAATGTGATCAACTGCTCCTGGCCGCGAGCACAGCCAGCACCCCGGCAGCGTGGCCGGATGCCGGCTGCCACTCCGCCGACGATGCCCTGCACCGGCCACGACATCTGCTGCTGCTGGGCGATCGCGGCGCGCCCGTGCAAGGTCGCGCCGCGCGCTGGCTGGCGCAATTCCGCGAGGTACCGCACTGGCACCACTTGCGCGGCGCCAGCGACTGCGCGCGCCTGGCCCGCCTGCTGACGCGGCGTGCGCACGGCGTGGTGCTGTCCGGCGGCGGTGCGCGCGGCTTCGCGCACATCGGCGTGATCCGTGCGCTGCGCGCGCTGGGCCGGCCCATCGACAGTATCGGCGGCACCAGCATCGGCGCCATCGTCGCCGCCGGCGTGGCCTGCGAATGGGACGATGCCGAATTGCTCGCGCAGATGCGCAAGGCCTTCGTCGACGGCCATCCCTTGCGCGACATGACCGTGCCGCTGATCGCACTGACCCGTGGCGCACGCAGCACGCGCCTGCTGCGCGCGGCGTTCGGCAACCGTGCCATCGAGGATCTGGCGCTGCCGTATTACTGCGTGTCTTCCAACCTCAGCCGCGGCAGCGCCGATGTGCACACGCGCGGACCGCTGTGGCTATGGCTGCGGGCCAGCGCGGCGATCCCCGGTGTGCTGCCGCCGCTGCTGCACCGGGGCATGGTGCATGTCGATGGCGCGGTGATGAACAACCTGCCCGTCGATGTCATGCGCGACCGCGACATCGACACGGTGGTTGCGGTGGACATCAGCGGCGATGACACGCTCAGTGCCGGCTTCGACGCCATCGCCCTGCCACGCCTGCCGCGCCTGACCTGGCGCTGGCTGCGCGGTCACCGCTGGCCCAGCCTGTTCGCCATCCTGGTGCGCGCGGCGATGGTGCAAAGCGAAACCGCCAGCGCGCAGCGGCGCAGCCTGGCCACGCATCTGCTCACCCCGCCGCACGCTGACATCGGCCTGCTGGACTGGCGCGGATTCACGCGCGCAGTCGAAGCCGGCTATCGCTACACCATGGAATACTTCGACAAAAGCCCGTAGACGGCAATGTGGAGTCATCGCATTCCGTTTGGACTTGTCAGCCTCGAACGCAGTGAAGGGTCTCGCAGTGGCACGCCGATCGAATCGGCACACGCCGAGATGCTTCGCGTCGCTCGGCTCAGCGCGCCAGCCAGCGCAGCATGCGCTCGGCCAGCTTGCCGTAGGGCGGGCGCAACAGGCCGAGACCCGACCAGCGCGACTGCCGGAACACCGGCAATTGCTTGCTCAGCGTGAGGAAGCCGGCATGGCCATGCAGATGGCCCATGCCCGAGGCACCGATGCCGCCGAACGGCAGCCGCGTCTGCGCGAATTGCGCCACGGTATCGTTGTGGGCGACGCTGCCACTTGGTATCGCATCGATGATGCGCCCAGCGCGTCGCACATCGTCATCGAACACATACAGCGCGAGCGGACGCGGCTGGCTGTTGATCGTGGCGATGGCTTCCTCGAGGCTGTCGTATTCAAGCACGGGCAGGATCGGGCCGAAGATTTCCTCCTGCATGACGCGCATCGACGTATCCACCCGCAACAGCAGTGTGGGGGCGAAAATGCGTCGCTCCGCATCGTGTGCCGCGGCATCCGGCAGGGTGATCACCTCGGCACCCTGCGCGCGCGCATCATCGACCAGCGCGTGCAGGCGCGCGTAGTGGCGCGGCGTGATGATGCTGCTGAAGTCCGGCGTGCTGCGCAGTGCCGGATAATGCTTTTGCACATACGCGCGCAGCGCCTGCACGAAGTCCGGCGCGCGGCCACGCGGCAGCAGCACGTAGTCGGTCGCCACGCAGGTTTGTCCGGCGTTGAGCAGCTTGCCCTGCGCGATGCGCGCGGCGGCGGTGGCCAGCGCGTAGCCCGGCGCGATCAGCGCGGGCGACTTGCCGCCCAGCTCCAGCGTCACCGGGGTGAGATTGGCGGCGGCGGCCAGCGCCACCTTGCGCCCGACCGCGGTGGATCCGGTGAACACCAGATGATCGAACGGCAAGGCCGCGAACATCGCGCCGACCGCGGCGTCGCCCTGCACCACGACCACGCGCTCGGGCGGAAACGCCGCGGCGACCAGCTCGGCCAGCGCCGCGCTGGTGCGCGGGGTCAGCTCGGACGGCTTCAGCATCACGTGATTGCCCGCGGCCAGCGCCTCGACCAGCGGCATCAGCACCAGGCTCACCGGGTAATTCCACGGCGCGATCACGCCGATCACACCCAGCGGGCGCGGACGCATTTCGATGCGCGCCGGGAAAAACGCGATGTCGGCCCAGCGCCGGTGCGGCCGCATCCAGCGCTTGAGGTGCCGACGCGCGTGATCGATGTCGTGCAGCACGGTCATCTGGTCGGACAACTGGCTCTCGTGGCGCGAGCGCTGGCCGAAGTCCTCGCTCATCGCCTGCGCCAGCCGCGCGAATCGCGCCTGGAACGCCACGCGCAGCCGCACCAGATCGTCCATGCGCTGCGCATAATCGGGTGCCTGGCGCGCCCAGGCCGTGCGCTGCGCGTGCAGCAGCGCGCGCAGCGCGGATTCGGAAACGTCGCTATGCATCGGGTGGCTCCGCGGCCCATGGCCGATGCGCGAGAATACGCGCCTCGCGCACGCCGCGCGGCCTGAAGTGGTGCTGTCGTGATGAACAATTTGCGTCCGTTTGCCGGCACGGTTCCGCGTCTTGGCGCGCGCTGCTACATCGACCCGGCCGCCTGCGTGATCGGCGATGTGGAACTGGGCGAGGATGTCTCGTTCTGGCCTGGCGCGGTGGCGCGCGGCGATGTCCATTTCATCCGCATCGGCGCGCGCAGCAACATCCAGGACGGCGCGGTGCTGCATGTGACCCACGATGGCCCCTACACGCCCGGCGGCGCAGCGCTGATCGTGGGCAGCGATGTCACCGTCGGCCACGGCGCCATCCTGCACGCCTGCACCATCGAGGATCTGTGCCTGATCGGCATGCACGCCACCGTGCTGGATGGCGCCGTGGTCGGGCGCGGTGCGATGGTCGGTGCCGGCGCGCTGGTGGCGCCTGGCAAGCGCGTCGGCGCGGGCGAGCTGTGGCTGGGCAACCCCGCGCGCTGCGCACGCAAGTTGACGGCGCGCGAGCTGGAGCAACTGGCCTACTCGGCGCAACACTATGTGCGCCTGAAGGATCGTTACCTCGCCGGCCTGGCGACTGCGCCCGGCTGAATCACGGGCATTGCGCATAACGCTCCCCGCGCATGCAGGTGCAGCGTCGGCAATCGCATGCCGTGATCCGACCCTCACTGATTCATGAATCGCGGCCCGGCGGCATGGAACAAATTCCGCCCGCGCAAAGTCCCGCCGCCCGATCCGGGCCTCATGGCCCCTGCTCGACGAGGAGCTACCCATGCGCAAGTCTCATCTCTGGATGCTGCTAGCGGGCACGTGCATTCCCGCCATCGCCCTGGCCGCGCAACCCTTGCTGGTGCATTTCGACGGCAGGAATCTGCCGATGCACGAAACCGTGCAGGTACTGCACGGCGCGGCGGGTCCCGTGCAGGTGCGCACATGGACCTGGAGCAGCCCGCAGGGCAACGACCGCATCGTGGTGCAACGCAGTACCGGCGGCACGGCGATGTCTGCCTGGGCCATGCGGCAGATGCGCACCATGCAGGCGCAGATGGCGCAAATGCATGCCATCGTCACCAGCATGAACCGACAGATGTCGATGCCCTTGCAGATGTTTTCGACGCGCCAGTTGCAGCCCTTGCTGCTGATGCCGCGCGGGCTGATCCCGGTTGCCTACGGACAGGCCATCGGCGCGATGCCGCTGTTCACCCCGCCGCTACCGGTGACCCTGATCATCGTGCCGGCGCCACGCAGCGCGCCGCCGGCGCGCGCACCACAGCCGCAGTCGCAGCCACCTGGCATCGCGGTCTGAGGCATGACATGACCGCGCGAATGGCGACCGTGCCGCAAGGACACGGCCGCCTGGCATTCGCGCTCAGCCGCGCTCAGAGCCTGTGAAAAATTCCGCGTCGTGCGGAATTTTTCATCGGCGCGTCCGGCCATCCATGGCCGGGCTGATGGGCTGAAAAATTCACAGCCTCTCGGCCCCGCCTGCGGGCAGCGGCGCGCGCGTGACGCGCTGCTCGATGGCGCCGAAAATGCTGTGCCCCTGCGCATCGCTGATCTCGATGCGCAGCACATCGCCGAAAACCAGGTACGGCGTGGAGGCTTTGCCATCGCGCAGGGTCTCCACCGTGCGCTGTTCGGCCAGGCACGAGGCACCGCGCGCGGTGTCATGGTTGGCGATGGTGCCCGACCCGACGATCGTTCCGGCCGCCAGCGGGCGCGTTTTCGCCGCGTGCGCGATCAGCTCGGCAAAACTGAATTGCATGTCCTCACCGCACTCGGCGGCACCGAACCACTGGCCGTTGATCCAGGTGCGCATGGGCAGGTGCAGTTTGTCGTCGCGCCACGCCGCACCCAGCTCATCCGGTGTCACCAGCACCGGCGACAACGCCGAGCGCGGCTTGGACTGCAGGAAGCCGAAACCCTTGGCCAGCTCGGCCGGGATCAGATTGCGCAGGCTGACATCGTTGACCAGACCAAGCAGTTGGATGTGCGCGGACGCCTGCGCCGGCGTCACCCCCATGGGCACGTCGTCGGTGACCACGATCACCTCGGCTTCCATGTCGATGCCCCAGTCCTCGCTGGCCGCCAGCAGCGGATCGCGCGGGCCGTAAAAGCCGGCGCTGGTGGCCTGGTACATCAGCGGATCGGTGTAGAAGCTGGGCGGCATTTCGGCGCCGCGCGCCTTGCGCACACGCTCGACGTGCGGCAGATAGGCGCTGCCATCGACGAACTCATAGGCCCGCGGCAGCGGCGCGGCCAGCGCGCTGCAATCCAGCGCGAAACTGCCCGCGACGGTGCCCGCCTGCAGTGCTTCGGCCAGGGCGTTCAGGCGTGGCGCGATGCGCTGCCAATCGTCCAGCGCCGCTTGCAGCGTCGGCGCGATGCCATCGGCGCGCAGCGCGCGCGACAGGTCGCGCGCGACCACGATCAAGCTGCCATCGCGGCCACCTTGTTTGAGGGATGCGAGTTTCATGCGTACTCCATCGGATCGGTGCGACGCTCAGCGGCGCGTGGGGTCGAAGTGTCTGCCCAGGCCCTGCCAGCAGCGCCAGTAGTCGGCCTGCAGTGCGGACAACGCCAGCGCCTGCGCGGTGGGGTTGATGACCGCCCGCGTCTCGAACATGAAGGCCATGGTCTCGGTGAGATGCTGCGGCTGCGCGGCATCCAGCGCCAGCGCCTTGGCGTGGGCGGCGGCATCGGGACCGTGCCCGCTCATGCAATTGTGCAGGCTGGCGCCACCCGGGCTGAAACCGCCGGCGCCGGCGCCCTTGGCGTCGTACTCGCCCTGGATCAGACCCATGTATTCGCTGGCCACGTTGCGATGGAACCACGGCGGGCGGAAGGTGTGCTCGGCCACCAGCCAGCGCGGCGGAAAAATCGCGAAGTCCATGTTGGCGGTGCCCGGCGTATCGCTGGGCGCGGTGAGCACGGTGAAGATCGACGGGTCGGGGTGGTCGTAGCTGATCGAGCCGACGGTGTTGAAGCGCGCCAGATCGTACTTGCAGGGCGTGTCGTTGCCATGCCATGCGACCACGTCCAGCGGCGAATGGTCGATGGCGGCCCGCCACAGCCGGCCCTGGAACTTGGCGATCAGCTCGAACTCGCCCTCGAGATCCTCGTAGGCCGCCACCGGCGCGAGGAAGTCGCGCGCGTTGGCCAGCGCATTGGCGCCGATCGGGCCCAGCTCGGGCAGGCGCATCGGCGCGCCGAAGTTCTCCGCGACGTAGCCGCGCGCGACGCCATCCAGTGGCGTCACCGCGAAACGCAGTCCGCGCGGGATCAGCGCGATCTCCAGCGGCGCGATCACCAGCACGCCCAGCTCGGTGGCGATGCGCAGGCGCCCGTGCTGCGGCACGATCAGCAGCTCGCCATCGGCGTCGTAGAAGTAGCGCCCCTGCATCGCGCGGTTGCAGGCATACATGTGGATGCCCACGCCGGTCTGCCCGGCAGGCCCGCCGTTGCCGGCCATGGTGAACATGCCTTCGACGAAATCGGTGGGCGCGGACGGCAACGGATACGGGTCCCAGCGCAGCTGGTTGGGCGTGGCCGGCGCCTCGTCGAAACGGTTGTGCAAGCGCGCCTCGGGCAGCAGCGCGAATGGCGCGTGCATCGCCGCCGGGCGGATGCGGTACAGCCACGAACGCCGGTTGCGATGCCGCGGCGCGGTGAACGCGGTGCCGGACCATTGCTCGGCGTACAGCCCGTAAGGCACGTGCTGCGGCGAATTCTGGCCTTGCGGCAGTGCGCCGGGCAGCGCCTCGCTGGCGAATTCGTTGCCGAAACCCGATTGGTATTGCAGCGTGTCGATCATGGGACGGGACCTTTGCTGCGGGTCAGAGTAGGTACGACCCGGCCGCACGGCCGGGTATCACACAAGGCAGGACAGATCGTGTGGCCAGCCGGGTTACAACACCCCGCGCTTGATCTGCTCGCGCTCGATCGATTCGAACAAAGCCTGGAAATTGCCCTCGCCGAAACCGAGGTTGCCCTTGCGCTGGATGATCTCGAAGAAGATCGGGCCGATGCAGTTCTGCGTGAAAATCTGCAGCAGCAGTTTCTTGTGCGTTTCCTGATCGGCGTCGATCAGGATCTTGTTGCGCGCCATGCGCGGCACATCCTCGTGGTGCCCGGGTATGCGCCGGTCGATCACTTCGTAATAGGCGTCGGGTGTGTCGAGAAAATCGACACCCGCGGCGCGCATGGCCTCAACCGTGGCGTGGATGTCATCGGTGAAGCAGGCGATGTGCTGGATGCCTTCGCCCTTGTATTCGTCGATGTACTCGTTGATCTGGCTTTTCGGATCGGACGACTCGTTGAGCGGGATGCGCACCATGCCGTCCGGCGCGGTCATCGCCTTGGACACCAGCCCGGTCTTCGCGCCCTTGATGTCGAAGTAGCGGATCTCGCGAAAGTTGAACAGGCGTTCGTAGTACTGCGACCACTGCTGCATGTGGCCAAAACGCAGATTGTGGGTGAGGTGGTCGATGAAGGTGAGGCCAGAACCCTGGGGATTGCGCTCGACATCAGGCAGGTATTCGAACTCGGCGTCGTAGGCGCTGCCTTTGGCGCCATGGCGATCGACCAGATACAGCATGCAGCCGCCGATGCCCTTGATCACCGGCGCGTCGATGGCCTTGGTGTGTTCGAGCGCGGCGATCGCCTCGCCGCCATTGGCCAGCGCCTGCGCGCGTACCCACGCCGCCGGTTTGCTGAAGCGGATCGCGAAGCCCGCTGCGCACGGCCCGTGCTGGCGCGCGAAATCCATGGCGAAGGAACCGGGCTCTTCATTGACCAGGAAATTGCAATCGCCCTGGCGGTACAGGGTCACCCGCTTCGTGCGGTGGCGCGCGACGGCGCTGAAACCGAGCCTGGGAAACAGCGTGTGCAACAGCGCCGCATCGGGGGCGGCGAACTCGACGAACTCGAAACCATCGACCCCCATGGGATTTTCGAACTGCACCGGCTGCATGCCGACATTGGGTTGCGCGCTCATGCGGATCTCCTGTGTCAAGGCGCTTGCGCCATCGTGCGCAGCAGTATAGTTTCAGATGCAACCATTTGCAGGATGCGCCGCACCATGCCTGATCACGCCCCGTTGCAACTGGAAGCGTTCCTGCCCTACCGGCTTTCGATCTTGAGCAACACGGTCAGCCAGGCGATCGCGCGCGAATACCAGCAGCGCTTCCATCTGGGCATGACCGAGTGGCGCGTGATCGCCGTGCTCGCACGCTACGACGCCGAGGGCCTGTCGGCGCGCGAGCTGGCCGAACGCACCGCGATGGACAAGGTCGCGGTGAGCCGCGCGCTGGCACGCTTGATCGCCGCCGGCCGCGTCCTGCGGCGCACGCACCGCGGCGACAAGCGGCGCTCGGTGCTGCGCCTTTCGGCCAGGGGCTGGGCCATCCACGCCGTCGTCGCGCCGCGCGCGCGCGCGCATGAACGCCAGCTGCTGGCGCGACTCGACGCCGACGAGCGCGCCTGCCTCACGCGCATCCTCGACAAGCTGCTCGACGCATCGACGGCGAACCACGCGTAAGCATGTTGCGATGCGCATGCCTTGTAACCGTCATGTGCGTCGCACTAGCCTGCTCTGACCTGATTGCGGAGCCTGCCCATGGAGCGTCGTGAATTCCTGAAGACCCTGGCGCTCGGCGGCGCGGCGCTGGCCGCGGCGCCGCTGGCACGCCACGCATGGGCGGCCGCGCCGGGCAATCGTCGCGGCCTCAAGGACAAGATCGAGCACATCATCGTGCTGTTCCAGGAGAACCGCAGTTTCGATCATTACTTCGGCACCTACCGCAATCCGCGCGGCGCCGCGGTGGACAACCTGCTCGACGCGACGGGCCAGGTGCATGCGCGGTTCCGCGATCTGCAGGTGAACCCGGCCGGCATGCCCTACGGTTATCTGCCGCTGCCGGACAACCTGCCCGGCTTCGATACCGCGCTGCTGCCCAACCTGCCGTTCCACATCGCGCCGTACATCCCCGCCGACGCGCGCGTGCCCTGGGATCCCCAGCACGCGCACTTCCGCATGCTCAAGCAGATGCACCACGGGCGCATGGACCTGTTCGTGGCGCTGGCCCTGGCCAGGCACAGCAAGGCCAGCGAGCAGATCCGCCTGGGCGACACGGATGCGGTGCGCCTGGAGTTCGAGCAGTCACGCCCCTCGGGCGCCGTGCTGGGCCACTACACGCGCGCGGACATTCCGTTCTATCACCAGCTCGCCGACGATTACGTGCTGTTCGATCATTTCTTCCAGGCTTTCGCCGGCGGCTCGACCGCCAACGCACTGTGCCTGGCGGCGGCGCGTTCGGCGCTCTGGCGGCAGGCGCCGGCCAATCTGCGCGGCCAGCTCGATCCACCGCTGTTCGACCTGCCCTATGACCGGCACGGCGTGCTGATCAACGACCTGTCGCCGGTGCAGGGCCCGACCAGCACGTCGCTGCGGCAGCTGAAGATCGCGCCGCCGCCGGACGAGCAGCGCTACGCCAACATCGGTGACCGTCTCAACGCGGCCGGGGTCGGCTGGGCCTGGTACAACGAGCACTGGGATGCGGTGAAACCGTGGGCGCTGAAAAGTGCCTTCGGTCCGGGCGATGGTTCCGCCATCCTCGACAGCAGCTACGACTATACGGCGCACCACAATCCGTTCCAGTACTACCCGAGCTGGTACGACAACGTGCGCGCCGGGCACATGCGCGATAGCAACGACCTGTTCGCCGACCTGCGCGACGGACGCCTGCCCGCGGTGTCCTTCGTCAAGGCCACCGGCGCGCACGACGAGCACCCTGCCGACTCCACGCCGCGCTGGGGCGAGCAGTGGACCGGCGCGATCCTGCGCGCGCTGGCGGCCAGTCCGGCGTGGTCGAAGACCCTGGTCGTGCTGACCTACGACGAAGGCGGCGGCATGTGGGACCACGTGGCGCCGCCGCGCGTGGACGACTACGGCTGCGGAACACGCATTCCGGCATTGCTGGTGTCGGCCTATGCCCGCCCCGGCCATGTGGACCATCGCATGGCCGACAGCGCCTCGATCCTGAAGCTGATCGAAACCCGCTTCGGCCTGGCGCCGCTGACGCCGCGCGATGCCGGCGCCTACGACCTGCTGGACGGACTCGACTTCGAGCGGACACCGCGCGCGGCGCGCTTCGGCTGAGAGGCTGTGGATTTTTCAGCCTCTCGGCCCGGCCACGGATGAGCGATGAGAAATTCCGCACGACGCGGGATTTCTCATCGGCGCCGAGCGCCTTCGCGCCACTTGCGACCGGCTTGCTGACAGCCAACGGCGCGGATGCGAGGATAGCGCTCCGCTCAACCCGCAGCGCCGCATGCAACCCACCCCCGTCGCGCCCTCGGCGCACCGTTCGTCCTGGCTGCGCGTGCTGCGCTGGCTGCTGCCACTGGTGCTGCTGGTCGTCACCTTCGTGCTGGCCGGGCGCGAGCTGTCGGCGTTCGATCTGCGCAGCCTGCAGCGCACGTTGATCCGCATTCCCACGCTGGATGCCGCGGGCGTGGCGGCGTTCGCGCTGGCGGCGGTGGCGTACACCGGGCTGATCGACTTGGCCATCGCGCGCTGGTTGAAGTTTCCCATCGCCACCCTGCCGCTGCTGCGGCTGTCATTCGTGGCCAATGCGCTGGCCAACACGCTCAACCTCTCCGGCGCGGTGGGCTCGGGCGTGCGTCTGCTCGGGCTGAAGGGTCACGGCATCACCCTGCGCAGCGGCGCCGCGCTGGTCGGCCTGCAGATCCTGTCGCTGCCGCTGGGCCTGTCGGTGCTGGTCATCATTGCCTTGGCCAGCGGCCACCTGCCGGCCACGCCCAACCACGCTAGCCGCGTGCTGGCACTACTGGTGCTGCTGGCCGCGGCCCTGTACCTGCCGCTGTATTTCGTTCTTACCGGGCGACGCAAACTGATGGGCTGGCTGCCCGCGGACCTGGGCGTACCGCCGCTGGCGCTGCGCGCGCACCTGGCGCTGCTGTCGCTGATCGACTGGGTGCTGGCCGCGGCCACGCTGTGGCTGTGCCTGCATCTGGCCGGCGCGCAGGTGCCGCCGCTGCAGCTGCTGGCGGCATTCGGTGCGGCGGCCACGCTGGGCCTGGTGAGCATGATCCCCGGCGGTCTCGGCGTGTTCGATGGTCTGCTGCTGCTGGCGCTGAGCATCGCCGGCGTACCGGTGGCCGCGGCGGGCGCCGGGCTGTTCCTGTTCCGCGTGGTGTATTACCTGCTGCCGATGCTGCTGGCGCTGTGGCTGGGCGCCGGCATGCTGGCGCAACGCATGCCGGCACTGACACGCCTGCGCGAGCGCATGGCCGCGCATCCGCTGATCGAGCTGCTGGTGGTGCCGGCCGGCTACCTGGCCAATTTCGGCATCCGCGTGCTGGCCTTGCTCACCTTTGCCGCCGGCGTGCTGCTGCTGATCTCGGCGGCGCTGCCCAGTCTGCACCAGCGCTTCGTGCATGCCGCGGGCTTCATCAGCATGCCGGTGCTGGAGGGCTCGCACTGGCTGAGCATCGTCATCGGCGTGCTGCTGCTGGGTCTGGCGCGCGGCATCGACGGGCGTCTGCGCGTGGCCTATCGCGCGGTGCAGTGGCTGCTGTGGCTGGCCGCGCTGCTGGTGCTGCTCAAGGGCCTGCACTGGGGCGAGGCGCTGTTTCTGCTGGCGGTGTCGCTGCTGCTGCGCGCGCGCCGCCAGGACTTCAGCCAGCGCGCGGTGGCCATGACCTCAGCGGTCAGCCTGGGCTGGCTGCTCGGTCTGCTGCTGGTGGTCGCGGCGTTCTTCGCCGTGGGCGTGGCGGATATTCTCGGTCAGGACAGTTTCGATCTGCTCGCCACCGGCGCCTATGCGCACGCCTCGCGCCTGGCGCGCGGGCTGGGCGCGGCGCTGCTCGGTTTGGCCTTGTACCTGGCCTGGCATGCGTTCGCGATACGCCGGCCCAAGTTGCCGCTGCCGGATCACGCGGAACTGGAACGCGTGCGTGCGTTTTACGCGCAGTACGGCGGCGGTGCGTTCGCGCACCTGAACCTCATGGGCGACAAGCATCTGTTCTGGGGCGCCGGGCATCGCACCCTGATCGCCTACGGCAGCGTGCGTCATCGCCTGATCGCGCTGGGCGCGCCCTGCGGCGACCCTGCGGCGCAGGCACAGGCGATTCTCGATTTTCGCCGCCATGCCGACAGCATGGGCTGCGCGCCGGTGTTCTACGCGGTACTGGAGCCGGATCTGGCGCGCTTCCACGATCTCGGCTTCGACCTGTTCAAGCTGGGCGAACTGGCGCTGATCCCGCTGGCGGATTTTTCGATGAGCGGCAAGCGCTGGGAGGACCTGCGCCAGGCGATCAACCGCGCGCCGCGCGAGAAGCTCGAATTCCGTCTCGCGGAAGCGCCCTACGACAGTGCGCTGCTGGCCGCTCTGGAGCGCGTGTCCGATGCCTGGCTGGCCGACAAGGGCGTCGCCGAGAAAGGTTATTCGCTGGGCCGCTTCGACGCGGCCTATCTGGCGCGTGGCCCGCTGGCGCTGGTGTACCGCGAGGACGAGCTGATCGCCTTCGCCAGTCTGATGCCCGGTTACGGCGCACAGGGCGTCGCCGCCATCGACCTGATGCGGCACCTGCCCGACGCACCACGCGGCACCATGGACCTGGTGTTCGCGCACGCGCTGAACTGGGCCAAGCAGCAGGGCTACGCATCCTTCAGCCTGGGCATGGCGCCGCTGTCGAACGTCGGCACCACGCCCTACGCGCGCCTCAACGAGCGCCTGGCCGCGCTGGCCTTCCGCCACGGCAACCGCTTCTACAACTACCAGGGCGTGCGCCGCTACAAGGAAAAATTCCGCCCCGAGTGGGTCGGGGCGTACCTGGCCTATCCGCGCGGCCTGTGGGTGCCGGCACTGCTCACCGATGTCGCCGCGCTGGTCGCCGGCGGCTACCGGCGCATGCTGCTGCCCTGACCCGCCCGCCCTACTTCGGCAGCGCCTGCAGGATCACCTGGCCAAGGCGGTCGTAATCGCCTTCGTAGTGGTGGCCGCCCGGCAGGGTGATCAGCCGCGCCATGTGACGTTCGGCCAGGCTGTCGCAATAGGTCTTGTGGCCCTCGCTCTGACCGGACAGGCAAATGACGGGGATCTTCGTACGCGCGATCTCCGGATCCAGTGGCACATTGAACTCGTGCCGCGTGGTGCCGAACCAGTCACCGATGTGGATGTCGAACCAGCCTTCGGGATCGGGCGAAACCAGCACCTCGGCATCGATGTGCTGCTTGAGTTCCGCTGGCAGCAGGTTGTACACCACCGGCACCACGCCGGCGCCGAACGAGTAACCCATCAGCGTGTAGCGCGCGTCGGGATAGCGCGCGGTATAGGCGGCGAGGATGCGCGCCAGCGCCTGCGCGGTTTCGGTGGGCGTCTTCTTGTGCCAGAAGTATTCCAGCGAACTCAGCCCGACCACGCGCACGCCATGCATGGACAGCACCTTGGCCACGCCCTTGTCCAGCCCGGCCCAGCCGCCGTCACCGCTGAACATGATCACCACGCGGCCATCCGGCTTGCCGACCGGCGCGATCTCGGTCAGTGGCAGGTCGTCGAGCTTGTCGGCGAAGGCGCCGGCGCTGAGCGTCGGCTTGCGCACCAGTGCATCGAGTTCGGCAGCCAGCAGCGCACCATCGGCCGGTGCGCGCTGCGCACGCCCGAAGGCCACGGGCGGACCGATTTCATGCGCGCCGGGGCTGCCCGCGGCCAGCCACGGCAGCGGCAGGGGTTTCACCGGGGTGAATCCGAACGCCTTGCCCTGCGCCACGGTGGCGTTGCCGGCGTCGCCCTTGCACAGCGGTTTGCGCAGGGTGAAGCGACCGTCCCAGCCCAGCGTGGCCATGCCGGCGAAAGTGCCCGCCGGCGCCTGCACGCCCAGCGCGTAGGTGAAGTCGGCGCCGCCGTCGAAGCCGACGATGAACGGGCGCAGATAGACCGGCAGCTTGAGCGTCTTCTGCATCCAGTGCGACAGCTCCTCGACATGCCCGGCCGGGTAGCTGCACTTGCCCTTGAGCGCTTCCAGCGTTTTCAGATAGCGCGGCAGATCGACACCGATCACCAGGCTGCCGGCCTGCTGCAGGCCGGTGGCGTAGCGCGCCTCGTTGACGCCCCAGCCGGAGGCACGCGAGAACACGATCAGCGCACGCCGCGGCGTGCCCATCGGCTGATACACGCGCACCGGGCCGAACAGCCCGTAGTTGATGATGTGCGCGCCATAGGTGGCGTCGGCGATGGGCGGCTGCTGCGCGGCCTGCACGCGCGGCGGCGTGGCAATGGCAGCGATCGACAGCATCAGGGCAACCAGCAACAGGGCGAAACGGGGCTTGCGCATGATCGGACTCGACAGGATTTTCATGGAGGTCAATGGGTGTGGCTGCGAGCGGACGCCAGGGCGTCCTCCAACGCATCGGGATCGCTGGGCAACGCCATGGTCAGCACCTCGGCGCCGTGCGCGGTGACCACGACATCATCCTCGATGCGGATGCCGATGCCGCGATAACGCGCCGGGGCGTTGCGCTCATCGGGCGCGATATATAGCCCCGGTTCGACCGTGAGCACCATGCCGGGTTCCAGCAGGCGCGGCTCGCCGTGGATGCGGTAATCACCGGCGTCGTGCACATCCAGCCCCAGCCAATGCCCGGTCTTGTGCGGAAAATATCGCCGGTAGACGCCGCTGGCCAGCGCCTGCGCAGGCGTGCCCTTGAGCAGGCCCAGCGCGCACAGGCCGGCGATGAGCACCTCGCGCGCGGCCTGATGAAAAGCCTCCCAGCTTTGCCCGGGGCGGATCCGCGCCAGCGCCGCGCGCTGCGCGTCCAGCACCAGTTGATAAAGCGCGCGTTGCGGCGCACTGAAATGCCCGCTCACCGGCAACGTGCGGGTGATGTCCGAGGCATAGCCCTGCCATTCGGCGCCGCCATCCAGCAGCAGCAGCTCACCCGCGCGCAGCGGCGCGTCGTTACGCGCGTAGTGCAGCACGCAGGCATTGCGCCCGCCGGCGACGATCGGCGGATAACTGGGCTGCGCGCCCGCGTGGCGCAGCGCATGCACGAAATCGGCCTCGATGGCGAACTCGGTCGCGCCCGGCACCAGCGCCGCCCACGCGACACGGTGCGCCTCCATGCCGAGGTTGGCCGCATGCCGCAGCAGGCCCAGCTCGGCCGGCGACTTGAACAGGCGCAGCTCGTGCAGCAGGTGGCCCAGTGCCAGCATTTCCTGCGGCGCCTGCGCCGCGCCCGGCATGGCGCGCAAGCGCCGCAGCCAGGCCAGCAGCTGCGCGTCGAATGCAGCCTCGCGACCGAAGTGGCAATACAGGCGCGCGCGGCCTTCGAGCATGCCGGGCAGAATGTCGTCGATGTCGGCGATCGGAAACGCGTCATCCAGGCCCAGTTCGCGTACCGCGCCCTCCGGACCGCGCCAGGCGCCGTCCCAGCGTTCCTGCGCAGGTTCGCGCTCGCGGCAGAACAGCACGCTCTGTCCGGCTTGGCGGCCCGGCAACAGCGCCAACACCGCGGCGGGCTCGTCGAACCCGCTGAGGTACAGGAAATCGGAATCCTGGCGATACGGCCACGCGGTATCGCCATTGCGCAGGCGCGGCGGCGCGGCGGCCAGCAGGATGGCGGCATCGGCACCGGCCATGCGCATCAGTTCGCGACGCCGACGCGCGTATTCACGCACGCCGATCAAGCGCGGAGCACTCATGTCGCGGCGCGGTCCACGTCGACGCCCAACTCGGCATGCACCAGCATCACGCCGACGCGCACGAACTCGACCAGCTCGGTGAGTGCTTCCAGATCGCCGGCATCGTCGTCCAACATCACCGGGCCGGAACCAAGCTCGGCAAATGCACGTAGCACCTCGTCGACTTCCGCCGGCAGGCGCTGACCCGCGCCGACGCCGGCCAGACCCAAACCTTCCAGGAATCCGCGGCAGAAATCCACCAGTGCCACGGCCTGATCCGGCAGTGGCGCCTCACCCTCCGGCAGCAGTGGCACATAGCTCAGATCGGGATCGCCCAAGGCGCGTTGCGTGTCCCTCATGCAAGCGCGTGCCAGGTCGCGCAGCGCATCTGCCGCGCTTCCGGCAACATCCTCCAATTGCGCGTCCAGTTCGCGCATGGCTTGCTCCGGCGCCAGCGCGCTGGCCAGCGCGGTGATGCCGCCATGCAGCTCGCTGGCGCTTACGGGCGCGCGCGCGGCGTTCAGGGCCTGGCTCAATGCCGGGTGGTCAGGGGCGGTGGTCATGCGGGGCAATATCCATCAGTGCGGTACGGATGTGTCATGGCGAGGCGCAGCGATCAGCCTAGCCGCTCGCATGCGGATTGCCTACACTCGCCGCAACGGGGCCCATCGGATCGTCATGTCGGCAGGTACCACGCGCGCCTTGCACGCTCTGGCCTTCGCGCTGGGGTTGGGTACCCTGCTGCTGGCGCCGCGGGATCACGCGCAGGCGGCGGTACCGGTGCGGCACACGGTGGCGATCAGTCACTATTATTTCGAGCGCATCGGCGCCAACGACGGCTTGCAGCAATCCGGTGTCAGCAGCATTTACCAGGATGCCGAGGGTTTCATCTGGATTGCCGCGCCGTCCGCGCTGTACCGTTTCGACGGTCACCACTTGTTGTCGTTTCTCGATGGCGGAACCCGCCACGGCAGCACCGCGCCGGCCATCGCCGCCATCGCTGGCGCCGGCGACGGACGCCTGTGGCTGTCGACGGCCGCAGCGAGCCGAGATTCGGCCGCACCGGGACTGCTGCTGTTCGACCCGGCGCGCGGGCCGTTGCCGCTGCCGGCCGGCCTGCGCGCGCCCGGCCCGGGATCCGCGCTGCTGAGCTTGCCGGATGCGCGCCTGTTGATGGCGGGACCGGCCGGCGTGAGCCTGTGGGACGGCCGCCAGTCACGCCTGCACGTCCTCTGGCAGGCACCTGCGGACGCCGAGGGAGCGCAAGCCTTGAGCGCCTGCGGCACCACGACCGCCTACGCGCTGGCCGATGGCAATCTGCTGCGCGTGGATCTGGCGCGGCCGGCAGCCACCGCGCTGGCGCTGCCCGACAAGCTCGACGGCAGTGGCCAGGCGCTGCTGTGCACGCCGCGCGGCCAACTGCTGCTGGGCACCCGCGCCGGCCTGTTCGCGCTGGCCAGCAATGGCTGGTCACGACTGTGGCCAGAGACGGGCGCTGCGCCTGCCGGCGTGCATGCGCTGGCCGAGGATGCCAGCGGTGCGCTGTGGATCGCGCCCGATGACGGCGGCCTGCTGCGCCTGGCCGGGGATCTGCTGCAACGCGTGCCCTCGCGCCACGGCGTGCGCGGCGAACTGCCACCGGGCGTGTTGCGTCAATTGCTGGTCAGCCGTGACGGAACCCTGTGGGCCATCGCCGGCATGGCCGGCGTGGTGCATACCGACCCGCGTGGCGCGCGCTTCCAGTCGGTCACCGTGCCGGATCGCAACGACCCCGAGGATCGCGCCAATTTCATCCGTGCGCTGGCACCCGGCGGCGCCAGCAAACTCTGGATCGGCTCGCATGCCGGTCTGATGCTGTACGACGCGCGCACGCAGACATTGAACGATTACACCCCGCTGCTGTTGCCGGCGCTGGCCGACCGCGCACCAGGCAGACCGCCGCTGGGCACACCCGCGGTGCCCGGATTGGCGGTGGAGGGCATCGTGCGCCAGCCGGGCGACGACAAACTCTGGCTGGCAAGCAATGCCGGCCTGCTGCAGTTCGATCCGGCCACCGGCGTGACGCAGCCCGCCTATGCCAGCGACCCCGGCAACCCGGTGCCGGGGCAGTGGCTGTACACGGTCTGGCAGGCGCCCGACGGCACGCTCTGGTTGGCTGGCGCGGTGCGCGGCGTGGCGCGATGGCGCCCCGGCATGGCCGCGCCGCAGTGGCTGCCGCCGCCACCGGGCAATGCGCGCTTTCCGCACGCCTTCGGCTTCGCCACCGCCGACCAGGGCGGGGTATGGATCGCGAGCAACGATGCACTGCTGCTGTGGCAACACGATCGATTGCAGGCGTTTCGACATCAGCCAGGACAAGCCGACAGCCTCAGCAACGACGAGGTGATCAGCCTGGCGCGCAGTAGCGGTGGAACGCTTTGGGTCGGCACCGGTGACGGCCTGGATCGCCTGCTGGGCGTGCGCGGTGGACAGGCGCGCTTCCAGCACTACGGCTTGCGCCAGGGCCTGCCGGACGACGTCATCTACTGCCTGGTCGAGCAACCACGAGGCACGCTGTGGATCGGCACCAATCTCGGTATCGCCGCGCTGGACACGGCCAGCGGCCGCATCGTGCGTTATGGCCGGCGTGACGGCATCAATGGCATGGAATCCAATGCCGGCACCTGCACGCGCCTGGATGACGGCAGCATCGCTTTCGGCGGACCCGAGGGCTTCACCGTCGGCGCGGCACTGCGCAAGCAACCCGACGTGCCCGACAACGTGCAGTTGACCGCGCTGCGCATCGGTGATCAGGGCGAGCGCGTGCCGCCGCGCACCGGCAACCTGCGCGTGGCGCTGGGCCAGCCAGTGCGCATCCGCTTCGCCAGCCTCGACTACCGCCACCCCGAGGCGGGCCTGTACCGCTACCGCCTGCTTGGCCGCAGCACCCGCTGGAGCGCGCCGGCGCCAACGCGCGGGGTGTCCTATGCCGACCTCGACGCCGGCCGCTACACCTTCGAGGTCGCCGCCAGCACCGGCGCCGGGGCCCAGCTCGCGCCGCCCGCGCGTCTGTCCCTGAGCGTGGTGCCGCCGTGGTGGGACAGCCCGGCCATGCGCGCGCTGTATGCGTTGCTGGCCGGTGGTGGTGTGCTGCTGCTGATCGGCATGACCTGGAACCGGCGTCGCACGGAGCGTCGCTATCGGCAGGACAGCGCCGCGCGCGAGGAGCGCCTGAAGCTGGCCTTGTGGGGCTCGGGTGATGCACTGTGGGAACTGGATCTGCAGCGCGGCGTGCTGAGCCGCATGGGCGATATGCACTTGCTGGGCGGGCCGCGCGAGGATGTGCTCACCATCGAGGACTGGCGCCGCTACGCGGTGCACCCCGACGATCTGCCGCAACTGGAACACAACCTCGCCGAGCACCTCGCCGGGCACACGCCGTTCTACGAATCCGAGCACCGCCTGCGCGGCGCCGACGGTCAATGGCTATGGATACGCGCGCGCGGCAAGATCAGTGAATCCGACGCCGAGGGCCGCCCGCTGCGTGTCATCGGCACCTCGCGCGACATCAGCAGCGAGCTGGCGCGCGAGCGCGAACGCTCGATCTCGGACCTGGTGGTGCGCTCGATGGGCGAGGCGGTCGCGGTCACCGACGCAACGATGCACTTCGTTGCGGTCAACCCGGCGTTCACGCGCATGACCGGATACACCGCGCAGGACATCCTCGGGCAACCCTCCAGCCTGCTCGACAGTCCGGACCAGCCCGAGGCGTTCCTGCAGGTACGCGCCAAACTCGAAAGCAGCGGCCACTTTCACGGCGAACTCTGGCAACGCAAGCGCGATGGCGAGCCCATCCTGTGCCGTATCGAGGTCAACGAGATCCGCGACGCCCATGGTCAGCGCACGCATTTCGTCGCCGTGCTCACCGATGTCACCGCGCGCCGCCGCGCCGAGCAGGAATTGCACTATCTCGCCAACTACGATCCGTTGACCGGCCTGCCCAATCGCACCCTGCTCACCGAGCGCCTCGGCGACGCCATTCTGCGCGCACGTCAGATGGGGCGCCTGGTGGCCGTGCTGTTCGTCGATCTGGACCGCTTCAAGCACGTCAACGACGCGCACGGCCACAGCGTCGGCGATCGCGTGCTGCAGGCGGCCGGACGCCGCCTGCGCGCGGTGGTGCGCGACGACGACACCGTGGCGCGGCTGGGCGGCGACGAGTTCACGGTGGTGCTGGAGCGCGTGGCGCAAACCAGCGACGCCGAGGACATCGCGCAGAAATTGCTGCAAGTGTTTGCCGAACCGATGGACCTCGGCGACGGGCGCGAGGCGCAGATTTCGCTTTCGATCGGCATCGCGCTTTATCCAACGCACGGCCAGGCGCCCACCGATCTGCTCAAGTACGCCGATATCGCCATGTACCGCGCCAAGGAACGCGGCCGCAATACGTTCGCTGTCTACACCGAGGCGCTGGACACCGAGGTGCGCCAGCGCGCCGATCTGATCGCGGCGCTGCAACGCGCGCTCAAACGCGAGGAACTGCACCTGGTCTATCAGCCCAAGCTGAGCCTGGCCGAAGATCGCATCACCGGCGTCGAGGCGCTGCTGCGCTGGCACAGCGAGGAGTTCGGCAGCATCCCGCCGTCGCTGTTCATTCCGCTGGCCGAGGAAATCGGCCTGATCAGCGCCATCGGCGAGTTCGTGATCGAACGCGCCTGCGCCGAGCTGGCCACATGGTGCGCGACCGGACTCAAGGACGTGACCATGGCGGTCAATCTGTCGGCGGCACAGCTCGCGCGCGGTGACATCAGCAATTACCTGTTCGAGACACTGGCGCGCCACGCCATCGCCCCGGAACTGCTGGAACTGGAGTTGACCGAGAGCATGCTGATGCAGGATCCGGAACGCGCGCGCGCCATTCTGGAGGCCATCAACAATGTCGGCGTCACCCTGGCCATCGACGACTTCGGTACCGGCTATTCATCACTGGCCTACCTGCAGCGCCTGCCGCTGGATACCCTCAAGATCGATCAGACCTTCGTCTCCAAACTCACCCTCAGCGTCGATGACGAAACCATCCTCGGCACCATCGTGCTGATGGCGCATGCGCTGGGACTGAACGTGGTGGCCGAGGGCGTGGAAACACCCGAGCAGCTCGAATACCTGCGCGAGAAGGATTGCGACGAGGTGCAGGGTTATCTGCTGGCGCAACCGATGCCCGGGCCGGCGTGTCTGGCGTTCATCGAGCAGCATCGCGCCCAGCGCGCGCTCGCGCACGATTGAGCGTCCCATCCGCCCGCGGTCAACCTGCTAAAGTCACGCCATGCCACCCGCCGATCCGATCCGTGCCGAACTGGAAACCCTGCACGCGCTGGTCGAGCGTGCGCTGCAGCAGCAGCACCGGTTGGCCGAGGAAAACCGCAGCCTGCGCCACAGCCAGGAACAGCTCGCCAGCGATCGCGCCAGCCTGATCGCGCGCAACGATACGGCGCGCACGCGCATCGAAGCCATGATCCAGCGCCTGCGCGCGCTGGAACAGCCGCCGCAGGCCTGAAGCATGAGGACCGTTCGATGAGCACTGTCCCGGTCACCGTACGCCTGCTCGACCGCGAGTTTCTGGTCAGTTGCACCGAGGAAGAACGCACCGGCCTTGCCGCCGCGGCCAATTTGCTCGATCTGAAAATGCGCGAGCTGCGCGGCGCGACGCGCACCGTCGGTTTTGATCGCATCGCGGTGCTCGCGGCATTGAGCCTGACCCACGAGTTGGTGCAGTTGCGCGAGCGCCACGCCGAGCGCGAGCGCGAGCTGACGCACAGCCTCGGATTGCTGCGGCGCAAACTCGAAGCAGCATTGCCGGA
>DZBX01000001.1:8696-30590 GCA_022730075.1 Rhodanobacter sp. | reverse complement strand
AGCTGACGCACAGCCTCGGATTGCTGCGGCGCAAACTCGAAGCAGCATTGCCGGATAGCTGAATACGACGCGGCAAAACACCCAATTCCTGTCGGCACAGCCAGCAGCCTGCCGGACTTTAGTTTGGCCGGACTGCTAGAATTCCGATCGCGTTCCCTGCGGTGTCCGACAGCACGTCATTAGCATTTGCCTTGCTCCTGTTGAACGACCCCGGGTCGGCGAAATGGCTTCCCCATGTGCATGTCCGCCACGCGCGGAAAGCCTGAACGGTCGCCTGAGCCCTCCCACCTGATCCTAGGGATCAAGGTCGCCTGGCGGGCACCGGCACCGCGGAGAACGCACCCATGCCTTCGATGTCAACCCAGAATCCAGACGCGCGCCAGGACCTGCGCAATCTCATGCGCGCGCGCCGCGCCGCGCTACCCGCGCGCCAACGCCTGGATGCCGGCAATGCGCTCGCGCAGCAGCTCGCCCTGTTGCCGATCCTCGAATCCGCGCAGGCGCTGGCCGGTTATTTTGCCTGCGGCGGCGAGCTGCCTTTGCACGAAGTGCCGGGGCTGTGCCGCGTGCGCGGTATCGACTATCTGCTGCCGGTGCTGGGACGTGGCCGCAGCCTGCGTTTTGCACGCTGGCAGACCGGCGCCAGCCTGCTCGGCAATCGCTACGGCATCCCCGAGCCCGATGTCGCCGAAGCCGAACTGTTGTCACCCGCTCAGCTCGATCTCGTGCTGGTACCGCTGCTGGCCTTCGCGCGTAACGGCATGCGCCTGGGCAGCGGCGGCGGTTTCTACGACGCCAGTTTTGCCATGCTGCAGCGCGTGCAGCGCCCGGCACATCCGTGGCTGTGCGGCGTGGCTTATGCTTTCCAGGAGGTCGACGGCGCGCATCCAGCGCTGCGCGCGCAACCCTGGGACGTGCCCCTGGATGCCGTGCTCACCGACCGCGAAACCATCTTCTGCACACGGAACCCGGCATGCACTACTGGCTGATGAAATCCGAACCCGGGGCGTTTTCGATCGATGACCTCGCGCGCAAGGGCAGCGAGCCTTGGGACGGCGTGCGCAATTATCAGGCGCGCAACTTCATGCGCGACGGCATGCGCGTCGGTGACGGCGTGCTGTTCTACCACTCCAACTGCGCCGTGCCCGGTGTGGCCGGCGTGGCCGAAGTCGCCAGCGCCGCCTATCCCGACCCCAGTCAGTTCCGGCCGCGCGATCCCCACTTCGACCCCGACAGCCCGCGCGATGCGCCACGCTGGTGGCTGGTGGATGTGCGCTTCGTGCGCAAGCTGGCGCACGTGATCGCGCTGGACACTTTGAGGGCCGACGCAGGTCTGGGCGATTTCGCCCTCACCCGCCGCGGCAACCGCCTGTCGGTACTGCCGGTCAGCGCCACGCAATGGCGCATCATCCTCAGCCACGAGAAGGACTCCGCATGACGACTGCCGCCACCGATCCCAACGCAGGCAAGCGCGCCGCCGCCGAGGCCGCACTCAAGGAAGTGCAGGACGGCAGCATCGTCGGCGTCGGCACCGGATCGACGGTGCGCTTTTTCATCGAAGGGCTGGCGCGCATGCGCGCGCGCATCGAGGGCGCCGTATCCAGCTCCGAACAGTCCAGCGCGCTGTTGCGCGCGGCCGGCATTCCGGTGTTCGACCTGAACGCGGTCGGGCCGATTCCGCTGTACGTGGATGGCGCCGACGAGTGCGACCCCTGGCGACGCCTGATCAAGGGCGGCGGCGCGGCGCTGACGCGCGAGAAGATCCTCGCCGAGGCCGCGCGGCGTTTCGTGTGCATCATCGATCCGAGCAAGCGCGTCGAGGTGCTGGGTCGATTCCCGTTGCCGGTCGAGGTGATCCCGATGGCGCGCAGTCTGGTGGCGCGCGCGCTGGTGCAACTGGGCGGTCAGCCGGTGTGGCGCGACGGCACCACCACCGACAACGGCAACTGGATTCTGGATGTGCACGGGCTGCGCATCACCGATCCGGTGGGGCTGGAGCGCGAAATCAACCAGATCCCCGGCGTGGTCAGCGTGGGTTTGTTCGCGCGGCGTGCGGCCGATGCGGTGCTGATCGGCGCCACACCGATGGCCGATCCGCCGCGCTGAGCGGCGGCGGGCGGCACGATCGAGTCAGCGCGGCGGCGACGCCTCGGCCAGCAAAGGCGGGACATGCCCGCCCGGCGGCAGCGCCGTCGCCGCCAGTTTGGGGTTGCGCTGCAGCAGGCTGATCTCGTCACCGAGAATGTGCGCGGCTTCGATCAGCATGGTGTCGTCGGGCGTGACGCCACGCTTGCGCGCGCGCGCCAGGTCGGCATGCAGCGGACGCTCGTTGGGCTGCAAACCATCGTCGCGGGTGCTGGTCGCGTGCGCCGGCGCGGCAACCGTGGTCGACACCGCGCGCGCGGGCGCGCTGGCCGCGGTCGCCGCATGCGCCGGCCCCTTGGCGGCGGCTTCGATGGCTTTTTCGCGCGCACGGAATTGATCCTGCAGCGCGTCCTGTGCCTTGCGCTCGCGCTCGCGCACGGCGTAGTTCAGCGAGATGGCCTTCTCCGCCTGCAGCTTGCGCATCGCGGCCAGCTCTTCCAGCATCAACTGCCACGCGGGTGACTTGGCCACGCGTGCATCGTGCTCCACGAGCAGGGTCGGGATCAGCGGCTGCAAGTCGGCCACCGGCTTGTAGTCGGCCGGCTTGATCTGACTCCACGGCAGCGGATAGGAGTTGCTGGATTCGCCGAAATCCTTGGGGTTGAGGGTCTGCGGAAACACGATGTTCGGGGTCACGCCCTTGAGCTGCGTGGAGCCGCCGTCGACGCGGAAGAACTCGGCGATGGTCATGTGCAGATCGCCGAGCTTGGCTTTCGGCTGGCCGGCCATGCGATCGAGATTGATCAGATTCTGCACCGTGCCCTTGCCGTAGGTGTTCTCGCCGATGATCAGCGCGCGACCGTAATCCTGCATCGCCGCGGCGAAAATTTCCGAGGCCGAGGCCGAGGCGCGGTTGACCAGCACCGCCAGCGGGCCGTTCCACACGCGCGTCTCCTTGCTGTCCTGTTCCTCGATCTGGCCGTTGCTGTCGCGTACCTGCACGATCGGACCCTTGCCGACAAACAGACCGGACAGCTCGATGGCCTCGGTCAGCGAGCCGCCGCCGTTGTTGCGCAGGTCCATGACCACGCCGTCGACTTTGTCTTTCTTCAATTCGACCAGCAGCTTGGCCACGTCACGCGTGGCGCTGCGGTAATTGGGGTCGCCACGGCGGCGCGCGGCGAAGTCCTCGTAGAACGCGGGCAGCGAGATCACGCCGATGCGGTAGGCGTGACCCTGATCGTGCACGGTGATGATCGATTTCTTGGCGGCCTGCTCCTTCAGGGTGACCTTCTTGCGCACCATGCTGATGATCTCGTGGCGGGCGTCGGGACCCGCATCACCCGGGATGATCTCGAGACGCACCGTGGTGTTCTTCTTGCCGCGGATCAGCGCGACCACATCGTCGAGGCGCCAGCCGACCACATCGACCATCGGACAGGCACTGCCCTGGCCGACACCGACGATGCGATCGCCCACCTGCAGGGTCGAACGCGAGGCCGGGCCGCCTGGCAGAACCTGGCGGATGGTGGTGTAGTCGCCACGCCGCTCGAGTTCGGCGCCGATCCCGTCCAGCGACAGGTTCATGGAAATGTCGAAGTTCTCGCTGGCGCGCGGCCCGAAATAATTGGTGTGCGGGTCGTTGGCCATCGCGTAGGCGTTGATGAACATCGAGAACACGTCCTCGCTGCCCAGTTCGCGCAGGCTGTCGAGGTAGTTCTGGTAGCGCTTGTCCAGCACCGTGCGAATGTCGGCGTCGCTCTTGCCGGCCAGTTTCAGGCGCAGCCAATCGTTCATCACGCGCTCGCGCCAGATCGTATCCAGCGCGGCGTTGTCGGCGGCCCAGGGGGCGTGCTCGCGGTCGATCTCGTAGCTGGCGTCGGTGTTGAAATCGAAGCCGCCTTTCTTGATCAGCGCCTCGGCGTAAGCCACATGCGCGGTGACGCTCTTCTCGAACACGTTGAAGATGGTGAACGGGCCACTGAGGTCGCCGCTCCAGATCGCGCCGTCGAGGTGATCCTCGATCGGCTTGAAGCTGGCCAGATCCTGCGCGGTGAAGTACATCTTGTCCGGATCGAGTGTATCGATGTAGCCCTTGAACACGCGCTGCGCCATGCCGGCATCCAGCGGCAAGGCTTCATACGAGTAGCGTGTCAGCAGGCGCGCGGTGAGCTGGGTGACCTCGCTCTGCGTCGCATCGGGCTGCAACGGACGCAATGCGCCCTCGCCCTGACGCACATGCACGGGCAGCTTGCACGCCGCGGACGTGACCGCCGCCGGAATGGGTGCAGCGCTGCTGGCGGGCGCGGGGACGGCCAGCGCCGGAACCGCCGCGAACAGGACAAAACTCAGGCCCAGCAGGGTGGGCAGCAAGCGCCGGATGCTCGGCATGGGTCAGTCGGCCTCGTGATAGCCGGCGGCATGGGCCTGCGCGTCGGCGTGGTAGGAAGAACGCACCAGCGGCCCGCTGGCGACATGTTTGAAGCCCAGCGCAATGCCGGCCTCGTGTAAATCGTCGAACTCGTCCGGCGTCCAGTAGCGCAACACCGGATGATGATGCGGTGAAGGTTGCAGGTATTGGCCTATGGTGACCATGTCCACGTCATGCCGGCGTAAATCCGCCAGCGTGCCGAGCACCTGCGCGCGGGTTTCACCCAGTCCCAGCATGATCCCGCTCTTGGTCGGGATGTCGGGATGCTGCGCCTTGAACTGCCTGAGCAGGTCCAGCGACCACGGGTAATCGGCGCCCGGACGCACCTCGCGGTACAGATCGGGCACGGTCTCGAGGTTGTGGTTGAACACGTCCGGCGGCGCCTCGGCCAATGCTGCCAGCGCGCGCTGCATGCGCCCCTTGCCACGGAAATCCGGGGTCAGGATCTCGATCTGCAGGCGCGGGCTGGCCGCGCGCGCAGCGCGGATGCAGGCGGCGAAGTGCGCGGCACCACCATCCGCCAGGTCGTCGCGATCGACCGAGGTGATCACCACGTAGCGCAAGCGCATGTCGGCGATGGTGGCGGCCAGACGCGCTGGCTCCTGTGCGTCCGGCGGCTTCGGGCGGCCGTGGGCGACATCGCAGAACGAACAGCGTCGCGTGCACACCTCGCCGAGAACCATGAAGGTGGCCGTGCCCTTGTTGAAGCACTCGTGGATATTGGGGCAGGATGCTTCTTCGCACACCGTCACCAGCGCGCTCGCACGCAGGCGCGACTTGAGCCGCTGCACGGCGTTGCCTTGCGGCAGGCGCACGCGAATCCACGCCGGCTTGCGCAGCGTCTGCGCGGGCGCGAACGCGGCACGGTTGGCGGCGATCTTGTCAGCGCCCAGCAGGGCCTGGCCTTCGACCAGCCCGGATTCGACGCGCACGGGGATGATTTTTTCGTTCATGGCTCGACGGTTTCCGGCGCGGACGCCAGCTCGGGCAGGATGGGGGAGGCGGCGCACGGACGCAAGCCAAACTGGCGACCTAGTTGCTCGATCAATACATCTTCGACCGCTTCGATCGAACCGGGCCCGCCCAGATCGGCTACCTGGGTCACCGCCAGGCCGGCATAACCGCAAGGGTTGATGCGTCGAAACGGCTCCAGATCCATGGCGACGTTGAACGCCAGGCCATGAAATGTGCAACCGCGACGCACACGCAGTCCCAGCGCGCCGATCTTGGCGTCGGCCACGTATACGCCGGGCGCGCCGGCGCGGCGCACGGCGTGGATGTTCCAGGTGTCCAGGGTGTCGATGATGGCTTGCTCGATGCGCTGCACCAGCTCGCGCACACCGATGCCGAGACGGCGCAGATCCAGCAGCGGATAAGCGACGATTTGTCCGGGGCCGTGGTAAGTCACCTGGCCGCCGCGCTCGACCGCGATCAGCGGAATCGTGCCCGGCGCCAGCACGTGCTCCATGCGCCCGGCCTGCCCGATGGTGAACACGGGCTCGTGCTGCAGTACCCACAACTCATCGGCGGTGTCCGCGCCGCGTGCATCGGTGAATGCGCGCATGGCGTGCCACACCGGCACATAGGGACGGCGTCCGAGACGGCGGACAAGGAGATTTTGATCGCTCATGGGCTGATTCGCCTGGGTGCGGACGCGGCGAACGGAGCATTGTAGCGGCTGCAGCCCGTGAACGCGCGCGCAAGCATGATTCAAAGCGTATAGCGGATGTCCGGATCGGCGCGCAGCACCGCGTGGGCGCGCATGTAATCATCGCGCGAGGCGGCCACGAAGCGCACGCGCACCGCCACGTACTGGCCGCCACTGGAAGGCCGCACGTTGAGCGAATCCTCGATCACCCGCAAGCCGGCCTCGCCGCGCAGCAGACCGGGCACGCGCGCCTCCAGTCCCCGATCGGCGCGGCCCATGGCGGCGATCTCGAACTCGCCCGGAAAGCTGAAACCATTGCCAGGCAACAGCGCGCAGTCCGGCGGCAGGTTCATGTTCCGGCCGCGGCCGGTGGCGACACGCTTACCTCGGCAGGCTTGGCCTTGTCGCCCGCCCACCACAGTCGCAGGCCATCCCAGGTGCGGCCGAAGAAACCGGCCGCGGGCACCGCTTTCAAGGCAACCAGCGGCGCCTGCGCCAGCAGCTTGCCATCCAGACTGACGCTGAGCGTGCCGATGCGCTGGCCCTGCTTGAATGGTGCGATCAGCGTGGCTGGAATGTCCATGCTGGCTTTCAGGTCCGCGTAGTGCCCGCGCGGGACGGTCACCGCGACCGCCTGCGTCACGCCCACCGGCAGCGTGCCGCTGGCACCCTTCCATACCACCGGAGTGGCCAGCGCCTGGTTGGGCTTGTACAGCGTACGCGTGGTGAAAAAGCGGAAACCGTAATTGAACAGCGCCTCGTCCTGGTTGGCCGCGTCGCTGAGGCTTTTGGTTTTCATCACCACGCCGATCAGACGCTGGCCGTTGCGCTCGGCCGAGGCCACCAGACAAAACCCCGCCTCGGCGGTGCTGCCGGTCTTCAATCCGTCCACCGACGGATCGCGCCACAGCAGCATGTTGCGGTTCCACTGCTTGATGCCGTCGATGGTGACGTGCGGAATCTTGTACACGTAGTAATACTGCGGAAAATCGTGGATCAGCGCGCGCGCCAGCAAGGCCAGATCGTAAGCCGTGACGTACAGATCCGGCTTCGGGTATCCATCAGCGTCGGAGTAGTGCGTATTCTTCATGCCCAGGCGCTGCGCATAGGCATTCATCAACTGCACGAACGCGCCCTCGGTGCCGGCGACATGCTCGGCCAGGGCGATGGCGGCATCGTTGCCGGACTGCACGATCATGCCCTTGTACACCTCGGACAAGGGGTAATAGTGATGCAGCTTGAGGAAGCTGGTGGAGCCGTCGGTACCGGCGCCGCCCTTGGCCCAGGCGTGATCGCTGATGTAGACCTTGTCGTTCCAGTGCACCTTGCCCGAAGCCAGCGCGGCGTCGACCACGTAGGCCGTCATCAGCTTGGTCAGCGAGGCCGGCGGCAGGCGCATGTGCATGTCGTGGTGCGCGATCAACTGCCCGGTCTGATAGTCCATCAGCACGTATGAAATGGCATCCAGTGCCGGCGGCGGCGGAGTGGGCATCTGCGGCATGGCCACGGTGGGCCGCGGCGGCATCGGCAGCGCCGCGTCTGCCACGGGCTGCTGCGCCTGCGCGGCGTGCCCCGCGACCACCAGCATGGCGGCACACAAAAATGCAATAGTGCGTTGAAATTTCATCATCATCGGAGCTCAGTGGGAAGGCATTTGGCGATCGATGCGTACGACGGGCAGGCCAAGCAGGATCAGCTGCGGGGTCAGCGCATCGGCTGCGGCACTGCTGTCCAGGGGTCCAACCCGCACGAACCACAGCGAGTGACCGTCGAAGGTCATCCTGACCATGTTCGCATCGTTCAGCCTGTTGTCGCGCAGGAGCTGAATCACGCGTTCAGCGTCTGCTCGAACGGAAAAAGCGCCGACTTGCAGATAGATCACGTCCACACCCGATTCGGCCTGCATCATCGGCGGGGGGGCGAACACGGGCGCGGATACCGGTGCCGGCGATAGCAACACCGGCGGTGTCGGCGGTGACGGCAAAGGCTGGGGCGCAGCTTCACCGCAACGCAGGGCGCGAACCTGGGCAGGGTCGTTGGCGTCGATGGCCTGCACGCGCACCGGCGCGGTGCCCTGGCAGATCAGCCCGATGCGCATCGCGGCGATGTAGGACAGGTCGATGATGCGGCCGCTGACAAAGGGCCCGCGGTCGTTGACGCGCACAATCACGCACTTGCCGTTGTCCAGATTGGTCACGCGCACGAAGGTGGGCAGCGGCAGCACCTTGCTCGCGGCGGTGTACTTGTACAGGTCGTAGGGTTGGAGACTGGAGGTGGGCTTGCCCTGCGAACGCGCCCCGTACCAGGACGCGATGCCGCGCACGTCGTAGCCGCGCGCACTGGGCAAGACGTGATACGTGCGGCCGTTGACGACATAGCTTGGACGATTGCCGTAAAGCGAGGGAGGCTGCGGTCGCGGCTGCGGCATCGGCACGGCAGCGAGTTCGGGCGACATCCGGCCCTGCGCGCACTGCTGCGCGATCGCGTGCTGCGAGAGTGCACGCGTGGGCGAGGAAGCGCAGCCGCCAAGCAGCGCCGCGGCAAGCAACATCAGCGCTGGCGCGCCGATGAGTGGTCCGGCGCGCCGGACCACGCCATTCACACCTGCAAGAAAGCCGCGCAGTCCAGGCATCCGCGTTACGCGACCATGCGACGCAAACGCCGGCGCGCATCGCCACACCAGCAAACCGCCGAACACCCGCACGGGCTGCCGCAGGGCGACGCGCCGGATCCGCTCGAACTGGCGCGGCATGCTCATGCCCGTCGCTTCATCGTGGGGTGATTGCACCTTCGGACTGGCCCGCGCCGCGCGCGATGGCGTCGGCCAATTGTGTCACCGCCAGCGCATACATCGCGCTGCTGTTGTAGCGCGTGATCACCTGGAAATTGGTGAAGGTGATCCAGTATTCGGCGCCATCCTGCCCCTGCAGCGTGAGCAGCGTGACCGGCGTCCGCTGCGCGATGCCTGTGGCACCGGTATAACCGCGCGCAGCCAGACCGGCCACGGTATGGATCGGCGCGCTGCCCTCGAGTGGCGCTGGCTGCGCATCGGCCGCGGCCTGCGCACGCACGGCGATCGGCGCGTCGCGCTGCCAGCCATGCCGCGCCAGATAATTCGCGGTACTGGCCAGGATGTCGGGCAGCGAACTCCATAGGTTCACGCGACCGTCGTCATCGGCGCTAACGCCATAGTGCGCGAAGCTCGATGGCATGAACTGGCACCACCCCATCGCGCCCGCGTAGGAGCCGCGCAACTCGGCGCGCGGACCGGGCAGCGCACTGCGCGGCAGGCTCAGGAACACGGCCAGTTCCTTCTGGAAGAAAGCCGCGCGCGGCGGATAGTGAAATGCCAGCGTGTACAGCGCGTCGAGCACGCGATAACCGCCAGTCTGGCGTCCGTAGTAGGTTTCCACGCCGAGGATCGCCACCAGCACTTGCGGCGGCACGCCATAGCGCGCGGCGATGCGGTCGATCAGCACCTGGTGCGCGCGGTAGAACGCAATGCCGGCATCGATGCGCGCCTGGCCGAGAAAAATCGGCCGGTAATCCTTCCAGGGCTTGGCCTCGGCCGGGCGCTGCATGGCCGCGATGATCGAGGGCTGCACGCGCGCCTCGGCCAGCAGCTGCTCGATGTGCGTACGCTCCAGATCGGGGTGCTGGCGCAGCAAGCGCGCGACGAACGCCTGCTCGCTGCTCGCTGGCGCCGACGCGCTGGCCGGCGCGACCGGCGCGGACAGTGATTCCTGGACGCTGGCGGCGACCGCGGGCGTCGCGGTCCTGCCGACCACGCGTGCCGGCCGCGGCTGCGCCACGCAACCCGCGCACGCAACGATGCTGATCAGGAACAGAAAGCGAATCGGCATGAACATCGGCGTGGTGTCGCGTCCTTGGCGGCAGCAGTCAGCGTAGCATGCACATGCAGGTTCCTCATCACCCGCGCTGCCGCGCTTTCACAAGCCGGTCGGCCGCGACCGCATTCATTGCATCAGCTTGCGATGCGCGTGGATCGACATCAGCATGCCGAAGCCTGCCAGCAAGCTCACCGCCGAGGTACCGCCGTAGCTGACCAGCGGCAAGGGCACGCCGACCACGGGCAACAGCCCCGTGATCATGCCGCCATTGACCATCACGTAGAAGAAAAAGCTCATCGCCAGCGCGCCGCTCAGCAGCCGCGCATAGGTGTCGCGCGCGTTGACCGCGATCCACAGGCTGCGGCCGACGATGAACAGATACAGCGCCAGCAGCAGCAGCGCGCCGATGAGACCGAACTCCTCGCCGACCACGGCGTAGATGAAATCGGTGGTGTGCTCGGGCAGAAACTGCAACTGCGCCTGGGTGCCGCGCATGAAACCCTTGCCGAATACGCCACCCGAACCGACCGCGATCTCCGACTGGATGACATGCCAGCCGGTACCCAGCGGGTCCGACTCGGGATCGAACAAGGTCAGCACGCGCTCGCGCTGGTAGTCGTGCATGAAATGCCAGGCCACCGGCAGCATCAGCAGGACGACGCCCAGGATCAGGCCAATGCGACGCAGCGACAACCCGGACAGGAACAGCACGAATGCACCCGCCGCCGCCACCAGCAGCGCGGTACCCAGGTCGGGCTGCAGAGCGATCAATCCTGCCGGCAGCGCGATCAGCACCACCACCACGCCCAGATCGCGCCAACTCGGCGGCAGCGGACGCTGCGCCAGATACCAGGCCGCCATCATCGGCGTGGTCAGTTTGAGCAATTCCGAGGGCTGAAAGCGCACGATGCCCAGGTTGAGCCAGCGATCGGCGCCGCGGCCCTGACCCAGCACCAGCACCAGCACCAGCAGCACAACGCTCAACACGTACAGCGCTGGCGACCAATGCCGGAACTGCGCCGGTGGAATGCGCGAAACCACGTACAGCAGCATGAAGCCCAGCACGAAACGCGCCGCCTGCGCGCCGATGGTGCGCCAGGCCAGATCCGCGGCGCTGGACAGGAAGAACAAGCCCAGGCCGGCCAGCAGCAACAGCGCGATCAGCAGCGGCAGGTCCAGCCGCGGCCGCGTCAGCAGGTGCCGCAGGAAAATCCTGAGGCGCAGCGCGGCGCGGATCACGGTGCGCCACCCACGGTTGCGCCGGTGCGATCGAGCACGCTGCTGGCGCGCGGCAAGTCCACCGCTGGCGGCACCGGCGCGGCGCTGGCCGTGCCCGGGGGCAGGCTCATCGGCGCCCAAGGCGGCAGGATGTCTCCCGGCAGCAGCGTATCCGGTAGATGGCGCACATGCGCCCAGGCATCGAACATGTCGCGCACGATGGGCGCGGCATCGCGCCCGCCCCAGGGGGCGCGCTCCAGAATCGCCACCCCGGCCACGCGCGGATCGCTGGCCGGGGTGAAGCCGATGAACAAGGCACGATGGCGCAACGCCAGCTCATGATTGGTGCGGTTGGTGTGCCAGGCATGCGAGGTGCGCGAAAAGATCTCGGCGGTGCCGGTCTTGCCGGCGATACGGTAGGGGAACCCCACATCCAGGCCACGCGCCGTGCCGCGCGCGCCTTCCACCACCTTGACCATGCCCTGCATCACCGCCTGCCAATCGGCACGGCGCGCGATCACCGGCGGGCCGGGTGGCGGCACCACGACCGGTTTGATCGGCGCGTTGCTGCCGTCCTGCGTGGCCAGCAGCAAGTGCAGGCGCTGCGGCTGGCCGAAATCGGCCAGCGTCGACACCGCGTTGGCCAACTGCAGCGGCGTGACTTGCCAGTAACCCTGGCCGATCCCCGAGATGACCGTATCGCCCAGATACCAGGGTCGGTGCAGCGTCTTTGCCTTCCATGCGCGCGAGGGCAGGACGCCGCTGGCCTCGTGCGGCAGATCGATGCCGGTGGGCTCGCCGAAGCCGAACTTGGCCATGAAGGCGCTCAAGCGATCGATGCCCATGTCGTACGCGAGTTTGTAGAAGTAGGTGTTGACCGACATCTCGATGGCCTGCGTCAGATCCACCACACCGAAGCCGCCGGGCACATCATCGCGATAACCACGCGTCCCGGGCGGCAGACCGGGGATGTACCACTCGCCGACCGAATCCACGGTGTACTGCGGCGTGCGCAGCCCCAGCTCCAGCCCGGCCACGGCCTCGAACGGCTTCACCGTCGAGCCCGGCAGGTAGGTGCCCTCGGTGACGCGATTCAGCAACGGATGGTGCGGGTCATCCAGCAGCGCCTTGTAGTTGGCTTCGCTGATGCCGCCCACGAACAGGTTGGGGTCGTAGCTGGGCGAGCTGGCCAGTGCCAGTACCTGGCCATTGCGCGGGTCCACCGCGACCGCCGCGCCGGCGCGTCCGCGCAGCCCTGCATAGGCTGCCTTTTGCATGCGCATGTCCAGGGTCAGATAAAGGTTTTCGCCGGGCCGCGGCGGCACGCGCTCCAGCACGCGCACCGGACGCTGGTCGGCATTGACTTCGACCAGCTCGTAGCCGGGCACGCCGCGCAACAGCTTTTCGTACTCGCGCTCGATGCCGGACTTGCCGGTCTGGTTCATGCCGGCCCAGGGGGTGCCCTGCAGCTTTTCCGCCTCGCGCTGATCGATGCTGCCGACGTAGCCCACCACCGACGTGGCCAGGGCGCCCTCGGGGTAGTAGCGGCGCAGATAGGGTTTGATCTCCACCCCGGGGAAACGCCAGCGATTGATGGCGAAACGCGCGATCTCGTCCTGGCTGAGGCGATCGCGCAACGGCACCCCCTGAAAGCCGTGTCGCTCCTTCAAGGCCTGCTCGAAGCGGCGCAGATCGTCGCTGGACAATGGCACCACCGTGGCCAGCGACTTGAGCATCGCCGGCAGGTCATGCACCTGATCGGGTACGACCTCGAGCCGGAATGCGGGCACGTTTTCCGCCAGCACCACGCCATTGCGATCGAAGATCATGCCGCGCGGCGGCGACAGGAAACGCACGTGGATGCTGTTGTCGTTGGCGCGCGTCACGAACTCGTCGTGACGCACCACCTGCAGCCAGAAGAAGCGCACGCCCAGTCCAGCCAGCGCCAGCAGGATCAGGGCCATGCTGAACCACGCGCGCCGGGTGAACTGGCGCTGCTCCTCGCCACTGTTGCGCAATGCTGGACGCGGCTTGCGCTTCATGACTCACGCGTGCGCGATCGCGCGCGCAGGGCATCCAGCAGCAGAAACACGAACGGCCACAGCGCGGCACCGACCAGTGGCGCGGCCCAGGTCAGCAGCGGCAGCATCGGCAAACCGGCGAACGCGCGGATCAGCCAGCGCAGCAGGCTGTCGTTGAGCAGCAGCAACAGCACCGCCGCCGACTGCTGCACCACCGGGAAAAAGCGCAACCGCGCGCGAAAACGCTGCGCCAGAAACACGATGATCACCAGGCGCAGCGCCTGATCACCGAGCAGCGCCCCAGCCAGAACATCGGCCGCCAGACCGGTGATGAATGCCGTGCCAAGACCCACCCGATCGGGCGCCTCCAGCACCCAGTAAATCAGTACCAGCGCCGGCCACCACGGCCGCAGCGGCAGCAACGCCACGGGCAACGGCAGCAACATCAGCAACAGGCTCAACGCCAGGCTGAGGTAACAGATCCAGCGCTGCCAATCGTTGCGCATCATCGCCGTGTCCCTGCATGCGCGGTCTTCCGCGGCGGCGCCGCGCCAACCTGGCCGGCAGGTGCCGGCCCGATCAGGCTAGCGGGCGGACCCGCATCGCGGACCGGCGCAGGCGGCCCCATTGGCTCGGCGAGATCGCGCAGCAGCAACACCTGGTCACTGCGGTTCAGGCGTGCCGCCGGCCGCGCCTCGGCGCGCAGATAACTGCCCGAGCGATCCGGCGCGATCGAGACCACGGTGGCCGCGGGAAATCCCGCCGGGAAACGCCCACCCAGGCCCGAAGTGAGCAGGCTGTCGCCCACCTTGATGTCCGCGTTGATCGGCAAGTCGGGCAGGCTGAGCAAGTCGCCCGAACCACTGCCGTAAGCCACCGCGCGCACGCCACTGCGCGCATCGATCACCGGCAGTGCGCTGCTGGGGTCGGTGACCAGCATCAGCACCGCGGTATTCGGCAATGCTTCGATCACCTGGCCCATCACGCCATGCGCATCGACGGCGGCCTGCCCCACCCGCACCCCCTCGCGTGCACCGCGATCGAGCACCAGACGCCGCCGGTAGGGATCGAGATCGATATCGATCACGCGCGCCAACTGGCCCTGCATGCGCAGGGAGTCGGCGGCGTCGAGCAGGCGCTTGAGCTGGTCGTTCTGGCGCACCAGCGCTTGCATGCGCGCGATGCGCACGTTGGCCAGCAACAAGGCATCGCGCAGTTTGCGGTTCTCGCTGCGCAGGCTGGACTTCTCCGCCAGCGTCTCGCGCAAATCGCCCAGCCACCGTGCCGGCATCCCGGCCAGGCGCCAGGCCGGCTCCACCGCCAGCGCCGTCGCATTGCGCACGCGCGGCAACCAGTCGTTGTGGTGATCCAGCATCATCAACGCCACGGCCAGCAGCAGATAGCCGGCCAGACGCAGCGTGCCGCCTGGCGAAGCCGCGAACAAACTGGTCGAACCCTCGCGCGACAGCGCCATGAGCCGCGCCGCCTCCGCGCTTATTCGTAGGTGAAGAAGTCGCTGCCGTGCTGGTCGATCAGCTCCAGCGCGCGCCCGCCGCCGCGGGCGACGCAGGTCAGCGGATCGTCGGCCACATGCACATGCAGGCCGGTTTCCTTGGCGATGAGTTTGTCCAGATCGCGCAGCAGCGCGCCGCCACCGGTGAGCACGATGCCGCGTTCGGCCACGTCCGAACACAGCTCGGGCGGGGTTTGTTCCAGCGCCGACTTGACCGCCGCGACGATGCCCTGCAACGGTTCGTGCAATGCGTCCAGCACGTCGTTGGAGTTGAGCGTGAACATGCGCGGCACGCCCTCGGCCAGGTTGCGTCCGGACACCTCGAGCTCCTTGATCTCGGATTGCGGGTAGGCGCAGCCCAGTTCGAACTTGATGCGCTCGGCGGTGGCATCGCCGATCAGCGTGCCGCGCGTGCGGCGCACGAAATTGACGATGGCCTCGTCGAAGCGATCACCACCGATGCGCACCGATTGCGAATACACGATGCCATTGAGCGCGATCACCGCCACCTCGGAGGTGCCGCCGCCGACATCCAGCACCATCGATCCGCGCGCCTCGTGCACCGGCAGGCCGGCGCCGATCGCCGCGGCCATCGGCTCCTCGATCAGGAACACATCGCGCGCGCCGGCGCCCTCGGCCGACTCCTTGATCGCGCGGCGCTCGACCTGGGTCGAGCCGCAGGGCACGCAAACCAGCACGCGCGGACTGGGGCGCAGGAAGCGGGAACGATGCACCTGCTTGATGAAGTGCTGCAGCATCGCCTCGGTCATGGTGAAGTCGGCGATCACGCCGTCCTTCATCGGGCGCACGGTGACGATGTTGCCAGGCGTGCGCCCGAGCATGTGCTTGGCCTCGGAACCCACCGCCGCGACCGTGCGCGGGCCACCGCGTGCACGATCCTGGCGCATGGCGACGACCGAGGGCTCGTTGAGCACGATGCCCTCGCCACGCACGTAGATCAGGGTATTGGCGGTGCCCAGGTCGATCGAAAGGTCATTCGAAAAGAACCCGCGGAATTTCTTGAACATGCGCGCGTTTCCGGCCGGTAGCGGAAAGGAAGCCGTGCAGTTTAGGCGCACACCCCTCACCCGGCAAGGACGAAGGCGTTAAAAAAGCCTTTGCCGGCGCGGTTTTGCCGGCGCCCTTGCGGCATGACCGCGCGGCCGCGTTACCATCGTCCGCTGAATGACTTGCCGGATTTCCGATGTCTGCGCTGATTTGCGGTTCGCTCGCTTACGACACCATCATGGTGTTTCAGGACCAGTTCAAGAATCACATCCTGCCGGACAAGGTGCATATCCTGAATGTGTCCTTCCTGGTGCCGCGCATGCGCAAGGAATTCGGCGGCTGCGCCGGCAACATCGCCTACAACCTCAAGCTGCTCGGCGGCGAGCCGATCCCGATGGCCGCGGTCGGCCAGGATTTCGGCCCCTACCGCAAGCATTTCGAGACCTGCGGCATTCGTCTCGACCAGGTGCGCGAGATCGACGATCTGTTCACCGCGCAGGCGTTCATCACCACCGACCTGGATGACAACCAGATCACCGCATTCCATCCTGGCGCGATGATGCGCTCGGTGGAAGCCCACGTGCGCGACGTCCCCGACGTGGGTTTCGGCATCGTCGCGCCGGACACGCGCGAGGCCATGCTGCAGCACGCGCGCGAATTCGCCGAGCGCGAGGTGCCCTTCATCTTCGACCCGGGCCAGGCGATGCCGCTGTTCAACGGCGTCGAATTCCGCGCCTTCATCGAGCAGGCGCAATACGTCACCGTCAACGACTACGAGTCGCAACTGCTGCAGCAACACACCGGCTGGAGCGAGCGGCAGATCGCCGAGCGCGTGCGCGCCTACATCGTCACGCACGGGCCGCGCGGCTCGCTGATCCACACGCGCAAGGGCAGTGTCGAGATTCCGCCGGCACACGAACGCCGCATCACCGACCCCACCGGCTGTGGCGACGCCTATCGCGCCGGGCTGATCTTCGGCCTCATGCGCGATTGCGACTGGGCGACGGCCGGACGCATGGCCTCGCTGATGGGCGCGCTGAAGATCGAATATCCAGGCACGCAGAACCAGCGCTTCGGCTACGCGGAGTTCGCCGAGCAGTTCCGCCAGCAGTTTGGCTACGCGCTGGATTGAAGCCGCAGCGCGGGCCTCAGTACAGCACGCGGAAACGCAGGGTGTGCGGCACGGCGCGGATCGCATCCAGCAATGCCGGCGAGTAGTCGCGGTCGACGTCGGTGATCACGTAGCCGACCTCGGCATCGGTCTTCAGATACTGGCCGAGGATATTGGCGCCGTGCGCGCTCAGCGCCTCGTTGATGCGCGCCAGCACGCCGGGCTGGTTGGCGTGCAGGTGCACGAAGCGGTGCGCCTGTTCCTGCGGCGGCAGACGCAGCGGCGGCAGGTTGACCACGCCCTCGGTGCTGCCGCTGTCCATATAGTCGATCAGGCGCTGGCCGACGTAGCGGCCAATGTCGGCCTGCGCCTCCAGCGTGCTGCCGCCGATGTGCGGGGTCAGCAGCAGGCGCGGGTTCTCGCGCAGCGGATGGGCGAAGGCATCGCCGTTGCGCGCGGGCTCCTCGGGGAACACATCCAGCGCCGCGCCGCGCAAGTGGCCCGAATCCAGCGCGGCCTTGAGCGCATCGAGGTCGACCACGTGCCCGCGCGCGAGATTGAGGAACACGCTGCCCACGCGCATCGCGGCGAACTCGGCGGCGCCAAACAGGTTGCGGTTGGATGCGCGCCCGTCCACGTGCACGCTGATCGCATCGCACTCGGCCAGCAGCGTGTGCAGGCTGGGCATGCGCTGCGCGGTGCCCAGCGCCAGGCGCTCGGCCAGATCGTGGTAGAGCACGCGCATGCCGCAGGCTTCGGCCAACACCGAAAGCTGCATGCCGATGTTGCCGTAGCCGACGATGCCGAGTGTCTTGCCGCGCACTTCGCGCGCCGCGCCCACGGATTTGTCCCACACGCCCCGATCCATCTGCCGCAACTTTTCCGGCAGGCCGCGCAACAGCAGGATGATCTCGGCGATGGCCAGTTCCACCACCGAGCGCGTGTTGCTGTAGGGCGCATTGAATACGGCGATGCCGCGCCCGCGCGCGGCGTCCAGATCGACCTGGTTGGTGCCAATGCAGAACGCGCCCACCGCGACCAGGCGTCTTGCCTGCGCCAATGCCTTTGCGGTGAGCCGCGTCTTCGAACGCAGACCCAGCACGGCGACATCGGCGATGCGTGCGCACAGCGCGGCCTCGTCCAGCGCACCGGCAACCGTCTCGACGCTGTAGCCGGCACGGGCGAAGGCATCCACCGCGCTGGCGTGGATGTTTTCCAGCAGCAAGACCTTGAGCCGGTTCTTGGGATAGGAGTGCGCGCCACGCAGGTCGAGGTCGAACAGTACCTCGTCGAAGTTCGGCGCCTCGCGACCGGCACGCGCCAGCACCGGTGCGCGGCGCACGTGCTCGGTGTAGGCGTAGAAGCGCTGCACCAGGCCAGCCTCGGCCACCTCCAGGTCGCTCCAGCCATCGCCCACCAGCACCACCGGCGCGGGCAGATCGAGTGCGCGCACGGCCGCGACCTTGCCGCCGGCGCCCGCCAGCGGGTTGTCTTGCGCGCAGCCCAGCAGCCGACCCTGCGCATCGAACGACAGCCGGTTGGCATGCACGCGATCCGCGCGCAGGCCCAGCGACTCGATCACCGGCACGATGAGTTCCTCGAAACCGCCACTGAGCACGTGGATATGCTCGGCGTTGGCCTGCAGAAATGCGCGATTGGCCACGAACGAAGCGCTGAGCGCCTGCCGCAAGCGCGCCACGATCGCCGGAAGCTGCTCGCGGCGCAGATCCAGCAGCGCCAGACGCTCGCGCAATCCGGCGCCGAAATCCATGCGCCCTTCCATCGCCGCGGCGGTGATCTCGCCGATGCGCGCGCGCTTGGCTTCGGCTTCGGGGTCGCCTGCCAGGCACTCCTCGGCCATGACCTCCAATGATTCCGCGCCGACCAGGGTGCTGTCGAAATCGAGCAGGAAGGTGTATTGCATGGCCACGGCGATGCTCCTGAGACGAATCCGTACCCTAGCGCAATCGATGCCGCGGCGCAGCATGCGCTGCCGAAGCCGAGCCCGCCCGCGGTTACCAAGCGTTACATCCCGCAACGCCGCGCAGCGCGCGCGCCACACCTCGGCATCTAAAGTGAACCCCCTGCCGCCGACGCCACCCCTGTGTCGCGTCCTCCCCCTCCGGCCGCACACCGTCGGCGGCATCTCTTCCCGCTTCGGACTGGAGACACATCATGCAACTACGCAAATCGAAACTCACACTCGCATTGAGCGCGCTGCTGGCCTTGGGTCTGGTCAGTGCCGGCGGCTATGCCCTCGCGGCGCCACCGGCACCGGGCATGCAAGGACCAGGCATGGCCGCCGCTCAAGGCCAATGGGGCCATGGCGCCTGGGGCCACGGCAAGCCCGGCCACGGCCGCGGCATGCAGGGCTGGATGCATCGGCCCGGCCCCGGCATGCAGGCGCGCTTTGCGGCCATGCGCGACATGCGCGCGCTGCAGCATTTGTATCTGGCGCAAGGACGACGTGGCGACGCCGAAGCCATGTATCACGACGTGCTGGCGCACACCCGGGACCCCGGCCTGCGCAATTTCGCCTACGGGCAACTGGCGCGTCTGCAGATGATGCCGACCGATACCGGGGCGGCCATCGCCACACTGCGCAAAGCACTCGACGAGAACCTGCAGCAGATCAAGCCGCCAGCGGCACCGGCTTCCTGAGTCACATCCGCGCGACACGCGGCTGGCGCAGCAGCGTGCCGCGCGGCACCATCCACGACTTCCGCCGCTTGAGTCCAGTCCGCCATGGCCGCCGCCCGCATCCTGCTCGCTGACGACGACCGCGAACTGTCAGAACTGCTGACGCGTTTTCTGGTGCGCGAGGGTTTCAGCGTCGAACCCGTGTTCGACGGCGAAGCCGCGCTGCGGCGCGCGCTCAGCGAGCCCTATGACGCGCTGGTACTGGACATCATGATGCCGGTTCGCTCGGGCCTCGACGTACTGCGCGACCTGCGCGCCGCCACCACCTTGCCGGTGCTGATGCTGACCGCGCTGGGCGATGATGTGGACCGCATCCTCGGCCTGGAAATCGGTGCCGACGATTACCTCACCAAGCCCTGTAATCCGCACGAGCTGGCGGCACGCATTCGCGCCGTGCTGCGCCGCGCGCGGCGCGACGAGGGCGACAGTCCGCGCTTCGCCGACATGCATATCGGCGCGGTGGAGTTGCGCGTCGGACCGCGCACCGCGCTGCTGCATGGTCAACCGCTCAACCTGACCACGTCCGAGTTCAACATCCTCGCGGTGCTGATGCGCGAGGCCGGACGCGGCGTCAGCAAGGAGATGCTGGCCGAGACCGCGCTGGGGCGCGCGCTGTCACCGTTCGATCGCAGCATCGACGTGCATATCTCGCGCCTGCGCCGCAAGCTGGGCAGCGCCGCGGATGGACAATCGCGCGTCGCCACGCTGCACGGCGCGGGCTATCTGTTCCGGCGCGTGAGCGAGTGACATGGGTGGCCTTTACTGGCGCGTGTTCGGGTTGTTCTGGCTGGCCCTGGTCATGGTCATGGTGGCCAGCGTCTGGATCACCTCGCGCGTGGTCGAGCGCGATCGCGAGATGCTGCCCAGCGCACACCAGCGCGCGCTGGCCGAGGATATCGCCGCGTCCGCCGCGCGCATGATCGGCAGCCACTCGATGCCCGAGGTGCAGCGCTGGCTGCGCACGCAAAGTGGTGGCCCGATCCGCGTGCGGATTCGTCCGCTGGCCGCCACGGCAACGCCGCATGCGCTGGCACTGCCGTCACCCATTCCGGGCTATGCCGCGCAGCGCACCGCCAGCGCCAGCGACGGTCGACGCTTTCTGGTGGACGTGCGCTGGGTGCGCCCGCCGCATCCACCCAGGCCGCCGTTTCGCGCGTTCTGGCTCAGCTTCGTGCTGCTGGGTTTGCTGGTGAGCACCGTGGTGGCGCTGCTGCTGGCGCGGTACGTGGCGCTACCGCTCAAGCAGATCCGCGCCAGCGCGCGCCAATTCGCCGATGGCGATCTGGGCGCGCGCGTGGGCACGCTGCGCATGGGCCGCAGCCAGGAAATGGTGGCGCTGGGACGCGAGTTCGATCTGATGGCGGCGCGCATCGAACGCCTGATCCTGGACCACAGGCGACTGATCGGCGATGTCGCCCACGAGCTGCGTTCGCCACTGGCGCGCATGGGCGTGGCGCTGGAACTGGGCCGTGGTGAAACCGAGGCCGATGAACGCGAGGCCAGCGCGGCACGCATCGCGCGCGAGTTGGGGCGCATGGACCGGCTGATCGGTCAGGCGCTGGACTTGTCGCGACTGGAGAGCGGTGCGCACGGTGCGGCGGAAACTGGCGACTTCGGCGCGATCGTGACGGCGCGGGTAGGCGACGCGCGCTTTGAAGCCAGCCAGCGCAAGCTGGATATCTCCCTGAACACACCGCCACCGCTGCCCGTCCACGGCGAGTTGGACCTGATCGCCAGCGCGGTGGAAAACGTGCTGCGCAATGCGCTGCGCTTCGCGCCCGAGGGCAGCACCGTCGAGGTGCAATTGACGCAAAGCGATCATGTTCACGGCCCTGCACGGGCGCTGCTGGCCATTCGCGATCGCGGCCCCGGGGTGCCCGAGTCGGACCTGGCGCATATCTTCGAGCCGTTTTATCGCAGCGCCGATACGCGCCAGCAATCCGGCTCCGGCAGCGGGCTGGGCTTGGCCATCGCGCGCAGCAGCATCCTGCGCGCCGGCGGCAGCATCAGCGCGCGCAACCGCGTCGGTGGCGGGCTGGAGCTGCTCATCGAACTGCCGTTGGCGCGGACTTGAATCGGCGCGGCAGTGCCCGGGTGACGGCGCGCTGTTGCGCTGGTCAAGACACCGCTATCAATGGGCATTCAACAAGATGGATTTCCCAGCGAGCGGTGCTCCGATCGTTTGGCGCGTCCATCCCCGCGCACGCGGCGGGAAGCGCTTCTTGTTGACAGCAAGCTGGTCATCCAGTGACTTCAGGCAGCGAAGCTGGCACGCATTTTCTTCAGCGCACTGGCCTCGATCTGGCGG
>DZBX01000001.1:0-8596 GCA_022730075.1 Rhodanobacter sp. | reverse complement strand
TCAGGCAGCGAAGCTGGCACGCATTTTCTTCAGCGCACTGGCCTCGATCTGGCGGATGCGCTCGGCGGATACGCCGTACTCATCGGCCAGATCCTGCAGCGTCACCTTGCTGGCGTCGTCCAGCCAGCGACGGCGGATGATGTCCTGGGCGCGTGCATCCAGCCGCGTCATGGCGTCGCGCAAGCTGTCCAGATCGCGGTCTTCCTGATCCGCCTCGGCCACCGCGCGATACGGGTCGGCGGAGTGGTCTTCCAGATACGCGGCAGGGGACGGCGGGGCGTCGTCATCGGCATCGCCGGGGGCATCGAACGCCACGTCGTAATTGCTCAATCGCGCTTCCATTTCCAGCACGGTGGCCTCGGGCACACCCAGATCCTTGGCCACGGTACGCACTTCCTCGGCGTTCAACCAGCCCAGGCGTTTCTTGCTCTTGCGCAGGTTGAAGAACAGCTTGCGCTGCGCCTTGGTGGTGGCCACCTTGACGATGCGCCAGTTGCGCAGGATGTATTCGTGCATTTCGGCGCGGATCCAGTGCACGGCGAAGCTGACCAGACGCACCCCCATGTCCGGGTTGAAGCGCTTGACCGCCTTCATCAGGCCGATGTTGCCTTCCTGCACCAGATCACCCAGGGGCAGGCCGTAACCGGAATAGCCACGCGCCACGTGCACCACGAAGCGCAGATGCGCCACGACCAGTGCCTTGGCGGCATCGAGATTGCCTTGGTCGCGGAATTCGCGCGCCAGTTCCTGCTCGTCCTCGACGCTGAGCATGGGGATGCGATGCACCGCCCCGATATAGGCATCGAGACTGCCCACCGGACTCGGCAAGGTCCAGGAACGCGTCGCCAGAGATTGACTCATGCGCTGATCCTCCAGTTGGTCGCCAGTTTAGCACTCGATACTTGTGAGTGCTAAGGATAGGATGGGGCGCCTGCCTGCAGCGCAGACTCCGGACCCATCGAAACTTGAACTGGATAGTACAGCAACTCGGGTGAATGCCATGTGACAGGCCCTGCGGCACGCGGTCGCGGACCATCCCGACCCGTCAGCAGGTCAGGGCTGCGCGCAGCGGCAGGGTCCAGTCCAGCGGCGCATCGCCGCGGCCGAGCTGATAGGCATGGCACTGCGAGAAATGCGCGCAGCCAATGAAGCCGCGGTGCGCCGACAGCGGCGAGGGATGCGGCGCCTTGAGCACTTTGTGGCGGCGCGCATCCACCAGCGCCCCCTTGGCCTGTGCGTAGCTGCCCCAGAGCATGAACACCAGGCCCTCGCGGCGTTCATTGAGCAGCGCCACGATGCGATCGGTGAATCCCTCCCAGCCCCTGCCCTGATGGGATCCGGCGCGTCCAGCCTCGACCGTCAGCACCGCGTTCAGCAGCAGCACGCCGCGCGCAGCCCAAGGCAGCAGGCACCCGTGATCCGGCGGGACGAAGCCCACATCGCGCTTGAGTTCGGCGTAGATGTTGACCAACGATGGCGGTATCGGCACACCAGGCCGCACCGAGAAGCACAACCCATGCGCCTGGCCGGGGCCGTGGTAAGGATCTTGACCAAGGATCACCACGCGCACGCGCTCGAAGGGCGTGTGATCCAGCGCGCCGAAAATCTCCGCGCCGGGCGGATAGATCACTTTCCCGGCAGCCTTTTCGGCACGCAGGAAGGCCGCCAGGGCCAGCATCTCCGGGCGCTGGAAATAATCGCCCAGTTGCGCCTTCCAGCTCGCTTCGAGGCGCGGCTCGGGCACGCTCAGGCCACCCCGGTGCGCTGGCGCAAGTGCTGCGACACACGCAACTGGAACAACAACTTGGTGATGAGCAGGCGCTCCTCGATGGGCTTCTGCACCAGATCGTTGGCGCCGGCTTTGAGCAGCGCGGCCTGGTTGCGCGGATTGTCGTCGCCGGTCATCACCAGAATGGGCAAACGGCCCTTGCCGTAGCCGAACTCGCCGCGCACCCGCGCGATCAGATCCGCGCCGGACAGCGCGCCCTTGAGGTTGACGTCGGTCAGCACGACATCGGCGCCGATGCGACCCTGTGCATGCGCGGTTTCCAGCAGTGCCAGCGCGTCCTCGGCGCTGATCGAATGCAACACGGTAAGGCCGCATTTTTCCATCATGCGCCGCGTCGCCAGGGCCACCACGCGGCTGTCCTCGACGTACAGCACCGCGCCACTGGCCTGCTGCTCGGGACGCACGTATCCACGGATGAAGGCCGCCAGAGCCGGAAAACCCAGCGCTTTGTCGAAATAATCGGTGACGTCATCACCCAGCAACCGCGCCTCCAGGCGCTCGGTGACGTCGCCCGAAACCACCACGATCGGCATGTAGGTCTGCTGCATCTGCTGGCGCAACGCGCGCGCCAGCTCCAGGCCATCCATGTCCGGCAGGCGCAAGGCCGTGGTCACGAAATCCACCGGCGCGGACAGCAGCGCCTGCAGCGCCTCGCCGCCGCTGCCGCAGGACACCACGCTGACACCGGGCAGTTCCTTGAGCAGCAACTGCTCGATCATGCGCCGTACCACGCGCGAGCCATCCACGATCATCACACGCGGGGTGTCGCTCGGCAGGTGACTGGCAATGCCGGTATGCATGGGTTTCTCGCTCAGTTGGGCTCGGCGGCGGCGAGATGGCGTGCGCTGGCCATCCGCGCGCCGAGCCAGCCCAGCATAGCCGCGCACACCAGCAGCACAAGCAGCGGGGTCGCGTCCAGCGCGGCGAAGTGCAGGCGCCCGCCCCAGGAAGCATCGAGTCGCGCTGCTGGCGCCGCCAGCAGCAGCTCCAGCAGCAGCACCACGATCACCGCCACGGCACCACTGAGAAGGCCGAGCCAGAACCCCGCATACAGATAGGGGCGGCGCACGAACGCCGCGCTGGCGCCGACCAGTTGCAACACGTGGATTTCATCGACACGGCTCTGGATGTCGCTGCGCACGCTGGCGCCGACGACCAGCACCGCGGCCAGCGCCAGTAGCGCACCCAGCACCTGCATCACGCGCCGGCCGAACCCGGTCAGCGCGTCCATGCGCGCACGCAGTGGGGCCTGATCCTGCACCAGCGCCACCGCGCTGTTGCCGCGCAAGCGTGTCGCCAGCGCGCGCACCGCGGCGGGCGCAGCCGTAGCACGCGGACGCAGCACTAGCACCCACGGCAAGGGATTGTTCGGCAGCGCCGCCAGCGCCGGGCCAAAGCCCTGCAGCGCAGCCAGCTCGGACAGACCCGCGGCTGGAGATTTCAGTGTGACCGCCGCCACCGCGGGATCGGCGCGCAGCGTACGCGCCAAAGCCTCGGCCTGCGCCTGGGTTTGATCCTGCTTGAGGAACACGTTGAGTGCCTGCTGCGCGCCGAGTGCCTGACCCAGGCGATCGAGATTGATCTGCACCAGATAAAAACTCAGCGGCAGCGCCAGCGCCAGCCCCATCACCGCCACGGTCAGCGCAGTGCCCAACGGACGCTCGCGCAGGCGCAGCAGGCTTTGCCCCAGTGCCCAGCGGTGCGCGCGCCACCAGCGCGCCGGCGCGCCGCGCCGCGTCGCCGCCTGCTCGCGTGAATTCATGCGGCCACCTCGGTGGCGGGCACATCATCGACCAGGCGCCCGTGATCGAGCACCAGCACGCGCTTGCGGATGCGCTTGATCAGGACCAGATCATGCGTGGCCACCAGCACCGTGGTGCCGATCGCCTGAAACTCGGCGAACAGGCCCATGATCTCCACCGCCAGGTGCGGATCAAGATTGCCGGTGGGCTCGTCCGCCAGCAACACCGCCGGGCGCGCGACGATGGCGCGCGCGATGCCGACACGCTGCTGCTCGCCGGTGGACAAGCGCACCGGCAGGCGCTGTTCCATGCCGCCCAGCCCCACCTTCTCCAGTGCCGCGCGCGCGCGCTTTGCGCGCTCCTCGGCGGGCATGCCGGCTACCACCAGCGGCAACTCGACATTGGCTTGCACGCTGCGGTCGAGCAGCAGGTGGTGATCCTGAAACACCATGCCGATCATGCGCCGGTGCTGGGCGATGCCGCGCTGGCGCATTTGCGCCAGATTGCGTCCGGCCACGGTGACCGCGCCGTGGCTGGGGCGTTCCAGCAGGCCGATCAGCTTGAGCAGGGTGCTTTTGCCCGCACCCGAATGGCCGGTGACAAAGGCCATCTCGGCTGGCGCCAGAGCAAAGCTCAGCGCCTCGAGCGCATTGGCGTTCCCCGGGTAGCGCTTGCTGACCTGTTCGAATCGGATCACGGGCACATCGTCTTGGTCTTGCACGAGTCCGCAAAGCATACGGCATCACACTGCGAGCCTGATCCGAGCGCGCGCGCCGATCTTCAAGGAATTGCGCGGCGCTTTCAGCGCTTGCGGAACAGCCGCGCGATGCGGCGCAGGAATCCCGGCTTGGGCGCATGCGCGTGCGCCGCGCCTGGCTCACCGGAATGCGCAGCGGTGCGCGGCTCGTGGCGACGCATCGCGGGCACATGCGTGCTGGCGGCACTGGTTGCGGCGGCAGCAACCGCAGCCTTGCTGGCCTCGACCTCATGGCGGCGACCGCGACCACCACGGCGGCGGCGCTTGCGCGGCATCGCGTCACCCGCGACTGCGCCCGCTGCGGCCGCAGCCACGGGCGCCGGGGCTACGGCAAGGGATGTGGGCGCGATGGAACTTTCCGGCTTGGCGGCACGCGGCGCGGCGCGCTGCTCGATGCTGCGTTGTTCGGCGCGGCGCGGCGTGCTGCTGCGCGGCCCGCGTTGGCGCGTGCGTGGCGTACTGCTCCTGGCTGCGACGCCGACCCCGGCTGCGTCAGCCTCGCCCTCGGCATCGTCGCCGGCATGCGCGGCCATCTGCGCGGCGCTGCGGCGCGGCTTGGGCGCGATCAGCAATTCCGGTGACACCGTGGCGACAGGAATCTTCTGGCCGATATAGGTCTCGATATCGGGCAGCGACACCGCGTACAAATCGCAGGCGAAGCTGACTGCATCGCCCGCGGCACCCAGACGCGCGGTGCGGCCGATGCGGTGCACATAATCCTCGGCGTCCTGCGGCAGGTCGTAATTGAAGACGTGGCTGACGCCCTCGATGTGCAAACCGCGCGCGGCCACATCGGTGGCAACCAGCGCCTCCAACTGGCCTTGCTGGAAACGCGCCAGCAATTTTTCGCGCTTCTTCTGCGGCACGTCGCCGGACAGCGTGCCGGCGAGGATGCCTTGGCGCTGCAGACGCTCGGTCACGCGCTCGGCGGCGATCTTGGTGTTGACGAACACGATGCTGCGCGATGCATCGGCCTGCTGCAGCAGGTTCAGCAGCAGCGGGATTTTTTCTTCCTTGGCCGGGAAGTACACGCGCTGGCGCACGCGATCAGCGGTGATATGTTCGCTCTCCACCGCGAGTTTTTCCGGCTCGTTCATGTGCTCGTAGGCCAGTTCCAGCACGCGCTGGCTGAGCGTGGCCGAGAACAGCATGCTCTGGCGCTGCTCGCGCGGCGGCAGGCGGCGGAACAGGAAATAGATGTCCTTGATGAAGCCCAGATCGAACATGCGATCGGCTTCGTCGACCACCATCGCATCGACGGCACGCAGGGTGAATACCTGCTGCTTGAAGTAATCGATCAGACGTCCGGGCGTGGCGATGATCACGTCACAACCCGATTTCAGCAGCTCGCGCTGGCGGTCGTAATCGGTGCCGCCGTAGATCAATGCCAGACGCAGGCCGGTATGGCGGCCAATGGCGCGGGCGTCTTTTTCGATCTGGATGGCCAGCTCGCGCGTCGGCGCCAAAATCAGCGCACGCGGGTCTTCGGGCCGGCGCTCGGCCAGCGCCGGGTGCGTCAGCAGGCGGTTGAACACCGCGACCAGGAATGCCGCGGTCTTGCCGGTACCGGTTTGCGCCTGACCGGCGACATCGCGCCCGGTCAACGCCACCGGCAGCGTCAACGCCTGGATCGGCGTGCAGCGGGTGAAACCGCAATCGGCCAGACCCTGCGCCAACGTGGGATGCAGATCGAACTGCTCGAAGAATGTATCAGTTAGGACTTGATCGGCCATGATCTGAACAATGAATGCGCGCGGGGATCGCCTTGAATCGCGCCCCGGATTGCGCTGGAATGGCGGCCTTCAGCCGCCTGCTGCTGGCCACGCAGGACGCGCGGCGCGGCGCAGTGTAGCCCAACGGCGGCATGAAAGCCGCTCAGGCATGATAATCGGGGCACGCATGCTGTTCGCATGCACGCCGTGCGGGTTGAATTCCGCGCTGGCACCGCCATAGCGGTTGCAACATCCCGACACGCAATTCATCACCGCGCGCCCGCGCTTTTGTTTCATCACCCCTCCGGAGATTCCAGGTGAGCGACAACATCACCCACGTGACCGATAGCGATTTCGACGCCCAGGTCTTGCACGCCGCCACGCCCGTGCTGGTCGACTTCTGGGCGACGTGGTGCGGCCCCTGCCGCGCGATTGCCCCGACGCTCGAAGACATCGCCGCCGAGTATCAAGGCCGCATCAAGGTGGCCAAGGTCGACGTGGACAACAACCAGAAGACCGCCATCGCCTACAACATTCGCAGTATCCCGACGCTGATGCTGTTCAAGGACGGCAAGGTCGCCGGCACGCAGATGGGCGCGGTGCCCAAGTCGGCCATTGCCAAGTTCGTCGAGCAGGCGCTGTAACGCGCATTGGCAACAACGCGGCGGCGGCGGTGCGTGTACGGTATTGCCAATGCCTGGATGGACGCAGCGCGGCATGGGTGCTAGATTGGCTTCGCCTTGCGCGGCGAACCGCTGCGCCTTGCGCCCTGCGCGCACATTCTCCTTTTTCTCTTTCTCCCCGGCCCGCGAGGCCCGTTCGTGTCCGATACTGATGCCAAGACCCCCGACGAGGCCACGCGCCCGTCCGCGACTCCGGTCGCAGCCAATCCTTCCTCACCCGGCACCGAGGCCAGTGCGCCCGACAATGCGTCCGGCGCATCCGGCGCGCCGCCGCGCGAGGCGCGCGACAACAACCGCGATCGCCGCCATCGGCGCAATCGCAACGATCGTGAGCGCACCCGCAACACCGGCGGCCGTGCACCCGGACCTGGTTTGCCGCGCGATGATTTCGACGAGGACGCCGAAGACAACACGCCGCGCGATCCGTCGCGGCTGATCAACCTCACCGAGCTGAAACGCAAACCCGCCGCCGCGCTGCTGGACTTCGCCGAAACCCTCGGCGTGCACGAGGGCGTGGCACGCGCGCGCAAGCAGGATGTCATCTTCAACATCCTCAAGGCGCATGCGCGCAGCGGCGGCAGCATCTGGAGCGAAGGCGTGCTGGAGATCATGCAGGACGGCTACGGCTTCCTGCGTTCGGCCGACGAGTCCTACCTGGCCGGCCCCGACGATGTGTACGTGAGCCCCAGCCAGATCCGCCGCTACAACCTGCGCACCGGCGACTACATCACCGGCCTGGTGCGCCACCCGCGCGAAGGCGAGCGCTACTTCGCGCTGTCCAAGGTCGACGACATCAACGGCGAGCCGACCGAAGCGTCGAAGAACAAGTTCCTGTTCGAGAACCTCACCCCGCTGTTCCCGCGCAAGGCATTCAAACTCGAACGCGGCAACGGCTCCAGCGAGGACATCACCGGGCGCATCCTTGACCTGATCGCACCGGTCGGCAAGGGCCAGCGCGGCCTGATCGTGTCGCCGCCCAAGGCCGGCAAGACCATGATGCTGCAGAACGTGGCCCAGGCCATCGTGCACAACCACCCCGAGGCGCACCTGATCATCCTGCTCATCGACGAGCGCCCCGAGGAAGTCACCGAGATGCAGCGCAGCGTGCGCGCCGAGGTGATCAGCTCGACCTTCGACGAGCCGGCCGTGCGCCACGTGCAGGTCGCCGAGATGGTGATCGAGCGCGCCAAGCGCCTGGTCGAACACAAGCGCGACGTGGTGATCCTGCTCGACTCCATCACCCGCCTGGCGCGCGCCTACAACACCGTGGTGCCCAGCTCCGGCAAGGTGCTCACCGGCGGCGTCGATGCCAACGCGCTGCAACGGCCCAAGCGCTTCTTCGGCGCCGCGCGCAACGTCGAGGAGGGCGGCTCGCTGACCATCCTCGCCACCGCGCTGATCGACACCGGCAGCAAGATGGACGAGGTGATCTACGAGGAGTTCAAGGGTACCGGCAACGCCGAGATCCACCTCGATCGCCGCATCGGCGAGAAGCGCGTCTACCCGGCGATCAACATCAACCGCTCCGGCACGCGCCGCGAGGAACTGCTGATCGATGCCGACCTGCTGCAGAAGGTGTGGATCCTGCGCAAGCTGCTGCACCCGATGGACGAACTCGCGGCGATGGAATTCATGCTCGAGAAGATGAAGAACACCAAGACCAACGACGAGTTCTTCGGCGCTATGAAGCGCGGCTGAGGCCGCGCTTCATAGGCACAAGCTCAGGGCGCCCGCGCAGCGGTTCCGGCCAGACGCTGTGCTTGGCGTGCTTTCTCAGCCGCCATGCGTGCCGCAAACCGGCACTCGCGTTGCAGATAGCGGTGCGCGATGCCGCGCCACTGGTAGGCCTGGCCGGCATTGGCGATGCCGAAATGATCGCGGATCTCGGCGACGGACGGCGGCCCGCTGCGTGC
>DZBX01000088.1 GCA_022730075.1 Rhodanobacter sp. | reverse complement strand
TGAAAAATTCACAGCCTCTCAGCCGGCGGCGCGCGGCCAGATCAGCATGGCATCGCCGTACGAGAAAAAGCGGTAGCGCGCGTCCACCGCGTGGCGATAAGCGGCCAGCATCAGCTCGCGCCCCGCCAGCGCCGACACCAGCATCAGCAGCGTCGATTCGGGCAGGTGGAAGTTGGTCAGCAGACCGTCGATCTGGGTGTAGCGGTAGCCGGGCAGGATGAAGATGCTGGTCTCGCCGGCATAAGGCGCCAGCGCGCCGCCGGGCGCGGCGCTTTCCAGCGCGCGCACCACCGTGGTGCCCACCGCCAGCACGCGCCCGCCGGCTTCGCGGGTGCGCCGGATCTGCTCGACCAGCGCCGCGCCGACATTGATCCACTCGCTGTGCATGTGGTGATCCTCGACCTGCTCGCTGCGCAACGGCTGGAAGGTGCCCGCGCCGACATGCAAGGTGACGAAGCCAGTCTGCACGCCACGCGCGCGCAGCGCCTGCAGCAGCGGCGCATCGAAGTGCAGTCCGGCGGTGGGCGCGGCCACCGCGCCCGCATGGCGCGCGTACACGGTCTGATAGCGCTCGGCGTCGGCGGCATCGGGCGCGCGCGTGATGTACGGCGGCAGCGGCATCTGGCCGAGGCGCTGCAGCAGATTCTCCAGCGGCTCGTCGACCTCGAAGCGCAAGTGAAAAAACGCACCTTCGCGCCCCAGCACGCGCACCGCGCTGCCATCGGCCAGCGTCAATACCGCGCCTTCGCGCGGCTTCTTGCTGACGCCCAGTTGCGCGCGTACCTCGTGGCTGCCGCTGATGCGTTCGATCAGGATCTCGGCGACGCCGCCGGTCTGCTTGCGTGCATGCAGTCGCGCCGGCAGCACGCGCGTGTCGTTGAACACCAGCAGGTCGCCGGCACGCAGTTGCGCCGGCAGGTCGCGGATCCACGCGTCGCGCCACGCCGCGTCCGCGGCATCGACGATCAGCATGCGGCTGGCGCTGCGCTCCGCCAGCGGGGCCTGCGCGATCAGTTCGCCGGGCAGCTCGTAGTGGAAATCGGATTTCTTCAATGCGGCCTTCCGCGCACGGGTCGGCTGCGAATTATCCGCGATCGGCGCGCCGCGCCGCAGCCGCCAGCCGGCGCAGGCGCGTGCACAGCACCAGGGCGTGATTGTGCTCGGCATCGTGCGCGGCATGAACCAGGCGCAAGGGGCCATCGCCCGCAGCGTCGAGCAGCGCGCGCAGGCGCGCGGTCTGCCCGGGAGCGCGCAGCTCGGCGCGGTAGCGCGCGCGAAATTCATCCCAGCGCGCCGGATCGTGGGCAAACCACTGGCGCAACGGCGTGCTCGGCGCCAGATCGCGCGCCCAGGCATCGAGCGCGAGCTGCGCCTTGCTGCGTCCACGCGGCCACAGCCGATCGACCAGCACGCGATAGCCGCCGCACATCGGCACGTGGATGTAAGCGTTTTCAATCTCGACTTTCATGGCCATCGCCTTGGGTTTACGGATCAACATCTTGCCGCGTGCCGCCATGTTGCAGCACAAGCTGATTCGCTGCGCCACGCGGCCTAGACTCGGCGCGAGCAACGGCGCGGGGCAGCGAGCATGCAGATCAAGGGCAAACCCAATTCGCTGGACATCGCGCATCTGGCCGGTGTGTCGCAAGCCACCGTGTCGCGCGCGCTGCGCGGCCATGCCTCGGTGAATCGGGCGACGCGCGAGCGCATCCTGCAAGTGGCGCGACAGCTCAACTACACGGTGGACAAGAACGCCTCGAACCTGCGCACGCAGCAATCGGGCACGCTGGCGCTGCTGCTGTTCGAGGATCCCACCATCGATGAGTCCAACATCAATCCGTTTTTTCTGTCGATGCTGGGCTCGATCACGCGCGCCTGCGCGCAACGCGGCTACGACCTGCTGATCTCGTTCCAGCAGCTCTCGCGCGACTGGCACGCCGATTACGAGGATTGCCACAAGGCCGACGGCCTGATCCTGCTCGGCTACGGCGATTATCTCGACTACCGCAGCCGGCTCGAAGCGCTGGTCGCGCAGGGCACGCACTTCGTGCGCTGGGGCGCGGTGCTGGCCGACCAGCCGGGGCTGTCGATCGGCGGCGACAACCACGCCGGCGGGCTGGCGGCGACGCGGCACCTGCTGGCGCAGGGGCGCCGGCGCATCGGCTTCCTCGGCCATGCCTCATTGCATGCGCCCGAGTTTCTCGAGCGCCACCAGGGCTACGCGGCCGCGCTGCGCGAAGCCGGCTTGACGCCCGACCCGCTGCTGCAGGCCGACGCCATCTCCACCGAGGGTGCCGGCTACGAGGCAGCCAGCCTGGTGCTGGAACGCGGCGCGCGCTGCGACGCGCTGTTCGCCGCCAGCGACCTGATCGCCATCGGCGCCATGCGCGCGCTGTTCGCGCGCGGCCTGCGCGTGCCCGAGGACGTGGCCGTGGTCGGCTACGACGACATCCCCATGGCGCAGTCCACGCACCCGCCGCTGACCACGGTGCAGCAGGACACGCGCCACGCCGGCGAGTTGCTGGTGGACACGCTGCTGCGCATGGTGCGGGAGGAGGACGTGCAATCGATCAAGCTGCCACCGCGACTGATGGTGCGCCAGTCCTGCGGTGCCGCCCAGCAGCCGGCGCGCACACCGGCCACGGTGACGCCGCTGCCCGCGGGCGCGCGGCGCTCGCGACGTCAGGCACGCAGCTGATCAAGCCCCGCTTTGCGCCGCCGGGCGCAGCGCGGCACGGGCCGGCTCCTGCACGCGCAGCACCGCCAGCCCGGCGATGAACAGGCTGAGCGCGCCCAGCACCAGCGCGCCCATCGGCTGATCGCCGAAGAACGTCTTCAGCAGCAGGCCCAGCACGCTGGCCGCCAGCAACTGCGGAATGACGATGAAGAAATTGAAGATGCCCATGTACACGCCCATTTTCTGCGCGGGCACATGATCGGACAGCAGCGCATAGGGCAAGGCCAGAATCGAGGCCCAGGCGATGCCCACGCCGACCATCGACAGCAGCAGCCAGTGCGGATTGCCGATCAGCGTGATCGACAGCAATCCGGCCGCGCCCAGCCACAGATTGATCAGGTGGGTGTAGCGCAGACCCAGCGCGCGCGCCACGAGCGGGATGAGCACCGCCGCCAGCGCCGCGACGCCGTTGTAGGCGCCGAACAGGATACCCACCCAGTTGGCGCCGGCGTTGTAGGCGGCGGAGGTCGGCACGCTGCTGTGAAACTGCACTGCGGTCACCGCCGGCGTGGTGTAGATCCACATCGCGAACAGCGCGAACCACGAAAAAAACTGCACCCAGGCCAGACGCCGCATTGCTTCGGGCATGGTGTACAGATCGCCCAGGATCTGCGCCGCCGCGCCGTGGGCGGCCTGCGCGCCGCCGCGCGCGCCGTGGTGCCACGCCAGCCACAACAGCGCCACACCGTAGGCCAGCACGCCAGCCGCGAGCAGGTACACCTCGGGTTTCAGCGCAAACAGGTCGATGAGCAGTGCCAACGCCACGCCGGCCAGCGCCCACAGCGCGCCGCTGCGCCGCGCCTTGCGCGCGTCGATCGGGGTTTCAGTCAGCGGTGTGCTGTCCGCGAACGCGGCCAGGCGCTGCGGTGGATACTCGCGCGAGTTGGCCACCGTCCACAGCATCGACAGCAGCAGCACCGCCGCGCCGGCATAAAACGAATAGCGCACGGTCTCCGGCACCATGCCGCGCGCGGCGGTGTTGTCAAAACCGAGTTGCGCCAGCAGCCAGGGCAGGATCGAGGCCACCACCGCGCCGACGCCGATGAAAAACGTCTGCATGGCATAGCCCGCGGCGCGCTGGCTCACCGGCAACTGGTCGGCGACGAAGGCGCGAAACGGCTCCATCGACACGTTGAACGAAGCGTCCATCATCCACAGCGTGATCGCCGCCACCCACAGCAGCGGTGCGTTGGGCATCACCAGCAGCGCCAGCGTGCTGAGCAACGCGCCCACCAGGAAATACGGCCGGCGCCGGCCCAGCCGCGTCCACGTGCGATCGGAGTAGTGGCCGATGATCGGCTGCACCAGCAGGCCGGTCAGCGGCGCGGCGATCCAGAGGATCGGAATCTGGTCGACCTGCGCACCGAGGGTTTGCAGGATGCGGCTGACGTTGGCGTTCTGCAGCGCGAAGCCGAACTGGATGCCGAGAAAACCGAAACACATGTTCCAGATTTGCCAGAAGCTCAGCTCGGGCTTGCGATTCATGGGGCGCTTCCGGCGGGGACCGCCGCGGATTCTTGCACCATGCGCGCGGGCGATGCCGGCGCCGGCGAAATCAGCAGCGCGCCGATTCGCGCCGCGTTCAGTGGCCCGCTGACACCGCCTTCTCCACCTGTATACAACGCGGCCGCGGTCAGATCGCTCATGTTGAAGCCCTGCAGCACGCTGAAACTGCAACGCGCGCCGGCCTGCGCATGGAAGCGCGCCACGCTCGAGCGCCGCATGCCGACGGCCTGCGGCATCACCACCGGCACGGTCTGCGCTGGCGCGTCACCACACTGCACCGCGATGCGCTTGACCGCGGCGGTGATGCCGGTGCTGATCGGGCCATGGGTATTTTCGTATTCCAATCGCAAGAAATAATCGCCACTCGCCAGCGCGGTCCAGGTGCGCGGCCATGCGCCCTCGATCCGTACCGTCTCGCCCACGCAAACCGGGTGGCTGGGCAGCGAGTCGATGCCCTGCGCGCGCGTGGTCAGGCTCAGGCACTGCCGCGCGGCGCTGGCCGGGATGCGCCACTGCAGCGCCGGCGCACCCTGCGCGCGACCATCCAGCCACAGCGTGGCGGGCACGGCGCTGCGCACCTGCCACATCGCACCATCACGCTGGACCTGCGCCGGCGCCGGCGTGGCTGGTGCGTACTCGGGGCGCATCATGCGCAGCGCGGGCGCCGACACGGTGATGGCCTCGAGCTGCACGCGCACGACGCTGCCGTCATGCGTCACGCGATCGGCCACCAGCAGGTTGCCGTCGAGCGCGGGCGGACGCCGCAGAATCACGGTCTGCGTTGGCGTGTGCAGGCTGATCGTGTCACGCGTGCCGAACAGCATCGGCACCAGGCTCACCGGAATTTCCGGCACGATGCGGCCATCCGCCTCCATGCCGAACACGCCCTCGACCACCATGTCGAGATAACCCGCCACCGACCACAGTTGGCGGCGTGAATCCACCACCGGTCCGCCCAGCTTGCCGGGCAGATGCGTGCTGAGCTGCGGCAGCGCGAAGTTCTCCATGTTCGAGCCGCTGAGGGCCGCGGCGCGCACCAGCGAGCGCAGCGCCTGCGCGATCTGCACCGGATTGCGCGTGACGCGCGCGGCGCGCAGCGCATAGGCGCTGACAAACGGCCACAGCGCGCGGTTGTGGTACACGGGCTGGCTGGCGCGCTCGGGCCAGATCACCGGGCTGCCCGCCGGCCAGGTGGGATAGTTGTCCAGCGCCTGCTGCGCGCGCGCGCCCTCGGCCACGCCGCTGGTGATGGCCAGCGCGGTGCCCAGCAAATCGTAGCTGTCCACCGGCAGCGGCGGATCGCCGCCGCCGAGGTAACTGCGGTACAGCCCGCGCGCCGGATTCCAGAACCAGCGGTTGATCGCGGCCTTCAGCGCGGCCGCCTGCCCGGCATAACGCTGCGCCAGCAGCGCATCGCCGTGCTGCCGCGCCAGCGTCACGCCGAATTGCAGGGCTTCGTAATGCAGCACGTTGGTGGACAGCGCGTAGGACTGCGCGATGAAGCGCACGTTGTCGGCGGTCCAGCCCGGGTAGGTCTGCTGACGCCAGTCCATGAACGAGGTCTCGCCGCGATACAGACCCACCCGCGCATCGAAGGCGTATTCGCGGTCCTGCGCCAGCGTGTCGCGCAACGCGCGCCAGGTTTTCCGCGCGAAGGCTGCATCGCCGAGCAGATGACGTGCGCCGAGAAACCACACCACGCGGTCGGTGCTGATCGGCCAACTGCCGCCCGAGCCGGTGTCCTGCATCACGTACAGACCCTGCGGGGCGGCGGCATCGCGCACCGTCGACAAGCGGAACAGCAGCGAACGCCGCGCGCGCGGCGCATCGAAACGCCACAGCGCCAGATCGGTGGAATACGACAGGTCGCGCGTCCAGGTGAAGGGCCACTGCTTGCCCGCGATGAAGCACGCGCATGCAATCGGCTTGCCGTGGTTCCAGCCCGGATCGGTGATGGCGGACACCGCATCCTTGCGCAGGTCGTCCTGGGCCATGGCGAACAGGCCGTCGAACAGCACGCTGGCGGTGTCGGCACGCCATGCCTGCGCGGCGATCGCGCGTGTGCCACCCGGCGCGTGCAGCACGAAACCGCCCGCTGGCACTTGCGTCATGCGCGCCGTGCGCTGGCCGAAATCGAGCCGCGCGTGCCATTGCGGCGCGGTGTGAGCCTGCGCGCCTGCCATGGCCAACGCCAGCAGCAAAACCCAACCTGGCGCGGCGCGCATCAGCGCCGCTCCAGCAACAGGTACTGGCCGAAACCCGCGCGCAGCTTGAGCCAGGTCACCGCACCGTAGCGGTCGTGACCGCTCGCCCAGCCGGGCGCGTCACCGGCCTGCAGCGCCGCGAGGCCATCGCGCTGCGCCAGCGGCGTACCCGCGGCCTGCACGGCGCGCGCCGCGATGCCGTGCACCGCGAACAGGAAGGTCCGCAACGCCGGCTGGTAGTGGCCCTGCGCAGGCGCCAGCGACAGGCGCACGCCCTGCGCCACACGCTGGGTGCCGATGCGCTGCAGGAAGTAATCGCCCTGCTCGTAGGCGTAATTGCTGCCGTTGTCGTCGTAATACTCGAAGTCGCTGTGCGTATCGGCGGGGAACACCTGCACCGTCACCTGGGTGACCGGATGCTGGCCCACGTACTCCATCACCGGCTGCATCGGGATGATCGCGCCGGCGCGGATGAACAGCGGAATGTCGGACCAGGTTTTTGCATCCACCGGCAGCGTCACGGCCTGGCCGCCGGCGTAGACCTTGCCGGTGGTCCATTCGGTCCAGGTGCCGGGCGGCAACTGGATGGTCTTGGCGGTCTGGCCCTGCTCCATCACCGGTGACACCAGCAGCCAGTCGCCGAACATCCAGGCGCTGATGTCGTTGCGCACGGCGGCGTCATCCGGAAACGCCATGGCCAGCGGGCGCACCACGCCGATGCCGGCGCTGTGATCCTGCCAGGCATAGCTGTAGATGTAGGGCAGCAACTGGTAGCGCAGGCGCATCGCCGCCACCGCCGCCGCTTCGGCGGTGGGTCCATACACCCAGGGCTGGCGGCGCTGATCGTGCGTGCCGTGCACGCGGAAGATCGGGCAAAACGCGTCGAACTGGATCCAGCGCGCGTAGTTCTGCGGGCTGGGGTGGCCCTGGAAACCGCCACCGTCCATGCCCCACCACATCTCGCCGGCGTTGATGGCGCTGAGCATGCGCTCGCGCTGCGCGGCCATGCTGGCGAAACCGGTGTCGATGTCACCCGACCACAGCGCGTAGGCGTAGCGCTGCGCGCCCAGATAAAAATCGCGGTTGAGCGAGAACACGCGCGTGTCGGGGAAATACTTGCGCTGGCCGTCGTACTCGGCGCGCTGCATGTTCATGAACTGGGTGTCGTCCGGCGTGGTGTCGGCCTCGTCGTTCCACCAGCCGACGATGCCGGTGGCGAAGCTGTGGCGCAGCGCCGGGTTGAAAAACCACGCGCGCACGGCGGGATTGTCGAAATCCAGATCCTGCACCAGCTTGTGCGAGAAATAATCCGGCTCGGCCTTCAGCCCCGGGAACCAGAAGTCGTGCTCGCTGGCGTACTGACCCTCGATGGTATGCACGCCGATGCGCGGTTTCTGGATGCCGATCAGGTGCACGCCCAGCGCGTCGAGCTGCTTCTTCAGCGAGCCATCCGGGCCGCCGGGAAACTTCTTCGTGTTCCAGCGGAATTCGCCGTAGTCGTTCTGGCCCCAGGCTTTCCAGTCGAAATCCAGCGCGAAGGCATCCAGCGGAATGTCCAGCGCGCGGTACTTGCGCACGATGTGCAGCAACTCGCGCTGGTCGATGCCCCACTGGCTGTTGATGAAGCCCAGCGACCACTTGGGGAACAGCGGCGCCGCGCCGCTGAGCGTGCGCAGGCCGGCGAACAGCGCGTCGGGCGCGCCGGCGATGACGAAGAAATGCGTATCGGGCTTGGACATGTCGGTCCAGGCAATGTGCCCATCGCCGATGTGCACCTGCGCGCCCAGCGTATCGACCAGCACGCCCCAGCCGGCGCTGCTCCACAGCCACGGCGCCCCGGGATGACCCTGCATGCCGGCCTTGACCGTCCATTGGCCAGCGCGCAACAGACCGGCTGCGGAAGGATCGGACTTGCTGTAGCCGCCGAGGCCGTACAGCGCATCAGCGGGATTACTTTGCAGCGCGATACGCCCATCGCGCAGCGCGGCCAGATCGTCCACGCGCAGCAGTGCGTGGCCCTGCGCGTCGCGGATGCTCAGGCGATCGTCCGCCTGCTGCCAGCGCACCTGCATGGCCGGCGAGGTTTGCAACACGTCGCCCGCCGCATCGCTGCGCACCAGCGGCGCGAAGTGCATGAAGGGCATGTGCGGGTCCAGCACCAGCGTATCCGCGCTGGCGTGCGCGCTGGGCAGCAGGTGCACCTCGAGGATGTCCGGCGCCCACCAGCGCAGCGTGATCACGTCGCTGCCCTGGCGCAGATCGAAACCGTAGCGGTGCGTGGTGACGAACACGGGAACCGCAGCCGTGCGCGCGGACGTCGCCGCAGGGGGCGCGGCCGTCGCGGCCACCATGGTCTGCGCCCGGATCGGCCCGCTCAGCGTCAGCATTGCCGCAAGAATCAGGGCCGGCCAAGCCGCGCCAGCAGCACGTATCTTCATGGTGTTCTCCGTGAGTTTGTTTGCGTCGCTGTCGTGCTGCCTTCAAGCACCGCGCTGCCGTAGGCCGGCAGGCTGAGCACGTCGCCGTCCAGTGCAGTCCGCGCGCGGGTCGTGCGCAGCAGCGCCTGGTATCGCAGGCCATCCACGCTGTGCAGCGTCAGGCGCTGCGTCTGGCCGGAAAGATTGTGGGCGACCAGCACGCTGCCTGCGCGATCGGTCAGCCGCCACGCCGCCAGCACCGGATTGCCGGTGGCGTACACGCCGGCCACGCCATCGCGCAGCGGCGCGATGTGCATGCGCCAGTGGATCAACTCGCGATAGCGGTTGAGCAGCGAGTGCGG
>DZBX01000087.1:3916-9462 GCA_022730075.1 Rhodanobacter sp. | reverse complement strand
GCGGGGATGACGGAATGGGGCGAAGGCAGGGCAGGCTTTGCGCGGGAATGACGGCCTGCTCATCCTCGATATTCGATCGCAATTTCGTATTGAGGCACCAGCCTGCGCAAGGCGTCGGCTGATTCAGGCGCCGTGATCGCGCGCGCCTTCCTCGGCGCCGATCTGCGCGATCAAGCGCTCGATGAAATGCGCGCGCGTGTCGCGATAGCCTGCGCTGCGCGGCCCCTGCTGCGCGGCGGCGTGCATGGCGTCATGCGCGTCGATCAGCGCAGTGTTGGCTGCGCCGTGCCGCGCCAGATGCGCGTCGACAAGACCTGGCTGCTCGGCGATGCGCCGCCAGCCAACCTCGTCTTCCGCGCATTGCTCGAAGCGTTCCTCCCACAACAGCGTGCCGGCCAGCGCGCCCAGCGCCGTGCGCGGTGCGTGCGCATCGAACGGCCACTGCAGTCGCCCGAGCAGTTCCGGCAGTGCCGCCGGTGCACACGGTCGCGCCAGTGCGTAACCCTGGCCGAAATCCGCGCCCAGCAGCAGCGCGGCCTCCACCAGGCCGGCGGTTTCCAGCCCCTCGACCACCACCTCGATGCCCAGTGCCTGGCCCAGCAGGGTGAGCTGGCGGATGAAGCGCAGCGTGCGCAGCGGGTCGGAAGCCACGCCGCGCACCAGGGTCTGATCGATCTTGACGCGATCGAACGGCCATTGCCGCAGCCGCGCCAGCGAGCTGTGGCCGGCGCCGAGATCGTCCTCGGCCACGCGCACGCCCAGTGCCTTGAGCGCGAGCACCCCCGCCACGCCGCTGCCCAGCGCGTGCTCGGCCTCGCTGGCGTTCTCGAGAATCTCCAGCAGCAACGCACGCGGCGGACATTCGCCGCGGCTCAGCGCGGTGGCGGTGGCGGCGACGTAACGCGGATCATGCAGCGCCGCGGGCGGCAGGTTGACGGTGATATCCAGCGTGTGGCCGGCCGCGGCCAGGAGCGCGCGCTGCGCCAGCGCCTGGCGCAGGCCTTCGCGAAACAGGTGCAGCAGATCGTCCGGGTTCAGCGCCGGCAGAAAGCGCCCGGGCGCCAGCAGGCTGTCATCGACATCACGCAGGCGCGCCAGTGCTTCCAGCTCGACCACGCGGCCTTGCGCCAGCGCGAAGATCGGCTGGTAGTGCATTTCGATGCCAGCGCCGGCCAGGCGCTCACGCCAGCGCTCGCGCAGGGTAAATGGCAGCACCTCGGTGCCGGGCCGCTCCGGCGCCAACCGCGCCAGGGCCAGATCGAGCAAGGTCTTGAGCTGCGCGATGAAAGCTTGCTGCGCGTCGCTGGAAAACCCGCCCGGATAGCGGCTGTACAGCACCAGCAGCGCCAGCGGAGTGTCCGGCTTTTGCCCCAGCGGCAGCGCCACGCTGGAGCGCACGCCGAGCTGCAGCGCGAAGTCGCGCCACGGCGCCATCGCCGGGTCGGTGGCGAAGTGCAGGCAGCGCTCGATGCCGCCGCCACGCCAAGCGCGGCCGCTGGGCCCGCGTCCCAACTCGCTGCCGGCATCGGCGGAGATGGCCGTCGCCGCGCCGCGCGCGAGTGCGCGCAGGTAGTCGGCGAAGGCGCTGCCGCCGACCGCCTCGTAGGCGAAAGCGCCATCGGCGTCGGGACGCCCGACGCTGCAGGAGATGATTTCATCGTGACGCGCCAGCGCGTCCACCACGCCCTGCATCAGCGCCGCGTAGCTATCGGCCGACCAGGCCAGCGCGCTGATCTGCGCGATCAGTGCGTCGCGTTCGCGCTGCGTGGCGCGCATGCCCTCGAGCTGCCATTGGCGATCCTGCGCCAGACGCCGGTGCAACACCAGCAAGGCGCGGCGGTCGCGACGCACATAGCGGCCGAGCGCCGTGTCGAGCGCTTCACGCAGGCGTTCGGCGCCGTCCGAAAGCCATACCGCTTCGATGCCGCAACCGGCATGCACGCGCCCGGCGTGCTCGGCCACCCTGCGGTGCGTCGACTCGTCCAGGTCAGGGCGCAACAACAGACGCAGGTGCTCGCGCTGCTTGTCGTGCAGTGCGGCGAGTTCATGCGCGGGCAGGATCTGCAGCAGGCGTGCCGGTTCCGCCATCTGCTCCAGCTCGAGATAGAACGGCGCGACCACGCTATCCAGGGTGTCCTGCGCCGCCGCGGAGATTGTCTGCAGCAGGCGCGCCGCGTAGTCGCCATACGGCTGCAGATCGGTCGTGTCGTGCTCGCTGGGCGTGCTTTCAGCGTTCGCGCCAGCAGGTGGCAGCGCCCACCAGCGGTGTGCCTCATGCTTGTGCGTCTTGACCTGGTACATGGCCTGATCGGCGCGCCGCAGCAGTTGCTCACCACTGTCATCGGCGTGCAGCGGAAACAGCGCCATGCCCAGACTGGCGTGCAGCCGGATATCCTCGGCGTCGATGCGGCAGGGGCGCTCGAGCGCGATGCGCACACGCTCGAGCAGGGGCTCGAGATCCTCGATGCGTGCCAGATCCTCGAATACCAGCGCGAACTCGTCGCCACCGAGGCGCGCCACGTAATCATCGGCGCGCAGCGCACCGCGCAATTGCGTGGCCACGGCCTGCAACAGACGATCGCCCGCAGCGTGGCCGAGGCGATCGTTGACCGGCTTGAAGTCATCGAGATCGAGCATGCCCACGCCAACCAGCATGTGGTGGCGCCGCGCGCGCGCCAGCGCGCCGTCGAGCTGGTGATCCAGTGCGCGCCGGTTGGGCAGTCCGGTCAGCGCGTCGTGCAGGGCGAGGTGCGTCTGCCGCTCGCGCTCGTGCGCCAGCGCCGCGCGCTGCGCGTGCTGGCGCAGCGCCAGCCCGGCGGCGGTGGCGATCTCGTCCAGCAGCGCGCACAGTTCCGCATCGAAGGTATCGGCCTCGCGCGCGATCACCGCGAACACGCCGCTGGGCGTGAGCTGTGTGCTGGTCTCGGGCACTTGTTGCGCACCGAAAATCGGCCAGCATCCGACCGCGCCCACCTGCGCCAGCGGCGCCTGCCGCCAGCCTTCGGGAATGCTGTCATCCGCGGCCGACTGCAGGCGCACGATCGGCCGCGCCTGGCTGAAGGCGCGCGTCGGGCCGGGCACCACCGTCCCCTGCGGCGTACGCGGTGGAATGGGGACGGCACGGATCGCCTCGGCCATGGGACCAGCCAGCGCCACGCGCCGCAACAGCGCGCCGCCCTCGTCGGCGAATACATCCACCGCCGCTGCGCCGGCGACATCGACCAGCACCGCGGCCAGTGTGCGGTAGATGGCTTCCGGATCGGGCTGCGCCAACAGGGCCTGCTGGATCGCGCGCTGCGCGGTGCGATAGCGCCGCAGGCGCTGCTCGCGGTCCAGCAAGGCCTGGTGATCCCAGAAGCGCGCGATCTCCTCGATCAGGCGTTGCGCCCAGTCCAGCAGGTCATCACCCAGCAGCGTGCGCGAATGACCGTAAACGGACAGCGCCAGTTTCGCGCCATCCGCGACCGGCGCCACCGCGACCAGGTTGGCACCCAGGCCGTGGCGTTGCGCGGCCGCGCGCCAGGGCGCGAATTCCGGCGCGTCGACCCGCGTGAGGCGCGGGCGGCCATCGCGCAGCGCCATGCCGGTCGGGCCATGCGCGCTGGGCTGGACGGGGTCGAGATCCAGCAGAAGCTCGTCGGCGTAATACTTCGCCGGCCCGGCGCTGCCCAGCACCTGGACCTTGCTGGCGCCCGCAGGCAGCAGGCCGATCCACACCAGCGGCAGATCCATCACCTGCGTCAGCGTGGTGGCGATTTCGGTCATGGCGGCGCGGCGATCGCGGCCCGGCGCCGGGCGCAGTTGCGTCAGCGTCTCCGCGACGCTGCGATAAAAGCGTGCGCGCAACGCTTCGGCACGATGCAGCTCGACGACCTCGTTCATCACTATGCTTCCGCCCCGCATCCACGGATGACCGACACCCAGCATCCCGCCGCAGGCGGGCCATGGGCCAGATGCGACGCCGCACTACCCGCCAGCTCGCCGCGTTCAGGAAGACTGCACCTTGATTTCGATCAAGGCAAGAACCAATTCAGGCAGGCTGCAGATCCGGCGCCTTGCGCACTCACCCGCGCGCGCAACGTCATGTGTTCGTATTGATCTTCCTGTCGTCATCGCGCTACTCCGGGGTACCCCATGTCCAGCCTCGTGCAAGACTCGAACCGTCAACGCTTCGACCGCATCGCCGCGGACTGGGACGACTCGCCCCTGCGCCGTGCCATGGCCGGCGACGTCGCCAAGGCCATCGCCAACGCGGTGCCCCTGCAATCCGACTGGCAGGCACTGGAATACGGTTGCGGCACCGGCCTGGTCGGCGCGCAACTGGCGCCACGGCTGGGACACCTGCTGGCCTGCGACCTGTCGCCCGGCATGCTGTCCGTGCTGGATGCAAAAGCCCGCGCCGGCGGCGTCGGCAACCTCGACACGCGCGTGCTCGACCTCACCCGCGAAGCACCGCCCGCGCAGCGCTTCGATCTGATCTTCAGCAGCATGACCATGCACCACATCCCGGATGTACCCGCGCTGTTGCGCGTGTTCCACGGCATGCTGGCCGCGGACGGCTGGGTGGCGCTGGCCGATCTCGACGCCGAGGACGGCAGCTTCCACACCCCCGATGTTCCCGGCGTGGCCCACCACGGCTTCGCGCGCGATGAATTCACGCGCTGGCTGGCCGCCGCCGGTTTCCGCGACATCAGCGCGCGCACCGCGCACACCGCGGAGAAAACCCGCGATGGCAAGACCGCGCGCTACCCGATTTTCCTGATCACCGCGCGGCGCTGAACATGACCGCGCCCGCCCAACTATGGATCGTCGGCCATGGCCCTGGCCTGGGCGCGGCGCTGGCCGCGCGTTTCGCGCGCGAGCACTGGGGCGTGCTGGCCTTGTCGCGGCGCGCACCCGTCGCGGCCCTGGCCGTGGGCACGCACACGAGTCTGGATGTGCTGGCCGCCGATGCATCCGCGCAGCTCGCCCGACTGATCGCGCAACACGGCGCGCCGCGCGTGCTGGTGTACGACGTCGGCGTGTTCAAGCGCGCGCCCTTCGCCGCGCTCGGCGAGGACGACTTCCGCGCCTGCTGGGAAGGCATGGCGCTGGGCGCCTTCCGCGTGGCGCAGGCCGTGCTGCCGGCGATGGTGCAGGCCGGTGGCGGCACGCTGATTTTTTCCGGCGCCACCGCCAGCCTGCGCGGCGGCGCCGAGTTCGCCGCCTTCGCCAGCGCCAAGTTCGCGCTGCGCGGGCTGGCGCAGGCGCTGGCGCGCGCCTACCAGCCACAGGGCGTGCACGTGGTGCATGCGATCCTCGACGGCGTGATCGGCGGCAGCGCGCGCGCCGGGCAATACAGCGCGCGACTCGATCCCGGCGCGGTCGCCGATGCGTATTGGCAACTCGCGCAGCAGCCGTCCGGTGCCTGGACCCACGAGCTGGATCTGCGCGGCGCCGACGAGCCGTTTTGATGCGCCATGAGCTGATCATCGTCGGCGCGGGTCTGGCCGGCGTGGCGCTGGCGCATGCGCTGCATGTCGATGGGCACGCGCCGCGCGTGCTCG
>DZBX01000087.1:0-3816 GCA_022730075.1 Rhodanobacter sp. | reverse complement strand
AGCGCGCGCTGAGCGCACCGCTACAATCGCGTTTTGCGCACGCGGGGCAATGTGATGAAGGTGCTGGTGATCGGCAATGGCGGCCGCGAACATGCCCTGGCCTGGAAGCTGGCGCAGTCGCCGCGCGTGCGCGAGGTGATCGTCGCGCCGGGCAATGCCGGCACCGCGCGGGAACGCCACGTGCGCAACGTGCCGGTCGCGGCCACCGATATCGACGGTCTGCTCGGGCTGGCGCGAACCGAAGCGGTGGCGCTGACCGTGGTCGGTCCCGAGGCGCCGCTGGCGCTGGGCGTGGTCGACCGCTTCCGCGCCGCCGGGATGCGCTGTTTCGGCCCGCGCCGCATCGCCGCGCAACTGGAAAGCTCCAAGGCCTACGCCAAGGATTTTCTCGCGCGCCACGCCATCCCCAGCGCGCACTACGCGGTATTCACCGACCTCAAGCTGGCGCTGGCGCATGTGCGCCGCCACGGCGCACCCATCGTGATCAAGGCCGATGGCCTGGCCGCCGGCAAGGGCGTGGTGGTGGCACTGACCCTGGGCGATGCCGAGCAGGCGCTGCACGACATGCTCGGCGGCAACGCGCTGGGCGCAGCCGGCGCGCGCGTGGTGATCGAGCAATTCCTCGAAGGCGAGGAGGCCAGCTACATCGTGCTGTGCGACGGCACGCACGCGCTGCCGCTGGCCAGCAGCCAGGACCACAAGCGCCGCGACGACGGCGACTTCGGCCCCAACACCGGCGGCATGGGCGCGTACTCGCCGGCGCCGGTGCTGACCCCGGCCATCGAGCAGCGCGTGCTCGACACCGTCATCCGTCCGACGCTGACCGGCATGGCCGCCGAAGGCGCGCCGTTCATCGGTTTTCTGTACGCCGGGCTGATGATCGACACCAGCGGCGAGGCGCGCGTGCTGGAGTTCAACGTGCGCATGGGCGATCCGGAAACGCAGCCCTTGCTGCTGCGCCTGCGCTCGGATCTGGTGGACCTGATCGAAGCCGCGCTCGATGGCCACCTCGATCGCGTCACCGCCGAGTGGGATCCGCGCCCGGCGCTGGGCGTGGTGCTGGCCGCGCACGGCTACCCCGGCACGACGCGCAGCGGCGATGTGCTCAGCGGCCATGACACGCAGTTCGCGCCGGAGGTGAAAATCTTCCATGCCGGCACCCGGCTTGACGCGCAGGGTCGCGTCATCGTCAGCGGTGGGCGCGTGCTCAGCGCCTGCGCGCTGGGCGAGTCGCTGGCCGCCGCGCGCAGCGCCGCCTACGCCGCGCTCGCGCACATCCATCTGGACGGCGGCTTCTACCGCCACGACATCGGCTTTCGCGCGCTGCACCGCTGAGGACGCGCGGACGCGGTCGGTCATGTTCAATCGGGCAGGCGCTGCCACAGTCCGCCGGCGGCACGCGCGACGCGGCCTTCCAGTTCCAGCAGGCCCAGCGCCGCGGCGACGGCGGCGACGGGTTGCTCCATGCGCAAGGCGAGGGTTTCCAGCGCCACCGGCGCGTGGCCCAGCGCGGCCAGCCAGCGCGTGGCATCGCGATCCGGCGTCGAGATTGCGGCGGATGCTGCGCCGAGCTCGGCGTCCTGCGCCAGACGCTCGGACAAACGCAGACCTTGTGCGCTGATCGACGCGCGCAGCGCATCGAGGATCTCCTCGGCGCTTTCCACCAGTTGCGCGCCCTCGCGGATCAGGCGGTGGCAACCACGCGCCAGCGGATTGGCGATGGAGCCCGGCAGCGCGAACACCTCGCGCCCCAGCGTGGTGCCGGCATGCGCGGTGATCAGCGCGCCCGAGCGCTGTCCGGCCTCGACCACCAGCACGCCCAGCGCCAGCCCGGCCAGAACGCGATTGCGCATGGGAAAGTGCGCGGCACGTGCCGTGGTTGCGGGCGGGAACGCGCTGACCACGGCACCGTGCGCGACGATGCGCGCCGCCAGCTCGCGGTGCCGCGCTGGATACACCACGTCGCAGCCGGTGCCGACCACGGCGAGGGTGCCGCCGGCGCTGTGCAGCGCGCCGGTGTGCGCGGCGCCGTCGATGCCGGCGGCCAGCCCGCTGCTGATGGTCAGCCCGGCCGCGCCCAGTTGCGCAGCGAAACGGCGGGCGTGCGCCAGACCCTCGGGCGTGGCCGCGCGCGCGCCGACGATGGCAAGCTGCGGCAGCAGCAGCCGTGCGGCATCGCCCCGCACGAACAGGGCCGCGGGTGCGCCCGGACAGGCGTCGAGTTGTGGCGGGAAATCGGCATCGAGGCAAGTGAGCAGCCGTTGTTCCGGCTGCAGCAGCCAGTGCAGATCGGCGGCGATGCGCGCCGCATCCGGCGCATGCAGCCAGGCGCGGGCAACGGCGGGAAGGCCCTCGGGCGGCGCCCGCCGCAGCCGGGTCAGCAGCGCCACTGCGGTACCTTCGCGCGCCAGCAGGGCACGCAGGCCAGCCCCGCCCAGCGCCGGCGTGCGCAGCAGGATCAGCCAGGCCTCGCGTTCGGCATCGTCGTGCATGGCGCGCAGTGTGTGCAATGCGGCGTCAGCCGCGCGGCGGCGCGTGTTGTCGGGCATGGCCTACAGAGACCGCGAACGCGTGCGCCCTCACGAGGAGGGCGCACGACGGCTCATGCGATGGCGAACTTATTCCGGCAGTTCGAGCTTGTCGCCCAGCTTGACCGGGCCTTGCGCGTCCATGATCAGGCCATAGCTGACGTGATCGAAGGTGCGGAAGATCATCACGTGGCCGACGAACTCGGACGGCAGGGTGACGTGCTTGCTGAAGGTGTGATCGAAGCTCGACGATTCGACATCGTTGATGATGTGATCGCCCGGCTGCCAGATGGCGTAGGTCTGGCCATTGTTCACGCCCTCCGCGCTGCCTGCCGAAAGCGCCACCACCTGCTTGGGGCCCACCGCATCGAACGCATCATTGAAAGCGATCACGCGCATGTTCGGCGGCAGGGCCTTGGGCGCGTGCGGGTAGTAGTTGCTGTCGTAGGGATGGGGATCCAGCGGCAGGATGCGATCGCCCTTGCGGATCTCCATGGTCGAGGACTGCAGCAGCGTGGTGACGGGCTCGCCCGGCTTGTTGACGCGCAACACCGCGATGGTGCCGATCACTTGTGCCTCGTAACCCAGGGTGTGGCCCTTGCCGAAGTGCCCATCGCCGATGGTGTTGCGGTGCCAGGGACCGTTGTACTGGCTGACATCGTCGTCGAGATCCTGCGCGATCTGGTCGCGGCTGCCGGCGTCGGCGTTGAAGGTGGTGAACACATGCGAGGGTCGCACCACGGCGAAACGCTCGCCGGGCTTGGCATCGTGCAGACCCATCACGTAGACGAACTGGCCGGGTATGCCGCGCAACTCGTTCTGTTCGAAACCGACAACATATGGAGCCTTGGCCAGCGTGTCGCGATGATCGAACACGCGCAGATCGACCAGATAGGTTTGCAATTCAGATAGCGGAATCGGCGCGATCGCTTGGTTCAGCGGCGTGGCGATCACGCGCGGCTTCAACACCAGGCTCGGCTCACCGTTGCCCATGTAATCCAGGCTCAGCACGTCGCCCGGATAGATATGGTGCGGATTGTGGATCTGCGGATTGGCCTGCCACAGCTCCGGCCACAACCAGGGCTTGTTGAGAAAGCGGGCGGCGATGCTCCACAACGTGTCGCCCTTGCGCACCACGTAGGTGTCGGGGTGACCGTGGCGCAGCATGCTGCTGCCACCGGCATAGGCCGCGAAGGCGATCATCACGCCGGAAAGAAGCGCAAGCGATTTCTTAAGCATGGCTGGCAATTCCCCGTTCCCCTTAGGGTTTCAGCAGTGTAACACGCAC
>DZBX01000243.1 GCA_022730075.1 Rhodanobacter sp. | reverse complement strand
GTACATCCAGCGCAGCGTGTCGCGCAGCGCGATGCCGCCTGGCGCATCGTCCAGCACGGCGCGCAGGCGCGCGTTGCTGCCGCGCAGCCGCGCGACCTCGTGGCCGCGCACGAAGGCGGGGTTGACGCGCACCTCGATCGCATGGCCGGCGATGTCCCGCATCAGCGCCAGCACCTCGTCCAGCGCGGCGAGCGTGCCCGAACAGACGTTGAGCGTCTGGCCGATGGCGGACGGCGCATCCAGCAGCGCGCGGTAGCAGCGCGCGACCTCGCGCACGTCGCTGAAATCGCGCGCCACGCGGGTGTTGCCCAGCTCGATCGCGCGCGCGCCGCGGCGGAAGTGGCCGACGATCTTGGGCAGCAGGAAATCCTCGCTCTGGCCGACGCCGGTGTAGTTGAACGGCCGCGCGATGATGATGGGCAGGCGCGGCATCCACAGCCGCGCCATGTGCTCCATGGCCAGCTTGCTCACCGCGTAGTCGTTGGCCGGCTGCGCCGCCATGGACTCGTCCAGCACCTCGGCGCCGAGGTTGCCGTAGACGTTGCCGCTGCTGGCCAGCAGCACCGCGCGCGGCGGCGCGGCGCACTGCGCCAGGGCCTCGAGCAGGTTGCGCGTCGCGATCAGGTTGGTCTGGTACAGCGCGGCGGCATCGCCGTGCGCGACCTGCGCGATGCCGGCCAGATGCACGACCACGTCCGGCGCCAGCGGCGCCAGCGCGCGCAGCGTGGCGTCGCGATCACGCAGGTCGAGCGTGATTTCATCCGCTGCAGCGACCCCATCCTGCACCACGCCGAGCACGCGATGGCCGGCCTGCGCCAGTTCCGCGCGCAGGTAACGCCCGGTGAAGCCGCGTGCGCCGGTCAGCAGCGCCAGCGGTTCAGAACGAGCGGTCATGCTCGACGCGCGCCAGATCGGCCTGCACCATCGTGCGGCACAGATCCTCCAGCGAGGTGCGCGCTTCCCAGCCCAGCTCCTTGCGCGCCTTGGACGCGTCGCCGATCAGCAGCTCGACCTCGGCGGGACGATAAAAGCGCGGGTTGATGCGCACGCGCACCTGGCCCTTGGCGTCCACGCCGACCTCGTCGATGCCCTGCCCCTGCCAGCGCAGCGGCAAGTCCACCACGGCGAAGGCGAGGTTGACGAAATCGCGCACCGATTCGGTGCGCCCGGTGGCCAGCACGTAGGTGTCTGGATGATCGGCCTGCAGCATGCGCCACATGCCCTCGACGTATTCCTCGGCGTAGCCCCAGTCGCGGCGTGCGTCGAGGTTGCCCAGCTCGAGAATCTCCTGGCGCCCGCGCACGATGCGCGCGGCGGCATCGGTGATCTTGCGCGTGACGAACTCGCGTCCGCGCAGCGGCGATTCGTGATTGAACAGGATGCCGCTGGCACCGAAGATGTCGTAGCTCTCGCGGTAGTTCACCGTCATCCAGTGCGCGTAGAGCTTGGCCACGCCATACGGGCTGCGCGGCCAGAACGGCGTGTGCTCGCTCTGCGGCACCGCCTGCACCTTGCCGAACATCTCCGAGGTGGAGGCCTGGTAGAAGCGCGTCTTGCGGTTGACCATGCGGATGGCCTCGAGCAGGAACAGCGCGCCCACGCCGGTGATCTGCGCGGTCGTCGCCGGCTGCTCGAAAGACACGCCGACGAAACTCTGCGCCGCGAGGTTGTACACCTCGTCCGGCTGCGCCTGTTCGAGCAGGCGAATGCTGGTGCCCTGATCGGTGAGGTCGTACTCGACCAGCTCAAGATTGGCATGCTCGGCGATGCCCAGCTCCTGGATGCGCCACTGATTGACCGAACTGGTGCGGCGATACGTGCCGAATACCTTGTAGCCCTTGTTCAACAGCAGGCGGGCCAGATAAGCCCCGTCCTGCCCGGTGATGCCGGTGATGACTGCGCGTTTCACGTGGGTCGACCTTGCGAGTGAATGCGCGGAATCTTGGCACACTCCACGCACGTGGCCAAAGCTTGCTCAATGCGTCGCGCGCGGCAGGCGCGGCAAGGCTCCGAGGGGTTTCATCATCAGCTTGTCCACAGGAAACCCGAGGCGCGCTGTGGACAAGGTGGGCGCG
>DZBX01000086.1 GCA_022730075.1 Rhodanobacter sp. | reverse complement strand
GCGCAGCGTGCTCGCGGATACCGCGGCGCGCGCTTGCGCTTACTCGGTGTCGAGGAACGAGCGCAACTGCTCGGAGCGACTGGGATGCCGCAACTTGCGCAGCGCCTTGGCCTCGATCTGGCGGATGCGCTCGCGGGTGACATCGAACTGCTTGCCGACCTCTTCCAGCGTGTGGTCGGTATTCATGTCGATGCCGAAGCGCATGCGCAGTACCTTGGCCTCGCGCGGGGTGAGCGAGGACAAGACCTGCTGCACGGTTTCGACCATGCCGGTGTCGGTGGCCGAGTCGATCGGAGAAAGGATGCTGCCGTCCTCGATGAAATCGCCCAGATGCGAATCCTCGTCGTCGCCGATCGGGGTTTCCATCGAGATCGGTTCCTTGGCGATCTTCATCACCTTGCGGATCTTGTCCTCGGGCATTTCCATGGCCTTGGCCAGCTCGTCCGGTGTCGGCTCGCGGCCGTACTGTTGCAGCATCTGGCGCGAGATGCGGTTGAGCTTGTTGATGGTCTCGATCATGTGCACCGGGATGCGGATGGTGCGTGCCTGGTCGGCGATCGAGCGCGTGATCGCCTGGCGGATCCACCATGTCGCGTAGGTGCTGAACTTGTAGCCGCGGCGGTATTCGAACTTGTCCACCGCCTTCATCAGGCCGATGTTGCCTTCCTGGATCAGATCGAGGAACTGCAGACCGCGGTTGGTGTATTTCTTGGCGATGGAGATGACCAGGCGCAGGTTGGCCTCGACCATTTCCTTCTTGGCGCGGCGCGCCTTGGCCTCGCCGATGGACAGCGCGCGGTTGATGTCCTTGACATCGGTCAGCGGCATCGACAGCAGACGCTCGACGGCGAGCAATTTTTCCTGCTCGGCGACGATCGCGTCGCGACGCGCCTTGATCGCCGGCGCCCACTTCTGACGCTTGCGCGCGAGGCTGTCAGCCCAGGTCAGATCGGTTTCGTGGCTGGGGAAGCTGGCGAGGAACTCGGCGCGTGGCATGCGCGAACTCTTCACGCACATGTCCAGGATGGCGCGCTCGTGGCCGCGGATTTCGCCGACCACTTCGCGCAATTTCCTCACCAGCAGGTCGATCAGCGCCGAGGGCAGCTTGAAGCCCAGGAAGGCCTCACCCAGCGCGGCGCGATGCTTGTCGAGTTTCTTGTCGCCGACCTCGGCCTTGTGCGCGGCTTTCTCGAACTTGGCATACAACTGGCGCAGATCCTCGATGCGTTGCCGCACCACGAGCGGATCGGGTCCGGACGGGCCGGCTTCCTCTTCCTCGCCCTCGACCTTGACCGCGACGACGCCTTCTTCTTCGTCGTCGTCGTCCTTGGCCACGGCAACCACCACCGGCGGCGGCGGCACGACTTCTTCCTCGCCATCGTTGAAGCCGGCGATGACCTCGGACAGGCGCTTCTTGCCATCCAGATGCTGGTCGAACTCCTCGACCAGCAGGCGCACCGTCCACGGGAAGCTGGACAGCGCGGTCTGCACCTGCGCCAGGCCTTCCTCGATGCGCTTGGCGATGGCGATTTCGCCCTCGCGCGTGAGCAGTTCCACCGTGCCCATCTCGCGCATGTACATGCGCACCGGATCGGTGGTGCGGCCGACCTCGGAATCGACCACGGAGAGCAGCGCCACGGCTTCCTCGGTGGCGGTTTCGTCGTCTTCGTTGGTGGGTGCAGCTTCGGGCAACAGGCCGACTTCGGGCGCGATCTCGTGCACCTCGATGCCCATGCCGTTGATCATGCCGATGATGTCCTCGATCTGTTCCGGATCGACGATGTCATCGGGCAAGTGGTCATTCACCTCGGCGTAGGTCAGGTAGCCCTGCTCGCGTCCCTTGGTGATGAGCCGCTTGATTTCCGATTGCTGCTCGTTGGGGGTATTGGCCATGCCGTGCACCGTGGGGTGAATGAACCTTCCAGTTTAATCAGTTGGCGACGTTCTGACCACTATTCAAGCGCGTGGTTCCTTGGCACGGAGCATGCGTTCAATGTGTCTCCAGCCAGAACGTCACCGGGCCATCGTTGACCAGATGCACCTGCATGTCGGCGCCGAAGCGCCCGCTGGCAACCGGCGTGTGACGCGCCCGCGCCTGTTCCAGCAGGTGCGCGAACAGGTGCTCGGCCAGCGCCGGTGACGCCGCGGACGTGAAGCTGGCGCGCATGCCCTTGCGCGTATCGGCGGCCAGGGTGAACTGGCTGACCAGCAGCAGGCCGCCACCGGTCTCGCTCAGGCTCAGGTTCATGCGCCCGGCAGAGTCCGCGAATACGCGGTAGCCGAGGATGCGGTCGAGCAGCCGCCGTACTTGCGGTTCACCATCGGCAGGCTGCACCGCCACCAGCGCCAGCAGCCCGGCCGCGATCTGTCCGATCACGGCGCCATGCACCTCGACATGCGCGCGCTGCACGCGCTGGATCAGGGCGATCATCCGGTTTCCTCCGTCGTGCGGCGCACGCGCGCGCTGAATACACTGCGCCATTATCTCGCCGCGAGTCACCATGAACGACCCCGCGCAGGCGCGCATGCGCTGGCACGTCGCTTTCACCTATGCCCTGCTGCGCCTGGTCGGCCGGCTGCCTTTGCGCGCGCTGCACGCACTGGGCGCCGGGCTGGGCGCGCTGCTGTGGCGCGCCAACGGGCGCGAGCGGCGCAATGTCGAGGTGAACCTTGGCATCGTCTGCGCCGGACAGACGCCCGCCGCGCGCGCGGCGCTGGCGCGCGCGTGCCTGCGCGAAACCGGCCGCGGCATCGCCGAGCTGGGCAAGGTCTGGGGCGGTGGCGCCGAGCGCGCGTTGCGCCTGGTACGCGAAGTGCACGGACAGGAGTTGTTTGATGCCGCGCTGGCGCGCGGCCAGGGTTTGATCGTGGCGGCGCCGCACCTGGGCTGCTGGGAGTTGCTCAATCACTGGATCGGCGCGCGCACGCCGTTGGCGATCCTGTACCGACCGCCCCGGCAGCCGGCGTGGGAACCGCTGCTGCGCCGCGCACGCGGCCGTTATGCGCCCGAACAGGTGCGCGCCGAGGGCAGTGGCGTGCGCAGCCTGTACCGGCGCCTCGCGGCCGGCGGCGTGGTGGGTATCCTGCCGGACCAGCAGCCGCGCGGCGGCGAGGGCGTGTTCGCGCCCTTCTTCGGCCTGCCCGCGGCGACCATGGTGCTGCTGCCGCGTCTGGCCGAGCGCACCGGCGCCACGGTGCTGTTCGGCTTCATGGAGCGCCTGCCGCGCGGCGCCGGATTCCGCCTGCACTGGCGCGCGGCGCCTGCCGACATCGCCGCGGCCGATGCCGGGATCGCCTGCGCCGCACTGAATGCCGGTGTCGAGAATTGCGTGCGCGATGCCTTCACCCAGTACCAGTGGACTTACAAACGCTGGTCGTTGCGCCCGGCGCCGAGCGACCCGGATGTGTACCGCGCAGCGCGGTGACGCGACGCCGCTCAGTCGCGGCCCAGTCCGGCTTTTTCCAGCGCAGCGAGATAGGCCTGCCAATTGCCTGCGTAATCGCGACCCAGCCGCGCCAGCGTGTCCCAGCTGAAGATGCCGGTGTCATGGCCATCGTCGAAGCGCAGCAGCACGCCGTATTGTCCAACCGGCTCGATGGCGCTTACCCCGACCGCGCGCTTGCCGGCCACCAGGATCTGCTGGCCGGGGCCATGGCCCTGCACCTCGGCGCTGGGCGAATGCGTGCGCAGGTATTCCAGCGGAAGACTGTAGTGCGTGCCGTCGGCCCAGCTCACTTCCAGCACGCGTTCAGCGCGGCGCAGACGCAGCTCGCTGGGGGCGGTGCTCAATGCACGCGCCCGACGTCCGGGCCATCCAGTTTCAGCGCCGGCGCGGCACCCGCCACCTCGGCCAGGGCCAGGCCATAGGGCTCACGGAAACTCACCGTGGATACCTCGGACCAGGCAAAGAACGAGGGCTCGGTCAGCCATTCGGCATCGGGCGAGACTTCCTGCATGTTGAAGCCGTCGTCCTCCAGCCCGAGCAGGCGCCCGATGTAACACACCTCGGACTCCTCCTCGCTGTCGACGTGCACGCCGATCACCGGCGCGTGGCCGCTGGCGGCCTGCACCACCTGCACGATGTCGTCGAGCGGGAAATCCTGCGGGCGCGGGATCTGCACGCCGCGCAATTCCAGCGCGCGGGTGATGAAACCGGCGTGCTCCTCGGGCGCTTCCAGCTCGGTCAGGTCGCGGTGACGCATGGCGTAGAGGCCATCGAAACCGAGCGTGTCGCCGACCACGGACAGCAGAAAGTACTCGCGGCCGATGCCGGCGACGTAACCGCAGAAGCTGCCGTGCTCGAGGTTGCCGCGCCATACGCGCACCAACTCGCCGGCACTCGCCGCCGCGCGCAGACGCGCGCGGAAGCCCGGTGTTTTCAGGGGGATGATCTTGCCCATGGTGAATGATTGATCGTGCCAGGGAATGGTTGGATGGCGCGCCGTCGACGCGCGGCCGGCAGGCGCCGGCAGGTCGATGAGCTTAGCAGCGACGACGACAGCCGGGGTTCAAAGAATGTAACGGGAGAGGTCTTCATCAGCCGCCAGATCGGCCAGGTGCGCATCGACATATTCGGCGTCAATCACGTATTTTTCGCCGGACTTGTCCGATGCTTCGAAGGAGATCGACTCCAGAAGCCGCTCCATCACCGTGGCCAGCCGGCGCGCGCCGATGTTCTCGGTGCGGCTGTTGATCTGCCAGGCCAGCTCGGCCAGGCGGCGCACGGCGGAGGCATCGAAGCTCAGCGTTACGCCCTCGGTGCGCAGCAACTCCTGATATTGCAGGGTCAGCGCGTGGCGCGGCTCGGTGAGGATGCGCTCGAAGTCTTCCACGCCCAGCGCCTGCAGCTCGACGCGGATCGGCAGGCGCCCCTGCAGCTCCGGGATCAGGTCCGAGGGCTTGGCCAGCGAGAACGCGCCCGAAGCGATGAACAGCACGTGGTCGGTACGCACCGCGCCGTACTTGGTCGACACCGTGGTGCCCTCGACCAGCGGCAGCAGGTCGCGCTGCACGCCCTCGCGACTGATGCCGGGCGTGTTGCCGCCGGCCCCACCGCGCTGGGCGACCTTGTCGATCTCGTCGAGGAACACGATGCCCTGCTCCTCGGCCGACTGCACCGCCTGCTGGCGCAGCTCGTCCTCGTTGAGCAGCTTGCCGGCCTCCTCGTCGATCAGCGCGTGGCGCGCCTCGCGCACCTTGAACTTGCGCCGCTGCGCGCGCTGCGGACCCAGCGACTGGAACATCTGCTGCAACTGCTGGCCCATCTCCTCCATGCCCGGCGGGGTGAGGATTTCGGCATGGCTCGCGCCCGCGGTGAGTTCCAGCTCGATCTCGCGCTCGTCCAGCGCGCCTTCGCGCAACTGCTTGCGCAGTTTCTGCCGGGTGTCGTGATCGGCGGCGCTATCCGCGCCGGGCTGCGATTCCCAGCCGCCACGGCGCGGCAGCAGGGCATCGAGCAGACGCTCCTCGGCCTGATCCTCGGCGCGGCTGCGCACGCGCCCGGTGGCGCGCGCGCGCACCAGCTTGAAGGCGACATCGACCAGATCGCGCACGATCGATTCGACATCCTTGCCAACGTAGCCGACCTCGGTGAACTTGGTCGCCTCGATCTTCAGGAACGGGGCATCGGCCATGCTCGCCAGGCGCCGTGCGATCTCGGTCTTGCCGACGCCGGTGGGGCCGATCATCAGGATGTTCTTGGGCGTGATTTCCTCGCGCAGTTCCTCGGGCAACTGCATGCGCCGCCAGCGGTTGCGCAATGCGATCGCCACCGCGCGCTTGGCGGCGTGCTGGCCGATGATGTGCTTGTCGAGGGCGTTGACGATTTCGCGCGGGGTCAGTTCGGACATGGCTGAGGGTCGGTGAGGGTGGTGAAATCGGGGATGGACAACGGCGCTGCACGCTGCGGGAACTTCTCGCGCGGCCCGGCTTTTCCCCGGGCCCTGTGCCCTGGCTGCACTCAGAGCTCTTCCACCGTGACATTGCCGTTGGTGTAAATGCAGATCTGCCCGGCAATGGCCAGCGCCTGCTCGGCCACGCGTCGCGCATCCAGGTCGGTATTGGCCAGCAGCGCGCGCGCCGCGGCCAGCGCGTAGGGGCCGCCGGAGCCGATGGCGATCAGGCCCTCTTCGGGCTCGATCACGTCACCATTGCCGGAGATCAGCAGCGAGGCCTCGGCATCGACCACCGCCAGCAGCGCTTCCAGCCGACCCAGCCGGCGCTCGGTGCGCCAGTCCTTGGCCAGTTCGACGGCGGCGCGGGTGAGGTTGCCGTTGTGCCGGGTGAGCTTGTCCTCGAACAGCTCGAACAGGGTGAAGGCATCGGCGGTGGCACCGGCGAATCCGGCCAGCACCTTGCCGTTGACGCCCAGGCGCCGCACCTTGCGCGCGTTGGACTTCATCACCGTGGCGCCCAGGGTGACCTGGCCGTCACCGGCGATGACCACGCGCCCGCCGCGGCGTACGCTGATGATGGTGGTGGCGTGGAAGCTTTCCATGTCGACTCCCGGTGGCGAGTTGGCGATATGGAGCCTCCCGTCGCGCATGCAAGCCACTGGCGCAAGGCGCGCTAAAATGGGCCACCCCACCCGCCGGTAACCATCATGTCCCTCGCTCCAGAAACGCGCACGCGCATCGACGCGCTGCTGCAGCAGCACCGCGTGGTGCTGTTCATGAAAGGCACGCGCCAGCAGCCGCAGTGCGGCTTTTCCGCGGCCACGACCAATGTGCTCAACGAGCTGCTGCCGGATTACCACACCGTCAACGTGCTCGAGGACATGGAGCTGCGCGAAGGCATCAAGCAATACGGCAACTGGCCGACGATTCCGCAGCTGTACATCGGCGGCGAACTGGTCGGCGGCGCCGATATCGTGCGTCAGATGTATGCCAGCGGCGAGCTGCAGCAGGCGCTGGGCCTGCCGCCACCGGACCGCACGCCGCCGACGATCACCATCACCGACCGGGCCGCCGAGGCGATCCGCGCCGGCATGCAGGAAAACCCGGGCATGGCGCTGCACCTGGAAATCGGCCCGGATCGCACCGCCGGTTTCCAGTTGGCGCCGGCTGGCGCCGGCGATATCGTCACGGAGTCCAATGGCCTCGAGATCCATCTCGATCCGGCCAGTGCGCAACGCGCGCGCGGCATCAAGATCGACTGGGTGGAAACCGTGCAGGGCGCCGGCCTCAGCCTGAGCTATCCGGGCAGCGCGGGACACTGAAGTCAATTTGCAATCCGCGCGTCCTGCCGCGGTTTGCATGCACGGTCAAGGCGAAGCCGCGCCGCCTTGCTCGTGACCGACACCGGCGTACCCGTCGTGGCGGCGCTGCGGCCGGTGTGGCGTCAATCGCCCTCGGGCTCCAGATCTTCCTCGAAGCGCAGATGCTTGACGCTGCGCCCGTTGCGTCGCACCAGCTTGAGCGCCTCGATGCCGATCTTGATGTGCGCCTCGACGAAACTCGAGGTGACGACGCGATCGCTGGCCTCGGTCTTGACGCCCTCGGGGATCATCGGCTGGTCCGACACCAGCAACAGTGCACCGCACGGGATGTGGTTGGCGAAACCGGCGGCGAAGATGGTCGCGGTCTCCATGTCGATGGCCATGCTGCGCGTGGCGCGCAGGTGCGCCTTGAACGCCTCGTCGTGTTCCCACACGCGGCGGTTGGTGGTGTACACGGTGCCGGTCCAGTAATCGTGGCCGAGGTCGCGGATCATGGTGGAGATCGCGCGCTGCAACTGGAACGCCGGCAGCGCCGGCACCTCCGGCGGCAGGTAGTCGTTGCTGGTGCCCTCGCCGCGGATCGCGGCGATGGGCAGGACCAGATCGCCGATCTGGTTTTTCCTCTTCAAGCCGCCGCACTTGCCCAGAAACACGCACGCCCTCGGCGCGATGGCGCTGAGCAGATCCATCACCGTGGCGGCGTTGGGGCTGCCCATGCCGAAGTTGATCAGGGTGATGCCGTCGCTGGTGGCGTTGGGCATGGGCCGGTCGCGGCCCCGCACCTCGACGCCATGCCACTGCGCGAACAAATCCACGTAATGGCCGAAATTGGTCAGCAGCAGATGCTGACCGAAATCTTCGAGCGGTGTGCCGGTATAACGCGGCAGCCAGTTGCTGACGATCTCGTGCTTGTCACGCATGATGGAAACTCTCGAACGCCTCGCGGGCGGCACCGGCGACGCCACGCCGGCAGAAAATCGCGCTGGGATCGGCACCAGTGTAGCGGCGCCCGCGCGCGTTTTGGCACCGCGCCCGCACGCTGCGCGGCGTGATGGGCTCAGCGCCGCCGCGCGCGCGGATGGGCAAGATCGTAAACCTGCGCGAGATGCTGGAAATCCAGATGCGTGTAGATCTCGGTGGTGGCGATGTCGGCGTGACCGAGCAGTTCCTGCACCGCGCGCAGCTCGCCCGAGGATTCCAGCAGATGGCTGGCACAGGTGTGGCGCAGCAGGTGCGGGTGCACGCGCTTGGCCACGCCTTGCTCGCGCGCGCGCCGCTGCAGGCGCAGGCGCACCGCGGCCGGCGTCAGCGGCTTGCCGCCACGGCCGGGGAACACCGGTGCCGCGGCGTTCGCCGTGGCGGGTTTGAGCGCGCGCAGCGCATCCAGCGCCTTGGCTCCAACCGGCACCACGCGCGTCTTCGAACCCTTGCCGGTGACGCGCACCAGGCCTTCATCGAGGTCCAGATCGCGCCAGTGCACGCCGCACAGCTCGGCCACGCGCAGGCCGCTGGAGTAAAGCAGCTCCAGCAGCGCGCGGTCGCGTACCTGCAGCGTGTCATCGGCATCCAGCTCCATCAGACGCTGCGCCTCGTCCACATCGAGCACGTGTGGCAGCTTGCGCAGCAGCCTCGGTGCGCGCACGCCGGAGACCGGATTGGACTGCAGCACGCCCTCGCGCAGCAGCCAGCGGCAGAAACTGCGACTGGCGGCCAGCAGATGACGCAGGCTGCCCGGGCCGCGCCCGCGCCGATGTTCGCCGGCAACCAGTGCCTGCACCTGCGCTGGCGCCAGCTCGCGCCAGTCGCGTACACCCTGCGCTTCGGCGTGACGCGTCAGCAGGGCCAGCTCATGTGCGTAGTTGTCGATCGTGCGCGATGCGTAGCGGCGCTCGACGCGCAGATAAACCAGAAATCGCGCAACGGCCCCGGACAGCGGCGCCTCGGCGCTGTTCACACGTAGCGGCCCAATGCGGCGCTGATCGCTTCGGCGATCAGCTTGAGGAACAGCGTGCCGATGCCGGGATGGAAGCGATTGGCATCATGGCTGCCGATGCCGAGCACACCCAGCGCGCCCAGCCTGAGCAGCGCCGCGGACTGCACCTCGTGCGCAGCGGCACCAAACAGCGCCTCGAGCTTGGCCGGCGCCAGACGCCCGCACAGCGGCTCGCCACGCGGAAAGAAATCGGCGAATGCGGGCAGCCGCTCGACGCCCTCGGGCACGTCGCGCACCCAGGGCAGGACGGCCAGCGCCGGATGCTGGCCGTTGAGCAACAGGCACACCTGCTCGGTGTGAAAATCCTCGCGCAAGCCGGCGACGATGGCGCGCGCGCACGCGGCCAGATCCGGCGCGCGCAGCAAGCTCAGCGTGTACGAGTGCACCTGCACCACGCGCTGCTCGTTCTCGCTGGCGATCTCGACCAGCTCGGCCAGGCGCGCCTCCAGCTCACGCTGCCGCTCGCGCAGCAGTTCCAGTTGATATCCGGCCAGCGAGGCCGCGCTGCCGCGCTCGCGCGGAATCACCAGGGTTTCGGCGATGTCCGG
>DZBX01000242.1 GCA_022730075.1 Rhodanobacter sp. | reverse complement strand
AGGATGACACTGGCTTTTTGTTGTCTGCTGAGGGCACAGCCCGCAGGATCTCGACATTGCAGCGTGCCGAAGCGCGGGATGCTTTGCGTTGCTCGGCATGACGCTGCAAACGGTGCAGGCAACGTGAGGCGCTGGCCGCGGCCGGCCGGTTTCGTGTTCAGGTCGACGAGTTTTCCTGAGCAGCGATGCGCCGTGTGACCGAGCGATGGCGCAATCCCACCCACAGCGCCACGGCGCCCGATGCGGCGCCCACGCCCATGGCCCAGCGCGGGCCGTAGTGATCGGCCATCAGCCCCACCAGCAGCGAGCCCAGCGGTGTGCCGCCCATGGCCACGGCCAGACGCAGGGCCATCACGCGGCCGCGCATGGCGGGCACGCTGGCGAGCTGCATGAAGCTGGTGCTGGCGGTGACGAACACCAGCGCGGCGAAGCCGGTCAGCGCCAGCGCGGCGGCGAACAGCGCCGGGTCGGGTGCCAGTGCCGCCAGCGCACAACCCGCGCCGAACGCCAGCGCCGATGCGCCCAGCAAAACCATGCCTGGGCGCTCACGATGCGCCGAAAACAGCGCGCCGCCCACCGAGCCCACGGCAAACGCTGAGGTCAGCAGGCCGTACAGCCCGGCGTTGCCGTGGAAGGCGGTGACCACCATGGTCGAGATGTAGATCGAAAAATTGAGGCCGAACGTGCCGATGACGAACACCATCACCAGCACCGCCATCAGGTCGGCACGCCGGCCGACGTAGCGGAAGCCTTCAAGCAGACTGCCGGCCTTGCTCGCGCTGCGGATCTGTGGGTGCAGCTGGTCTCTGCGCAATAGCAGCAGCGAGGCCAGCACCGCCGCGAACGAGGCCGCGTTGAGCATGAACACCCAGCCCGTGCCGATCACCGCGATCAGCGTGCCCGCCACGGCCGGGCCGATCATGCGCGCGGCGTTGAACGAAGTGGAGTTCAGCGCCACCGCGTTGGCCAGTTGTGCTTCGCCGACCAGCTCGTTGACGAACACTTGCCGCGTCGTGGCATCGAAGGCGGTGACGCAGCCCAGCAGGAACGCGAACACGTCCACCTGCCACAGCGTCACCACGCCGGCCAGGGTAATGACGCCAAGCCCCAGCGCCAGCAGGCCCTGCGCGGTTTGCGTGGCCATCAACAATTTGCGCCGGTCGAGATGATCGGCCGCCTGTCCGGTCCACGGCAGGCACAGCAACTGCGGCACGAACTGCAGCGCCACCACCACGCCCATGGCGCTGGCGTTGTGCCGGGTGAGCACGGTGAGCACCAGCCAGTCCTGCGCGATGCGTTGCATCCAGGTGCCGACGTTGGATACCAGCCCGCCCACGAACCAGATGCGGAAGTTGTAGTTGCGCAGCGAACGGAAGGCCTTGCCGAAGCCGGCAGGCGCGCTCGTGGAAGACGGGGACGCGGACATCCGCGCAATTATCGCAGAGGCGATGGCAGGCGCATGCCATGTTCCTGTTGCATGGTGACGGGGCCGGGCTTGCTGCCGAGAGGCTTGCGCCCGTATGCCATGCACGCGGATCGCGCGCTGTGGCCAAACCGGCTCCGATCACGCGTCGGTGATGCAAGCCAGCAGCGCCGGTCCGTAGCGTTCGAGCTTGACATCACCGACCCCGGATACGCCGCGCAGCTCGGCGAGGCTGACTGGCCGGGTGCTGGCGATGGCATGCAGGGTGGCATCGGGAAACACCACGTAGGCGGGCACGCCGTGTTCCCTGGCGATGCTGCTGCGCCAGGCGCGCAGGCGCTCGAACAGTGCGGCAGCGGCGCTGGACAAGGCGGGCGTGGCCGCGCGCGCGCCTGCGGATGCTGCGCCGCTGCCGCGGGCGGGGCTGCGTCGGTGTCCGACGCCAATCTCGCGGCGCCGCAAATGGATGCGGCGCTGTCCGCGCAGCACCTCGCGGCTGGTCGCGGTCAGATGCAGCACGTTGAAGCGGGCCGCATCCACTTCCAGCAGGTGCTGGGCGACGAGCTGGCGCAGCAGGCCGCGCCAATCCTGCTCGCTGAGCTCGGCGCCGATGCCGAAGGTCGACAGCGCATGGTGGCCGTGGCGTTCGGTTTTTTCGGTGCGCTTGCCGCGCAGCACATCGATG
>DZBX01000241.1 GCA_022730075.1 Rhodanobacter sp. | reverse complement strand
GGCGGCTGGTCGGAGTGGACCATCTGCGAGGACGCCGAGCTGGGCCTGCGCCTGATGCACGCCGGCTACGACCTGGTGTACGTGGACGAGGTGATGGGCCAGGGCCTGACCCCGGCCGATTTCACCGCCTACAAATCGCAGCGCTACCGCTGGGCGTTCGGCGCCATGCAGATCCTCAAGGCGCGCTGGCACTGGATGACCGAACCCGGACCGCTGACGCCTGGCCAGCGCTTCCACTTCCTCACCGGCTGGTTCAGCTGGTTCGCCGATGCGCTGCACCTGGTATTCACCCTGATGGCGCTGATCTGGACCGCGCTGATGCTGCTGTTTCCGCAGTACTTCAGCCTGCCGCTGAAGCTGTTCCTGATCCCGGTGCTGGGCTTTTTCGTGGCCAAGGCCGTGTTCGGCATCTGGCTGTACCGCAAGCGCGTGCCGTGCTCATGGCGCGACACCCTGATGGCGGCCATCGCCAGCATGGGCCTGTCGCATGCCATCGCACGCGGCATCTGGTGGGGCCTGGTCAAGCAGAAGGGCGAGTTCGTGCGCACCGCCAAGCAGCGCCGTCTGCGCGGTCGCCCCGGCGCCTTCGCCGCGGTGCGCGAGGAACTGCTGATGGTGCTCGGCCTCGGCACCGCCATCGCCGGCATGGTGCTGCTGTTCGGCGGCAGGTACGAGGAGGGCAAGCTGTGGATCGCCATCCTGATCGCGCAGTCCATTCCCTATCTGGCCGCGCTGGCCAGCGCCTGGCTGGCGCACCGCGAGGGCGAGCGCGTGGGGTAGCCTGACCGCGTCATGCTGGCACGCATCTACAACTACCGTTCGTGTGCACCCGATCTCGCCACTTCGGGTCAGCCGGACGAGAACGAGCTGGCCGCGATCGCCGCCGCGGGTTACGCGCTGGTGATCAATCTCGGCCTGCACGACGCCGAATACGCACTGGCCGACGAAGCCGGCAGCGTGCGCGCGCTGGGCATGGACTACGTGCATGTCCCGGTGGCGTTCGCTGCGCCGGCACCGCAGGACCTGCGGCGCTACTTCGAGGTCATGGACGCGCATCCGGGCCGCCGCATCTGGGTGCACTGCGCCGCCAACAAGCGCGCGTCGGTGTTCGTCGGGCTGTGGCTGCACCTGCACCGCGGCCTGCCGCTCGACGCGGCCTTCGCGGTGCAGCGCGACATCTGGCAGCCGGATGCGACATGGGCGCGCTTCATGGTCGACGCACTGGCCGCGGCGCCCGATTGAGCCAGCCCCACGCCACGCTGGCGGCGTAGCATGCGCACACCATCCACGCGGAGCGGCGCCATGACCACGCCCGATCTGACCTTCTACACCAACCCCAAGTCGCGCGGTCGCATCGTGCGCTGGATGCTGGAGGAAACCGGCGCGCCCTATGCCACGGAAGTGCTGGAGTACGGCACCACGATGAAGGCGGCGCCCTATCTCGCCATCAATCCGATGGGCAAGGTGCCGGCCATCCGCCACGGCGACACCGTGGTCACCGAGTGCGCGGCGATCTGCGCCTATCTGGCCGATGCGTTTCCGCAGGCCGGGCTGGCGCCGCCCGTGCACAGCGCCGCACGCGGCCCCTACTACCGCTGGCTGTTCTTCGCCGCCGGCCCGCTGGAAGCCGCGTGGACCAACCAGGCACTGGGTGTGGTGGTGCCGCCCGAGCGCCAGGCCATGGTGGGCTACGGCTCCTTCGAGCGCGTACTCGACGTGCTGGAATCCGCCATCGGCGCGCGCGAATACCTCGTCGACGACCGCTTCAGCGCCGCCGATGTCTACGTCGGCTCGTCGCTCGGCTTCGGCATGCAATTCGGCATGATCGACAAGCGCCCCAGCTTCGCGCGCTACTGGGCCGGGCTGGAGGCGCGTCCCGCCAAGCAGCGCGCCGAGCAACTCGATGGCGCGATGGGTTAGATCGCGGTGATCGCGACCGCCCGTACCGCTGGATCCCGGCTCGGCGCTGCGCGCCGTCCGGGATGACATCAAGAGAGTGTACCGACCGGACCCTCGAAGAGGGAACGCGGCATCGGGGGTTACGTTGCGTTTTTGCCGTCATCCCCGCGCAAGCGGGAATCGCTTCACAGCAGCGAAGCTGGTCATCCAGTGG
>DZBX01000085.1 GCA_022730075.1 Rhodanobacter sp. | reverse complement strand
GGCTCCGACGCCCGCCCGTGTTCGCCTGCGCATGACCGGCCCGCAGCCGATCATCGGCGCGCGCCTGACCCCAGGCCCACCACGCCGACGTAAGGCGCGCTGGGCCTCGGTTCCCACTGTGCGACGCGTGCGGCGACCGCCGCGCGTCGCGCGGGCGGCAACATCCGGGCAACCGCTTCAGCCTTCTTCGATGCGTACGCCCGCACCGCCGCGATGTCGATGACATGTACGTCTGAAGGCATGCCCTTCGCGGCGATCGCGAACCAGTAGTAGGACTTCTCAAGATCCGTCGGCACCGACGCCCCGCTTTCGTACAGATCACCCAGTTGCAACTGCGCCGCCGGGGCGCCGCGTTCAGCCGCGCGCCGCATCCACACGAGCGCCGTCGTGGTGTTCTGCGGCACGCTCTGGCCATGCAGGTACATCCAGCCGAGGCGGTCCTGCGCCATCGCCAGGTCATCCATGGCCGCCTTGCGGATCCATGCCACCGCAGCCAGTCGTTCCGGCTCGGACCGTGCGTGCGCCAGCGTGCTCATCCCGACTTCGTACTCGGCCAGCGGATTTCCGCTGCGCGCCGAGGCCAGCAGCGACTTCGACGGCGATGCCGGTTCGCGCGGCTGCGTCGCGCAACCGGACAGCCCCACGGCCAAGCCGGACGCAAGAACGACGGCGAGGACACGCGCCGTTGCGGACATACGCTTTGCCATGTCGCCTCCCTGTACACGACGGTCTCCGGAGACCGGGCTGAAACTCGCATCCTCGCCGGGTCAGTGCCAGCGCAGCATGCCGACGCCGATGTTGCCACTCGCACAACCCGTTTCCGTATTCACGCGCCTGTTTCGCCCTGCTTCATTCCCATGACGACGACGGGATGGGCTACGGATCGACGTGCCCCGGTGTCTTGCGCATGGCGAGCACCGGGGACGCCACGACAGAGTCTGTGAAAAAATCCGCGCCGTGCAGAATTTCCATCGGCGCGTCCGGCCATCCATGGCCGGGCTTCACAGCCTCTCAGCCGCCCTGCTGCAGCACCACCGCCTTGCGCTCGCTGCTCACCGCCAGCAGCGCCAGTTTGTGCAGCTCGGGGTATTCCTGCGGGCTGACCACGAACTGCGTGAGTTGCAGGCGCTTGTCCACATCGAGCACACCGCCGGCGTAGTGGTAGTTCACCGTGTAGGTGCCGAAGGGCGTATTCATGTTCTGGTTTTGTGGCAGATCCTCGGGTGTCATGCCGGCGGGCAGATGCAGGTGCATGGTCTGCTGGATGGTCACCGGCTGCAGCACGCTGGGCACCGTGCGCGTGGCCTGGCTGGTGAAAGGCGCCAGCGTGGCGGCGATGGTGCCTGGCGTGGGCAACAGCAGGGCCATCTGCTTGCCGGGGATGGCGGCGTCGGCTTCATGCCACTGCAGGGTCATCTCGACCGGCTTGTCCAGATCCTCGCGGTTGCGCACCGCGACCAGGCGCATCGAGCCGGCCTTGCCGCCCAGATAGAAACCGTTCTGCATGAATTGCTGCAGGCGCCGGCCGCTGCGATCACCCAGCACGTCCTGACGCACTTCCATGGCGCGCCAGCCGGCCGAGGTGATCACGCTGCTGCCGTCGATATCGCCGTTGCCCAGCAACGTGAGGTTCTGCACTTCGCGCGCTTCGACCACTCCGGGCGCGGGGCCGGGCGTGCGCGTGAATTGCGGGTTGGCGCCGGTGATCAGCACCGGACGGCCCTGGTCGGCGGCGGGCAAGGCCTCGACGCCGGCGTAACGCGCGCTGGTATCCAGGAACAGGTGGTAGGCCGGCACATACGCCAGGAAATGATTGAACGCGAACGGATCGGCACCGGGGTACGGGACGAAGCGCAGCGACGGCGAGATCATCGCCGGCACCGCGGTGATGCCCTGCGCACGCAACATCGCGCACAGCAGGGTCACGTTGGCGTTGCTGTCGCCCAGGCTGCGCGTCAGCGTGCTTTGCGCGGCGGGCGGCTGGAAGCCGGCGTGGTGGTAATCGACGTTCACCGACTGCACGTGCTGCTGCATCCAGTGATAGATGCGCGCCACCGCCACCTCGCCGCCGGCGCCGTCGGCGATCTTCTGCGCCATCGCGCGGATCGCCGGGGTCACCTGCATCGTGTTGCCGGCGAGCTGGTCGTAGGCGCGCGCGATCACCGTCCAGTCGCCCGCCGTGCTGAGCACCGCCATCGGCGCGTACTGGGTGATGGCGGCGGTGTTCATCGGCGGGAAGTCCACCGAGGGCGAGGTCGCGCTGGCGGTCAGGGTTTGCATGTCGCCACTGGACGCGCGCCTCTCATGCCACGGCCCGCGCGCCTGGTAGTGCAGGTGCATGGACTTGGGCGCGGTGATGCTGATGTCGGTGGCCTGCACCGGAATCTCCGGCGCCAGCGCCTCGGAGATGGCGTACACGCCGGGCAGATAGGGGCGCTTGAAGGTCTCCACGTACTTCAGGTGCACCTCGGCGCCCGGCGTCACCGCCGAGTACAGCAGGCTCATCACGTGGCCGTCGCTGAGGAACGGTGCCTGCACCGCGGTCGGCGTGGACTGGTTGAAGATCTGCGAGGGCAGCACGTTCACGCGCTGGTGGGTGACGGTCTCGGTGTAGGCATCGAGCACTTTCACCGTGGCGAAATTGGCCGGATAGGCGATCTCGACGTGACCCACCGCGGACACGCCGGCGATGGTCAGCGGCTGCGACACGCGCGACACGGTTTCGCTGTAGCTGCCATCCGCGTTGACGTGCAGCGCGATGGACTGCTTGAGGATCTGGTAGTTGACCTGCGGCGCGACGGGCGCGGCCTCGGCCTGCACGGCCAGCACCAGGCAGGCGAGGGAAATCGCGCCGGCAATTGCGGTCTTGTTGAGCTTCATGGCAGGTCCTTGTCAGATGTGGTGGAACACCAGCGGGGCGCGCTGCGCACGCAAGTCCGCCAGCATCAGCGCGCGCAGCGCGGGGTACTGCGCCGGCGTGTACACGATGTGGTCCAGCTTGAGCTGGTAGCTCGCGCTCACCGTGCCGTGCTCGTCCTGCACCGTGTAGGTGAAACTGCCGGCGGCGTTGTGCAGGTTTTCGGCCGGCGGCAGGTAGGTCGGCGCATAGCCGGCCGGCAGGCTCAGCGTGCTGTGCCAATCGACCTCGCCGAAATACGTGCTGACGCTGTGCCGGCGGCTGTCCGGGCCGATCACCGCGGTCAGGGCGCTGAGTGGATCGGAGGTGCCGGCCATGCTCGGCACCAGATAGGGGCCGGCCGGCAGTGGCACGCTCAGCGTCTTGCCCGGCAGCGCATAGGCGGGCGTGGTCCAGGTCGCGGCGACCTGCATGGGCTGATCGAGCAGCGTCGGATTGCTCGGCTGGAAGCTGCCGCTGCCGCCACCGCTGGGCATCAGCAGCATGTTCATCAGACGCCCGTAGGCACCGGGCGGCACCTCGGAAAAGATCATGCGGTTGAACCACGCCCACCAGCCGTGCGTGGTCATGTGCGCCGTGCCGCTGAGCGTGCCGTCGGCGGCCAGATGCAGGGTCGCGTCATACACCAGCTTGTTCTTCGCGGGCTCGGCGCCGGGCGTGCGCGCCAGGCGCGGATGCGGGCCGGAGATCACCACCGGCTTGTCGCGCTCGCCGATGGCCAGTTGTCCTGGCGTCTCGAACTCGCCGGTGGCGTCGAGGAACACGTGGTACTTGGGCAGATAGTCGATGGCGTGGTTGAAATCCAGCCCCGGCAAGGGCAGCAGCTTGAAGCCGTTGCTCCAGTTGATCAGCACCGGATCGACTTGGATGCCGCGCGCGGCCAGCAGCGCCTCGAGCAGGGTCGAGTGCTGTTTGCAGTCGCCATAACCGGTCTTCAGCGTGGTGTTGGCCGAGATCGGCACGTAGCCACCCACGCCCAGCTCCAGACCGATGTAGTGGATGTGCTGCGACTCCCACATGTACAGCGCCTTCACCGCGTCCCAGCCGTGCAGCTTGCCGGCGACCTGATCGGCCACCTGCTTCACCAGCGGCGTCACCGCCGCCTTGGCCTGCGCGGTCGACCAGTACGCCGCGCCCACCGCGGCATAGCTGGGGAAGCTGGTCACCTCGAACACCGGGCTGTAGTCGGAGGCATCCACCGTCGCGGTGCCTGGGAACTCGGCGTGGTGCTCGGCCAGCGTCGCGGTGTAGGTCTCGGCGCCATTGGCGATGTCGTGCGTGATCGTCCAGCCGCTGCGCTGCGCGGCGCGCAGGTGCATGCCGGCCGGTCCGTGCACGACGACCTTCTGGTCGCGTGCCGACTCGTTCTCGGCCGGACCCCAGACGTCGAAGAACTGCTTGGCGAAGAACGGCTTGGTCTGCGTCTTCAGTGTTTGCAGGTGCAGCGTGTCGCCCTTGTTGAAACCAGGCAGGCTCACGCTGAGCATCAACGAGTTGTCGTAGATCGGCGAGCCGTCCGAACCCGGTGGCGCCGGCGCCGGACGCACGACAATGTCGGCGGCGGGGATGTCGACGCGCTGGCCGTCGGCCTTGACGATGTAGGCCGACTCCACCTTCAGCGTCGACATCGATTTGGAAAATTCTTCCTGGTACGGGTTCAGCGACTGCGCGCCGGTGCGCGTCAGCGCCTCGATGGCCTGGGTCTGCCGATCGGTATAGGCGCCGCTGGGCTGCACATGCACATCGGCATGGAAGCTCAGCACGCGCACATCGGCGCCGCTGCCATCGGCGGCGTGCGCCACGCCGGTGCCGGCGAGCAGAGCCAGCGCGATGGCGCAGGCCAGGGTGGTATGCAGCGATTGCGGGTTCATGGCTTGGATGATCCTCATCAGGCGATGGACGCAGGTCCGTGGAGCGGGTGCGTGGCGCGATGGCCGATCGGCAACTGCCAGCCGACACGCATGTCGCAAGCCACGTCAGACCGCCGCGCATGGCACGAGGTTCCGCCGGCGCCTACACGCGGACTACACGGTGTAATGCCAGCCCCTATGCAAACACCGCCATGCCGTGCTCCACAGCTCGGGCATCGCACCCCGCCGCGCCAGCCCTGCCGCGCCCTGCGCGCAACGGACGCGCCGCGCACGGCCACGCAGGCATGACGAATTTGTAATGTATGCGTATCCAGGCAATCTGCATGCCGCAGCGGGAATCCCCGTCCGCGCCCGCAGTGCGCGGCTTGCCTTGCGCCGCACGCAACGGCATGTGCGCCATCGAGTCCCTCAGCCCTGTGCGCGCACCGCAGGCACGCGCAGCAGCAGCCCGCCGCCGACCGCGAACAGCACGATCACCGAGAGGATCGACGCGCGCGGGTCATGCGTGAGGTAACTGGTGAGGCCGATCAGCAGCGGGCCGAGGATCGCGGCGAACTCGCCGAGCATGTTGTAGAAGCCGAAGAACTCGCCGGCGCGATCCTGCGGCACCAGCCGCGCGAAGTAGGCGCGCGACAGCAACTGCACGCCGCCCTGCACCATGCCCACCGCCGCGGCCAGCACGAAGAATTGCCAGGCGTGGCGCATGCCCGCGGCGAACGCGCTGGCCGCCACGTACACGCCCAGGCCGATCAGGATGCCGCGCCGCGGTCCGATGCGCTCGCCCAGGCGCCCGAACAGCAGTGCCGCCGGGATGCCGATGACCTGCACCATCAGCACCGCCAGGATCAACGGTCCGTTGCCGAGGCCGATGGCCTTGCCGTAATCCACCGCCATCAGGATGACGGTGTTGACGCCATCGATGTACAGCCAGTACGCGACCAGGAACAGCGCGATCGGCCGGTAGGCGCGCACATGGCGCACGGTGGCGAGGAACTGCACCACGCCCTCGCGCAGCGCGCGGCGCAGCGGCAGGCGCGACTCGGCGCTGCGCGCGGCCGGCACCCACAACATCAGCGGCAGGGTGAACGCCGCCCACCACAACGCGCCCAGCGCGAAGATCCAGCGCACCGCGGCGCCGGCATCGGGCAGGCCGAACCAGTGCGGGCGCAGGCTCAGCGCCACGGCGATGGCCAGATACGCGCCGCCGCCGGCATACCCGGCGAGGTAGCCGATCGCCGAAGTACGCTCGATGCGCCCCGGCGTGCCCACGCGCAGCACCATGGCATCGCCGAACACGTTGCCCCAGAAATTGCCGGCGCTGGCCAGCACATAGGCCACCGCCGCCCACGCCCAGGCCCCGGCCGGTACCGCCGCCAGCGCCAGCATCAGCGCCACACCGAGGCCGGCGGCGATCAGCATGAAACCCTTGCCATGGCCGCCGCGATCGGCGATCGCGCCCAGCAGCGGCGCGGTCACCGCCACCAGCAGACTGGCCGCAGAATTGGCGATGCCCAGGCGCAGCGTGCTCAGTTCCACCGAGACACCGCTGCTCCAGACCTCCTTGAAGAACAGCGGAAAGAACACCGCGATCACCGCCGTGGTGAAGGCGTGGTTGCCGACGTAGTACGAGGCCCAGCCCCACAACGCACGGCGCGGCGGATGCACGGTTTGATCCACCGCGTTCATGGCATGCGCGGCGCGCACGCCGCGCGCGATGCCCGCCCCGACAACGCCATCCGACCCATCGCGTGCATGCCGCGCTCCTCCGCTTTACGCGCCGACCTTAGCAGGCACCGGGGGCATCGACATGACGCCGCCACGCGCGCATCCGCGCCAGCGCGATCGCATCACGCCAGCGGCGCGCTGCACTCCACGCGCAGCGCGGCGGCGGCGGCACGCGCCTTGGCGCGCGCGCTGTCGATGTCGGCGCCGCGCGCCAGCGTCACCGCCATGCGCCGGCGGCCCTTGACCTCGGGCTTGCCGAAGATGCGCAGCTGCGTGTCGGGTTCGCGCAGCGCGGCGTCCACGCCCAGATAGCGCGGCGCGCGTCCGTCGCCCTCGGCCAGCACCGCGCACGAGGCCGCGGGGCCCAACTGGCGCAGCGCCGGGATCGGCAAACCCAGAATCGCGCGCGCGTGCAGCGCGAACTCGGACAGATCCTGCGAGATCAGCGTGACCAGGCCGGTGTCGTGCGGACGCGGGCTGACCTCGGAGAAGATCACGTCCTCGCCGCGCACGAAAAACTCCACGCCGAACACGCCGCTGCCGCCCAGCGCGGCGGTGATCGCGCCGGCCTGTTCGTGCGCGGCGCCCAGCGCCTCGATGCTCATGCCCTGCGGTTGCCACGATTCGCGGTAGTCGCCGTCTTCCTGGCGGTGACCGATGGGTGCGCAGAACAGCACACCGCCGGCGTGGCGCACGGTCAGCAGGGTGATCTCGAAATCGAAATCGACGAAGCCCTCGACGATCACCCGCCCCTGCCCCGCACGCCCGCCGCGCTGCGCGTAGTCCCAGGCGTGGTCGGCAGCGGCAGCGCCGCGCAGCACGCTCTGGCCCTTGCCGGAGGAGCTCATCACCGGCTTGACCACGCAGGGATAACCCAGCGCCGCCAGCGCAGCGTCGAACTCGGCGCGCGTGCCGCAGAAGCGGTACGGCGAGGTCGGCAGGCGCAACTCCTCGGCGGCAAGGCGGCGGATGCCCTCGCGGTCCATGGTCAGGCGCGTGGCGCGCGCGGTGGGGATCACGGTGTAACCCTCGGCTTCCAGTTGCAGCAGGGTCGGCGTGTGGATGGCCTCGATCTCGGGCACGATCAGCTCGGGCTGCTCCGCTTCGATGACACGCCTGAGCGCGGCACCATCGAGCATGTCGATGACGTGGCTGCGGTGCGCCACCTGCATCGCCGGCGCGTGCGCGTAACGATCGACGGCGATCACTTCGCAGGCGTAGCGCTGCAGCTCGATCACCAGTTCCTTGCCCAGCTCGCCCGCGCCGAGCAGCAGCACGCGGCGGGCGGTGGCGGTGAGCGGTGTGCCGAATGCGCGCATGAAGGTTCCTTGGCGTGAGGTGCTGCAATGACGGATGCGGGGGCGTGCGTTGCCGCGCATTGTAAAGGCGCGCGCGCAGGGGCTGGCACAATGCCGGCATGCTTGTCACCCGACCTTTCCGCATGCTCGCGATTGCCGTGTCGTTCGCGCTGGCCGCGCCCGGCGCCGCGCCGGCGCGCACGCAGCCGCAAGGCACGGTGGACGATGCGCGCCTGCGCGAGCTGTCCGGTCTGGTGGTGTCGCCCAGCGACCCGGCACGCTACTGGGCGCACAACGACTCCGGCAATCCGGCCGATTTGTTCGCGCTGGACCGCGCCGGCCAGGTGCTGGCGCGGGTCGGCATCCGCGACGCTGCCGCCTTCGACTGGGAGGACATCGCCGCGTTCACCCTGCGCGGCCAGCCCTATCTGGCCATCGCCGACAGCGGCGACAACCTGCGCTGGCGCGATGTGCTGGAGATCGTCGTGGTGCACGAGCCCGCGCCGCGGCGCGGCAGCGATGGTCTCGTGCTGAGTCCCGCATGGACGCTGCGCGTGCGCCTGCCCGATGGCGCGCGCGACATCGAGGCGCTGGCGGCCGACGCGGTCCGCGCGCACTTCTGGATGGTGGAAAAAACCGACGTCGACCCGGCGCTGTACCGGCTGCCGCTGCGCGCGCAAGACATGGTCATCGCTCAAGCCAGCGGCACATTGCAACTTGGCGCGGCCTGCCGCGTGGCCGCGAAACCCTGCGCGCGCGCCGGGCGCGTCACCGCACTGGATTTCGATCGCGCCGCGCGCCAGGCGTTGCTGCTCACCGCGCAAGGTGCCTACTGGTATCACCGTGCACCTGCGCAGGATTGGCAGCGGGCTTTCGCCGGCGTCCCCGTTTTCATCCCGCTGCCGCGCCTGCGCCAGCCCGAGGCGCTGGCCTTCGACGCCGACGGCAAGGGTTTCACCGTGTCCAGCGAGGGCCGCAAGGCGCCGCTGCTGCACGTGGATTTGCCGGCGCGGCATTGACGCCCGCTTGCACGCCCGCGCGGGTGCGCGGCACGACGCTGGCGTGATGGCGGCGCACGCGGTCGCGCGCGCTCTGCCGCCACCGCGTCTGCGGCCAGCCCGCCCCCGCTTGACACGAAGATATCGTAGTGATATCACTTAGCCACACACCAGGAGACTGACATGAACGAACGCAAGGGGTTTTCGCTGCCAGGCATCGCCACACTGATCGTGCTGCTGATCCTCGGCCTGCTGCTGCTGTGGTGGATCGTGGCCACACTGGTCGCGGGCGATCCCGCCGCGGTCGTAGCCCCGATCGTGCTGGGTGCGCTGTGGCTGTTCCTGCTCGGCGGATTTTTCCAGGTGCAGCCGAACGAGGCGCGCGTGCTGCAACTGTTCGGGCGCTATGCCGGCAGCGTGCGCGACGCCGGTCTGCGCTGGACCAATCCGCTGTATTCCAAGCGCACGCTGAGCCTGCGCGTGCGCAACTTCGACTCGGACAAGCTCAAGGTCAACGATGCCGATGGCAATCCGATCGAGATCGCCGCGGTGGTGGTGTGGCAGGTGGTGGAGTCCTACGAGGCGGTGTTCGAGGTGCAGGACTACGAGAGCTTCCTCAAGATCCAGACCGAATCGGCGCTGCGCCAGATGTCGCAGAACTACGCCTACGACTCGCACGATGAGCGGCCCTCGCTGCGCAGCCACGGCGAGGAAGTCAACGCGCATCTGCGCGACCAGATCCAGGAGCGTCTGAACAAGGCAGGCCTGAAAGTGATCGAGGCACGCATCAGCCACCTCGCCTACGCGCCCGAGATCGCCCAGGTGATGCTGCAGCGGCAGCAGGCCAACGCCATCGTCGCCGCGCGCGAGCGCATCGTCGAGGGCGCGGTGGGCATGGCGCAGATGGCGCTCAAGCGTCTCGAAGCCGACGGCGTGGTGGAGCTGGACCCGGAGCGCAAGGCGGCCATCGTCGCCAACCTGCTGGTGGTGCTGTGCGGCGATCGCGCCACGCAGCCGGTGGTCAACACCGGCACGCTGTACAACGGTTGATCC
>DZBX01000084.1 GCA_022730075.1 Rhodanobacter sp. | reverse complement strand
ACTTTGCAGCGGCTGCGACAGCTCGATGTGTCTACAGCAGTATCGAATTCCTTCTTTCGGGCACCCTTGTTGACCGTTCGGCACCGACGCGGCCATTGACCGACAACGGAGATGCAATGCCGGCAGCAAATCGACGTCGCATGTGGCCTCGATTTGCCCGATCGACTGTGCTTTCCACGCGCTCAGAACGTGGCGTTGACTACTTGGCCCGTCGAGAGTTTGCAATGACCCACGCCGCCACCCTCCAGCCCGTCATCCGGAACCGCCAGGGTGAAGACGCAATACATGGAGTCGCCCTTGCTGCCCATGAGGACCGCTGCGGCATTGGATGTATTGCCGCTGCCGGTGAACAACCCGAGGTGATCGGAACCTGCGCCAATGCCGATCCCCGTCGTGCTGCTGGTTCCGACGACAAACTTGCCTGAAAAGTGTTCTCCATCTGGCATGGTCGCAGTGATGGTCCCGTCCTGGTCCCAGAAGGACTGATGGTATCGAAGCTTCACGAGCTGCCCACTCATGCCGCCTGTCGTCGCACATCCAGACAATCCAGCCTGCATTGCGCCTGCGGTCAGAATCCGGCGCACGGACTCGATGTCCCCGTAGACCCTCATGGCTGCTTCATCGGCAGTGCAAGCGAAATTCCCCCTGATTCGAGTGGCAGAACGCACCCGAGTCAGCGTGCGGGCGACTGCGATGGGACGCACGATGCCACCAGGGCACGCGCGATACTGCCTCATGGATTCCTTCCAGGGTTCTCCCTGTTGACCGGTCCATGGTCGGATGCAGGTCAGTGTGCCCGCGGCAGCGCCGCCTGCCCGGTCAGCACCGCCATGCCTTTCAGCCCGGTTGGAACCCGATCGATGACCAAACCGGCCAGCGGGACTAGATCGTGTTGTCCCTCTGTCGGGAGCGCATAGACCGCGAACAGGGTATGCAGGCCCGCTCGCCAGCCGACACCGTTATGGCCCATGGCACCAAGATACGTGTGTCCATCCAGCGTGACCGGAAACAAGGCGAAGGCGTCGTATGAGTACGAATAATTCCAGCCAGGGTTGTCGCCGTGATCGCCGAACGTCGGGAACACGCTGGCCACGGTCGTGTAGTCAGATCCACCCCCCGGATAGGCAGCCTGTTCCATGCGCGCCAGCAAGCGCCACGCACGATCCACGGCCGCCGTGGCTGCCGTTGTGACCACGCCGTTGGGCGGATAGGTGAAATCAGGCACCTTGTTGCGCGGATCCACGGCGCGCATCGGTGGCTCAGGCAGATGCAGATATTGGCGATAGCTGCGCGCCACATCGACCGCGATCGCGCGCGCCGCATGACACACCGCCTGGTCGCCGCAGAACTGCCTGGCCAGTTGGAACGTATAGTTCAGCCTGGCCTGCACCGCGCAGGCACGGCCCCAGCCCTTGCCCATCCACGGCCAGACGCGCGTCTGGGTATCTTCGGTGGTCTGGCTCAAGGTGCCCGACTCGATGTAGGCCGGGTGTCCGAGTACGGTTCCCAAGTCGCCCTGCACGTTCCAGCAGGGGCCGGCGTAACCCTCCGGGTTCGGGAGGAGGTGGGCCGTTCCATCGGCGTCGACCTGCGCGAACTTCGCATACTGGCAGTGCAGCGTGCCTTCCACGACATAGCCCATGAAGATCGGTGTGCCCGGCAGGCGTTCGATGCTGAAGAACGCCGCAGGGCTGACCGCCAGTGCGGAGCGGAGCACGCCCTGCGCAGCTATGGCTCGTGGCCCATGCGTGTCCGCAGCGTTGGACCTTGCCAACTGCACCCAGGACTTCATCGCGACCGCGGATTGCCAGCCCACTGCAGCCGACTCCCGGACGTGCCGGGCCAGTTGATCGCAGAGGGACGCCGACCCCGTGGAGGCTGCCGCGACGAACGGCACCATCCCGAGTACGGCAGCGGCGGCACGAACCAGCGGATGCATGACGCGATTCTGGCACGGTCGAGGTGACGCTGCTGCGACAAGCGGCCTACGCGCGATCACGCCCCTCCGGCAGGCGGCCGCGTCAGGTTTGACGCATCAGCCAGCAGCCGTGGATGTTGGCGCGGCGCTCGAAGTCGAAGGGCACGCTGGGTCGGCTCCAGTCCTCCACCTGCAGACCCAGCGCGGCCAGTCCATTGCGGTCGAGCTTGAAGCGGCGGAAGTTGTTGGAGAACACGATGACGCCATCGCGATCCAGACGCGCGACGCAATCGCGCAACAGCGCGAGGTGGTCGCGCTGCACGTCGAAGTCGTCGGCGCGCTTGGAGTTGGAGAAGGTCGGCGGATCGACGTAGATCAGCCCGTAGCGTCGCGTGTCTGCGCCGAGAAAGCTGCGTGCGTCGGCCTGCACCAGGCGGTGCGCGCTGCCGCGAAAACCATTGCGCAGCAGGTTCCAGCCGGTCCATTCCAGATAGGTGGCGGAGAGATCCACGCTGGTGGTCGCGGCCGCGCCGCCGGCCGCGGCAAACACGCTGCCGGTGCCGGTGTAGGCGAACAGGTTGAGCACCTGGCGCCCCGCGGCCAGCTCGCGCAGGCGCGCGCGCACGTTGCGGTGGTCGAGGAACAGCCCGGTGTCGAGGTAGTCGAACAGGTTGACGCGAAAAAACAGCCCGGCCTCCTGCACCTGCAGCCACTGCGCGCGCGCGTCCATGCGCCCGTAACGCGACCCGCCATGGCCACGCGCGCGCGTCTTCAGCGCGATGCGTGCTCGCGGCACCTCCAGCGCATGGCTGGCTGCATGCAGCAGCTCCTGCAGGCGGCGCGCGGCGAGGCCGGGGTCGATGCTGGGTGGTGCCTGGTATTCCTGCACGTGCAGCCAGCACTGCAATGGCGCCTCGGGGTCGGCAGCCGCGGCGTCGCCATCGATCGCGCGCGCGCGGTACACGTCGATCGCCGCAGCGTATTCGGGCAAGTCGGCGTCGTAGATGCGATAACAGTCGATGCCCTCGCGCTGCAGCCGCTTGCGCAGGTGCTGCGCGCGCTTGTGCAGGCGATTGGCCAGCATCTGCACGGCCTCGGACAATGGCGCGGGCGCGCGCTGCATGCGCTCGGCATGCACCTGGAACTGCAGCAGCGTGCAGGCCAGCGCGCCGTTGTACAGGCGCTGACTGCGTTCGGGCTTCAGGCCGATCTGGTGGCCGTCGCCCTGCTCGCCGAACAGCAGCGCCGCGCGCCAGCCGCCGAAGTGCTCGCGCAGGCGCTGGCCGATGGTGCGGTACAGGGCCAGCACCTCGGGCATCTCACCCAGGCGTTCGCCATACGGCGGATTGCCCACCAGCAGGCCGCCGCTGCCCACGACCGGCGGCAGCATGTGCTCCACGTCGCCGCGCTCGAGCTGGATGAATCCCGCCACGCCGGCGCGTTGCGCGTTGGCGCGCGCGGCAGCAAGTGCCGCCGGATCGCGGTCGCGACCATGGAACACCGGTTGCAGCGCCGCCAGCCCTGCGCGTGCCGCGACCTCCGCCGCTTCGCGCAATCCTTGCCACAGGGCGGCGTCGTGGCCCGGCCAGCGCTCGAAGCCGAACCGCGCGCGCGCCAGACCCGGCGCCACGCCGGCGGCCATCAGCGCGCCCTCGATCAGCAGCGTGCCGGCGCCGCACAGCGGATCGAACAGCACGCCGCCCTGCGCATGCAGCTCGGGCCAGCGCGCGCGCAGCAGCACGGCGGCGGCCAGATGCTCCTTCAGCGGCGCGGCACCCTGCGCCTGACGCCAGCCGCGCTGGTGCAGCGGCGCGCCGGACAGATCCAGCGTCAGCGTGGCGTGGTCGCGACGCAGGTGCAGGTTGATGCGCGCATCGGGCTGCTCGCGGTCGACGCTGGGACGCACGCCGGTGGCGTCGCGGAACTGGTCGACGATGGCGTCCTTCACCGTCTGCGCGGCGAACTGGCTGTGCGTCAGTCCGCTCTGGCTGAGGTTGGCGTCCACCGTCAGGCTGCCGCTGGCGGCGAGCACGCTTGCCCAGTCCAGCGTCTGCACGCCGGCATGCAGCATGCGCGCGTCGCCGGCTTCGAACTCGGCCAGCGGCCACAGCACGCGGCTGGCCAGACGCGAATGCAGGCAGATGCGGTAGGCGGCATCCAGTCCGCCTTCGACGCGCATGCCGGCCACGGTGACGCGCGGCGGTGGCAGACCCAGTTGCAGCAGTTCGTCGCGCAACAAGTCCTCGACGCCCTTGGCGCAGGTGACGAACAGCGCGCTCATGCGTCCAGGCGCGCGAGGAACCGATCGAAGCACGTGGCGATGATCTCGACCTTGGCACTCAGGCGGTGGTCGTCGTCCAGCAGCAGCAACTCGGCGCGATATGGGCGCGCGATGTTGAACACCGCCTCGACCGGACACAGATCGTCGCGCCAGCCGTGAACGAAACAGGCCGGCACGCCCTCGCGCATGGCGAAAGGATGCGCATAGTCGGGGATCAGCGGCGGCGTGGCCAGCAGGAACAGGCCGCCCACCGGACGCTGCAGCGAGGCCAGTCCGGAAATGAAGGCACCGAAACTGGAACCCACCAGCACACAGGGGCCGTCGCCCGGGATGGCTTCGATCAGCCGCGCCAGGCGCGGCGCAGCGGCCGCAGCCAGACCCTGCATGTCGAGATCGCGGTAGTCGGGACGCAGCGTGCGCCAGCCGTGCGCATCAGCCACTGCGGCCAGCGCGCTGACCTTGGTAGCCTGCGGGCTGCTGCCCATGCCGTGCGAGAGCACCACGCACCCTTTGAGAACGGTCATGCGTCGACTCGCGCAGACGCGGCACGGCGGTCGGCGCGGCACGCGCGCACGGCAGGAAACAATCGGGACATGCGCGAATGGTAGCAGCGCCACGCGTGGTGACGACGACGGCGAGGGCACGGCGGGGCATGACACACTAGGCGCATGGACACCGCGCTGGACTGGCCCCTGCCCTATGTCGACAAGCTGGTCGAGCGCGATCCGGCGCACATCGACCTCGTCGTCCTGCACTGCACCGAGCTGCCCGACCTTGCGACCGCGCGCGAGTATGGCGAGCGCGTGCTGTATGCGGATGGCACCGGCAACAGCGGCCACTACTACATCGACCGCGACGGCCATACCTACGCCTTCGTACCCGTGCAGCGCATCGCGCACCACGTGCGCGGCTGCAACGAGCATTCGATCGGCATCGAGTTGGTCAACCGCGGGCGCTGGCCGCACTGGCTGGACAGCCGCCATCAGGTCATGACCGAAGCCTACCCCGACGCACAGGTCGACGCGCTGCGCGCGCTGCTGCACGCGCTGTGCACCAGCCTGCCCGGCCTGCGGCGCATCGCTGGTCACGAGGACCTCGACCGCGAGCGCATACCGGCCAGCGACGATGCCCAGGTGCTGGTGGCACGCAAGCGCGACCCCGGGCCGCTGTTTCCATGGGCGCGCGTGCTGGATGCGCTGCCGCTGCAGCGGCAGCACGGCGCCGCGCGCTGACTGCCTAGCCGTCCTGCAGCAGCGGCCGCAGGCGCGCGATCGCATCGCGCACCCGCGCGGCCTCCTCGAACTCGAGGTTCTCGGCGTGCAGCATCATCGCCGCCTCGAGGCGGCGGATCTCCGCGGCCAGCTGCACCGGCGGCAACGATTCGGCCACGGCATGCGCCGGTGCCGCGGAACGCGCGTCGCCGCCGCGCCCGCGTCCACGCCGGCCCGGCATCGGCGCCGCGTCGCGCGCGCCTTCCATGATGTCGCGCACCGCGCTGCGCACGCTGCGCGGGGTGATGCCGTGCGCGGCGTTGTACTCGGCCTGCTTGCCGCGCCGCCGCGCGGTTTCGTCGATCGCCGCCTGCATCGAGGGCGTGATGCGATCGCCGTAGAGAATCGCGGTGCCACGCAGGTTGCGCGCGGCGCGACCGATGGTCTGGATCAGCGAGATGGTCGAACGCAGGAAACCTTCCTTGTCCGCATCCAGCACCGCCACCAACGAAACTTCGGGCATGTCCAGGCCCTCGCGCAGCAGGTTGATGCCGACCAGCACGTCGAACGCACCCAGGCGCAGGTCGCGGATGATCTCGACGCGCTCCACGGTTTCCACGTCGGCATGCAGATAGCGCACGCGCACGCCGTGCTCGTCGAGGAATTCGGTGAGGTTCTCGGCCATGCGCTTGGTCAGCGTGGTCACCAGCACGCGGTCGCCCAGCGCCACGCGCGCGCGAATCTCGCCGAGCAGGTCGTCGATCTGGGTACGCGCCGGGCGCACCTCGATCAGTGGATCGACCAGCCCGGTGGGACGCACCACCAGTTCGACGACCTCGCCGCGCGAATGCTCCAGCTCGTAGCGCGCGGGCGTGGCGGAGACGAAGATGGTGCGCGGCGCGCGGCGCTCCCATTCCTCGAACTTCAGCGGCCGGTTGTCCAGCGCCGAAGGCAGGCGGAAACCGAATTCGACCAGGGTTTCCTTGCGCGAGCGGTCGCCCTTGTACATCGCCCCGAGCTGCGGGATGGTGACGTGCGATTCGTCCACCACCAGCAGCGCGTCGGCGGGCAGATAGTCGTACAGGCAGGGCGGCGGCTCGCCGGGCATGTGCCCGGTGAGATGGCGCGAATAGTTCTCCACGCCGTTGCAGTAGCCGACCTCGGCCAGCATCTCCAGGTCGTACTGGGTGCGCTGCTGCAGGCGCTGCGCCTCGACCAGCCGCCCCGCGGCGTAAAGCTGTTCGAGGCGTTCGCGCAATTCTTCCTTGATGGTGTCGATGGCCTGCAGCACGGTGCGCCGCGTGCTGACGTAGTGCGAGCCGGGGAACACCGTGCAGCGCGGCAGCCGGCGCAGCGTTTCGCCAGTGAGCGGATCGAACTCGGCGAGGTTTTCGATCTCGCCGTCGAACAGCTCGATGCGCAGCGCGTGCGCGTCGTTCTCGGCCGGAAACACGTCCACCACCTCGCCGCGCACGCGGTAGCTGCCGCGGCGCAGGTCCATCTCGTTGCGCGTGTACTGCATCTCGGTGAGACGCCGGATCAGCTCGCGCTGGTCGATGCGATCGCCGCGCACCAGATGCAGCACCATGCGGAAGTATTCATTCGGATCGCCCAGGCCATAGATCGACGACACCGTGGCCACGATCAGCGCATCCTTGCGTTCCAGCAACGCCTTGGTCGCGGACAGGCGCATCTGCTCGATGTGCTCGTTGCGGCTGGCGTCCTTCTCGATGTACGTGTCCGAGGACGGCACGTAGGCCTCGGGCTGGTAGTAGTCGTAGTAGCTGACGAAATACTCGACCGCGTTGTGCGGGAAAAATGCCTTGAACTCGCCGTACAACTGCGCGGCGAGGGTTTTGTTGTGCGCGATCACCAGGGTGGGTTTCTGCACCAGCGCCACCACGCTGGCGATGGTGTAGGTCTTGCCCGAGCCGGTCACGCCGAGCAGGGTCTGGTGCGCGAGCCCGGCCTCGAATCCGGCGCTGAGGCGACGGATGGCCTCGGGCTGATCGCCGGCCGGCTGGTACGGGGCCATGAGTTCGAAAAGGTCGCTCATCGTCGCGCCAGTTTAACCCGCGCCGGTGCACGCTCCGTGCAGACGGCGGCGTGGCGCGCCGCGCCCGCTCCCTATAATGCCGGCCTCGCCCACGTCGGGCCTCGCAGTTGCCGGCATGAACACGCAGCCCAATTTCGAACAGATCCCGCTGAAGGATTTCGCCGAGCGCTCCTACCTCGACTATTCGATGTACGTGGTGCTGGATCGCGCCCTGCCCTTTCTCGGCGACGGCCTCAAGCCGGTGCAGCGGCGCATCATCTACGCGATGAGCGAGCTGGGCCTGGATGCCACCGCCAAGCCGAAGAAATCCGCGCGCACCGTCGGCGACGTGATCGGCAAGTTCCACCCGCACGGCGACAGCGCCTGCTACGAGGCCATGGTGCTGATGGCGCAGCCGTTCTCGTACCGCTACCCGCTGATCAATGGCCAGGGCAACTTCGGCTCGCCGGACGACCCGAAAAGCTTCGCCGCCATGCGCTACACCGAATCGCGGCTGACGCCCTTCGCCGAACTGCTGCTCGGCGAGCTCGGCCAGGGCACGGTTGAATGGACGCCCAATTTCGACGGCACGCTGCAGGAGCCTTCGTGGCTGCCGGCGCGGGTGCCGAACATCCTGCTCAATGGCGCCACCGGCATCGCCGTGGGCATGGCCACTGATATTCCACCGCACAACCTGCGCGAGGTGGTCAGCGCCTGCATCCGCCTGCTGGAAGATCCGGACGCCACGCTCGACGACCTGTGCGAGCACGTGCGCGGACCGGATTTCCCCACCGCCGCCGAGATCATCACGCCGCGCCACGAACTGCGCGCCCTGTACGCCAGCGGCAATGGCTCGGTGCGCGCGCGTGCGGTGTACACGCGCGAGGACGCCAACATCGTCATCACCGCGCTGCCCTATCAGGTTTCGCCGGCCAAGGTCCTCGAACAGATCGCCGCGCAAATGCGCGCCAAGAAGCTGCCGCTGCTGGAAGACCTGCGCGACGAATCCGACCACGAGAAACCCATCCGCCTTGTGCTGGTGCCGCGCTCGAATCGCGTCGACGCCGACGAGCTGATGCAGCACCTGTTCGCCACCACGGACCTGGAAAAGAGCTTCCGCGTCAACCTCAACGTGATCGGCCTCGATGGCAAGCCGCAGGTGAAAAACCTGCGCGCCATCCTCGGCGAGTGGCTGCGCTTCCGCATCGACACGGTCACGCGGCGCCTGAGCCACCGCCTGGACAAGATCGAGCATCGCCTGCACCTGCTCGAAGCCCTGCGCGTGGTGTTCCTGAATGTGGACGAGGTGATCCGCATCGTGCGCAGCGAGGACGAGCCCAAGCCGGTGCTGATGCAGCGCTTCGCGCTCAGCGAGGTGCAGGCCGACTACATCCTGGAAACGCGCCTGCGGCAACTGGCGCGGCTGGAGGAGATGAAGCTCAACGCCGAGCGCGACCAGCTCGAGCAGGAACGCGCGCGCATCAACGTGCTGCTGAAGTCGCCGGCCAAACTGCGCGGACTGATCCGCGACGAGTTGCGCAGTGACGCCGAAAAATACGGCGACGCGCGCCGCAGCCCGCTGATCGAGCGCCAGGCCGCGCAGGCGCTGGAGCAGAGCGCGCTGATCACCGCCGAGCCGGTGACCGTGGTGCTCAGCGAAAAAGGCTGGGTGCGCGCCGCCAAGGGGCACGACGTGGATGCCGCCGCACTGGGCTACCGCGAGGGCGATGGTTTTCTCGCCGCTGCGCGCGGACGCAGTACGCAGCAGGCGATCTTCATCGACAGCAGCGGACGCAGCTACAGCACGCCCGCGCACACCCTGCCTTCGGCACGCGGCAACGGCGAGCCGCTGACCGGACGCTTCACCCTGCCCGCCGGCGCGCAGGTGCAGGCGCTGACACTGGGTGAGACGCAACAGAAGCTGGTGCTGGCCAGTAGCGCCGGCTACGGTTTCGTCGCCACGCTCGAAGCACTCAGCGGGCGCAACAAGGCCGGCAAGCAGGTGATCAACCTCGACGACGGCGCACGCGTGCTGGAGCCAGCGCACGTGCAGGACAGCGCGCGCGACCGCATCGTCGTGGTCACCAGCGCCGGCCATCTGCTGATGTTTTCGGTGGCCGAACTGCCCGAGCTTGAACGCGGCAAGGGCCTCAAGCTCATCGAGATTCCCAAGGCCAAGCGCGGCAGCGAGGGCGAAACCTTGGTCGGCATCGCGGTGGTGGCCGAAGGCGGCACCGTCACGCTGTATGCCGGCCAGCGCAAGCTCGGCCTGAAGTGGTCGGACCTGGTTGCCTACGGCGGCGCGCGCGCCAGCCGCGGCGGCCTGTTGCCACGCGGGCTGCGCGGGGTGGATCGCATCGAGGTCGTGACGGACTGAACGGTGGCGCGTGGCGCCAGGCGCGGGCGTGCTCTTGCATGACCGCGCGTTGCGCGTGAACGATGGTTCTCGCGTGCTCTCGCAAGATTCCCCTGTTCCATGCCGCTGCCGCG
>DZBX01000083.1 GCA_022730075.1 Rhodanobacter sp. | reverse complement strand
GAGAGGCTGAAAAATTCACAGCCTCTCAGCCGAGCAGGGTGAGCAGTTCCTCGAGCTCCTGCCGCAACTGCCGCGCAACCTGCCCCGAATAGCTGGCCTCGACCTTGGCCTGACCGCCTTCAAGACGCTGGCGCGCGCCGGTGATGGTGAAGCCCTGCTCGTAGAGCAGCGCACGGATCTGGCGGATCATCAACACGTCATGGCGCTGGTAATAGCGCCGGTTGCCACGGCGCTTGACCGGACTGAGCCCGGAGAATTCCTGTTCCCAGTAGCGCAGCACGTGTGGCTTCACGCCGCACAGATCGCTCACTTCGCCGATGGTGAAGTAGCGTTTGGCCGGGATCGGCGGCAGCTCGTTGTTGCTACCTGGGTCCAGCATAAGCCTCAACCCTCTGCTTCAGTCGCTGCCCGGCGCGGAAGGTCACCACGCGCCGCGCGGAAATGGGGATTTCCTCACCGGTCTTGGGGTTGCGACCCGGACGCTGATTCTTGCTGCGCAACTCGAAGTTGCCGAAACCGGAGAGCTTGATCTGCTCGCCCTCTTCCAGCGCCTTGCGGATGGTCTCGAAAAACGCGTCCACGAATTCCTTGGCTTCGCGTTTGTTGAGTCCCACCTCGGCAAACAGCCGCTCGGCCATTTCAGCTTTGGTCAGTGTCACGACTACCCCCTGATGCGTGCCGCAAATGCCTGCGCCAGTGCTTGCAGCACCCGGGACACGCAGGCATCTGCGTCGGTATCGGTTAGCGTGCGCGAGTGCTCCTGCAAAATCAAGCCCATGGCATAGCTTTTGTGCCCCGGATCGAGTCCTGCACCACGATAGACATCAAACAGGCGCAGTTCGGACAGCACCTTGCCCGCTGCGGCGCGGGTCTGCGCCTCGACCTGGGCCCAGGTGACCGCCTCGGCCACGACAATGGCCAGATCGCGGCGTACGCCCGGGAACCGCGGCAGCGCCGTCGGCTTCGGCACGGTCTGTTCGCGCAGCCGATCCAGATCGAATTCGGCCACATAGACGTCGACTTCGAGCCCCAGCGCCTGCTCCAGCAGCGGATGCAACGCGCCGATCACGCCCAGTTCCTGGGTCCCGGCCAACACGCGCGCGCCGCGTCCCGGATGCAGCCATGTCGGCAGATTGTCGGGCGCGTAGCGCAGACGCTCGCCGGCAATGCCGCGCAAGGCCAGCAGCGCCTCGACATCGCCCTTGACGTCGTGAAAATCCAGCGCCCGCGCGGGTAGCCCCCATTGTTCCAATGCCGCCGTGCCACAGGCCACCAGTGCCAGCCGTTCGACTTCGCGCGGCACGGCGGGCAGCGGATGGAAACTGCGTCCGATCTCGAACAGGCGCACGCGCGACTGTTGCCGGTTGCGATTGGCGCGCAGCGCGGCCAGCAGCCCGGGCAGCAGCGACGGACGCATGCGCGCCAGCTCGGCCGACAACGGATTGGCCAGCGGCAACGAGGTTTCCAGCATGTGCCAGGGTGCCAGCAGCGCGTCGCCGACCAGCGACAGCGTGACCGCCTCGCGGTAATCGCGTGCCGCGAGCGCCGCACGCAGGCGCCGCAATGGCACGTGTGCCCGGGCGGCCTCAGGCGGTGCCGGCATCGCTGCGCTGGGCAGGCTGCTGGGCACGCGCGCATAGCCGTGGATGCGCGCGACCTCTTCGATCAGATCCTCCTCGCGCGCCAGATCGAAGCGTCGTGTCGGCACCAGCGCCAGCCAGCCATCGGCCTCGCGCGCGAGCTTGATATCCAGCGCCAGCAGGATGCGCTCGACTTCGCTGTCGTCGATGGCCAGGCCCAACACGCGCTGCAGGCGCGCGCGGCGCAGGCGGATCGACGCGCGCGGCGCGCTCCAGCCCGGCAATTCGCTGCGCTGCAACGGTCCCGGGCAACCGCCGCACACGGCCAGCAGCAGCGCCGTGGCGCGCTCCAGCGCGCGCGCGGGCAATTCCGGGTCGACGCCGCGCTCGAATCGGTGCGCGGCATCGGAGTGCAGACCGAAACGCCGCGCCACGCCCATGATCGCGGCCGGCGCGAAATGCGCGCTTTCCAGAAACACCGTGCGCGTATCCGTGCTGACCGCACTGTCCGCGCCGCCCATGACACCGGCCAGGGCCTGCGCACCACGCGCATCGCTGATCACCAGTTGCCCGTCCAGCTCGACCTCGCTGCCGTCGAGCAGGCGCAGCCGCTCGCCCGCGCGCGCCGCGCGCACGGCGATCTCGCCATGCAACCGCGCATCGTCGAAGGCGTGCAGCGGCTGGCCCAGTTCCAGCATCACGTAATTGCCGACATCGACGATGGCGCTGAGCGGACGCAGCCCGGCGCGACGCAGGCGCTCGGCCATCCACAGTGGCGTGGGCGCCTGCGCATCGAGATCCTCGATCACGCGCCCGCAGTAGCGCGGACAGGCGTCGCCCGCCTGCAATTGCACGGTACGCACGCGCGCGGTCCGCGCCGGCACGGCCGCGCAATCCGGCAGGCGCGTGACGCCGCCGAACAGCGCCGCGACATCGTGCGCCAGCCCGACCATGCCGAAGCAGTCGGCGCGGTTCGGGGTGAGCTTCAACTCGATGCTGGCGTCGGGCAGGCCCAGATACTCGGCCAGCGCCTGGCCCGGCGGGGCGTCCTCGGGCAATTCCATCAGGCCGGAGGCATCACTATCCAGCGCCAGCTCGCGCGCCGAGCACAGCATGCCCTGTGAGCGCACCCCGCGCAGATCCGCCGCGCGGATGGCCACAGCACCAGGCAGCAACGCGCCCTCCAGCGCCAGCGGCGCCTTCAGACCCGCGCGCGCGTTGGCGGCGCCACACACGATCTGCAGCGGCGCGGCCAGGCCCGCATCGACGCGGCACACGCGCAAGCGCTCGGCGTTGGGGTGCGGCGTGCACTCGATGATCGCGCCGACAACCACGTGATCGAGCCCGGCGCCGAGCGCGGTCACCGCCTCGACTTCCAGCCCGGCCATGGTCAGTCCTTCGACCAGGGCATCGCGATCGGCGGCGATGCCCACCAGCGCGCGCAGCCAGCGTTCACTGAATTTCATCGTCGTGGCCCTCAGCCGAACTGCGCCAGAAAGCGCACGTCATTGTCGAAGAACGCGCGCAGGTCATCCACGCCGTAATGCAGCATGGCGAAGCGCTCCACGCCCAGACCGAAGGCGAAGCCGGTGTAGCGCTCGGGGTCGATGCCGCCGTTCTCCAGCACGCGCGGGTGCACCATGCCGCAGCCCAGCACCTCCAGCCAGCGCGAGTTACCCGCGGCGTCGTCCCAGCGGATGTCGACCTCGGCCGAGGGCTCGGTGAAGGGGAAGTAGCTGGGCCGGAAACGCATCGCGAAGCTGCGCCCGAAAAATGCCGCGACAAAAGCCTCGAGCGTGCCTTTCAAATCGGCAAAGCTGACCCCCTCGCCCACCATCAGGCCCTCGACCTGGTGGAACATCGGCGAATGCGTCTGATCCGAATCGCTGCGGTATACGCGCCCCGGCGCGATGATGCGCAGCGGCGGCTGGCGCCCCTGCATGGCGCGGATCTGCACCGGCGAGGTATGTGTGCGCAGCAGCTCGCCGCCAGCAAAATAAAACGTGTCGTGCATGGCGCGCGCCGGATGTTGCGGCGGAAAATTCAGCGCCTCGAAATTGTGCCAGTCATCCTCGATCTCCGGGCCCTCGGCGCGTTGGTAGCCCATGCGCTCGAAGATGTCGCAGATGCGCGCCTCGGTTTCGACCACCGGATGCAGGCTGCCCTGCATCGCGCCACGTCCGGGCAGGCTGACATCGACGGCCTCGCGCGCCAGCCTGGTTTGCGTCGCGGCGGTGTCGAGCACGCTGCGACGCGCCGCCAGCGCATCACCCAGTTCCGCCTTGAACACGTTGAGTTCGGCGCCGCGCTGCTTGCGCACCTCCGGCGGCAGTGCGCCCAGCTCCTTCAACGCCAGGGTCAACAGCCCGTTCTTGCCGAGCAGGCTGACGCGCAGGCTTTCCAGCGCCTGCAGATCGGTCGCCGCGGCGATCGCGCCACGCGCGGCATTGATGCGTTCCGCCAAGCTGTCCATCGATGCCCCAGCAACTCAAGTTAAGTCCAACAGGACACGCCATCGCGCAGCGCAGCCCAAAAAAACAGAAGCCGCAAAACGAATGGGGAGCGAGCCCAAGCCCGCTCCCCACAGTGCGTCATGCCGACCGGCACGAGTCCGGTGGCCATTGCGCTCAGGCGGCGAGTGCGGCCTTGGCCTTTTCGGCGATCACGCCAAAAGCCTTGAGGTCATGCACCGCCAGATCCGCCAGCACCTTGCGGTCCACGCTGACGCTAGCCTTGGCCAAACCATTGATCAGGCGGCTGTAGGACAGGCCGTGCATGCGCGCGGCGGCATTGATGCGCACGATCCACAGCGCGCGGAACTGGCGCTTGCGCTGCTTACGGCCGATATACGCATATTGCTCGGCGCGCGTAACCGCCTGCTTGGCGACGCGGAAGACCTTGCGCCGGGCGTTGTAGTAGCCCTTCGCGCGGCCGATGATTTTCTTGTGACGACGGCGTGCAGTGACGCCACGTTTGACACGTGCCATGGGTCAATCCTCAGAGGTAAGGCAGCATGCGCGCGACATGGCCTGCGTCGCAGGCGCGCACATGGTTGGGTCCACGCAGATTGCGTTTGCGCTTGGTGGACTTCTTGGTGAGGATGTGACTCCTGAAAGCGTGGCCGGCCTTGAACTTGCCGCTGGCCGTCTTGCGGAAGCGCTTGGCCGCCGCCCGATTGGTCTTGATCTTGATCTTGGGCATGGAATGCTCCAATGGTTTTATGGACTGACCCCGGCGGCGGCGTGAGCCGCGCTTGCCATCCCTGCCGGAACCCGCGTATCCCGATTCGACCGCGAATCGGGCTACGCAGTTTATATGCAAACCGCACTGGGTTCCAGCGCCAGACCCGCGGCGCGGGCCGCTCGGGCGCGGCCTTGCCGATTACTTCTTCTTCGGCGCGATCATCATGATCATCTGACGGCCCTCGAGCCTTGGAAACTGCTCGATCACGCCCTGTTCGGTCACGTCCGTCTGGATGCGCTTGGCCAGCTCGTAACCCAGCTCCTGATGCGACATCTCGCGACCGCGGAAGCGGATATTCACCTTGACGCGATCGCCCTCGTCGAGAAAGCGCAGCAGGTTGCGCATCTTGATCTGGTAGTCGCCGACGTCGGTGGTCGGGCGGAACTTGAGTTCCTTGATCTCGACCTGTTTCTGCTTCTTCTTCGCCGCCTGGGTCTTTTTCTGCTGCTCGAAGCGGAACTTGCCAAAGTCCATGATGCGGCACACCGGCGGATCGGCCGTGGGCTGGATCTCGACCAGATCCATGCCGGCATCCTCGGCCGCGCGCAGGGCCTCATCGCGGGTCAGGATGCCGAGCTGTCCGCCTTCGGCATCGATCACGCGCACACGCGGCACGCGGATCTCGTTGTTGCGACGGTGTGACTTGGTTTCGGTAGGCGTAGCGATCGCTGTTTCTCCAGGAAAATCGTGCTCGGCGCCCTAACCGGGGCGTGCTTCCGAGGCCAGACGTGCGGCGAATTCGGACTGCGTCATGCTGCCCAGATCCGCGCCGCTCAAAGCGCGCACGGCGACCGCGCCCGTTTCCTTCTCGCGGTCACCGACCACCAGCAGATAGGGCACGCGTTGCAGCGTGTGTTCGCGAATCTTATAGCCCACTTTTTCGTTGCGCAAATCGGCCTCGACGCGAAAACCTTGCCGCGCCAGCGTCTGCGCCACCTCGGCAGCATAGCTTGCATGCGCGTCGGTGATGTTCAGCACGATGGCCTGCAGCGGTGCCAGCCATGCCGGAAACGCGCCGGCGTGGTGCTCGATGAGGATGCCGATGAAGCGCTCCATCGAGCCGACGATGGCCCGGTGCAGCATCACCGGATGGCGGCGCTGGCTGTGCTCGTCCACGTACTCGGCGCCGAGGCGGCCGGGCATCATGAAGTCCACCTGCATGGTGCCCAGCTGCCAGGTGCGGCCGATCGAATCCTTCAGGTGGTACTCGATCTTCGGCGCGTAGAAGGCGCCCTCGCCGGGCAATTCCTGCCATTCCACGCCGGCCGTGCGCAACGCACGGCGCAGCATGTCCTCGGTGCGGTCCCAGAATTCATCGGAACCGATGCGCTTTTCCGGGCGCAGCGCCAGCTTCACGGCGATGTCGGTGAAACCGAAATCGGCGTAGACCTTCAGCGCCTGCCGATGGAATGCCGTCACCTCGGCCTCGACCTGCTCCTCGGTGCAGAAGATGTGGCCGTCGTCCTGGGTGAAGCCGCGCACGCGCAGGATGCCGTGCAGCGCGCCGGAGGGCTCGTTGCGGTGGCAGGCGCCGAACTCGCCGTAACGGATCGGCAGGTCGCGGTAGCTGTGCAGGCCCTGGTTGAAGATCTGCACGTGGCCCGGGCAGTTCATCGGCTTCACCGCGTAGGTGCGCTTCTCCGACTCGGTGAAGAACATGTTGTCCTTGTAGTTGTCCCAGTGGCCGGACTTCTGCCACAGCGACACGTCGAGGATCTGCGGCCCGCGCACCTCGCCATAGCCCGTTTCGCGATACACGCGGCGCATGTACTGCTCGACCACCTGCCACAGCGACCAGCCCTTGGGGTGCCAGAACACCAGCCCGGGGCCTTCCTCCTGCAGATGGAACAGATCCTGCGCCTTGCCGATGCGGCGGTGGTCGCGCTTTTCGGCTTCCTCGATCTGGTGCAGGTAGGCCTTGAGGTCCTTGTCGTTGAGAAAGGCCGTGCCGTAGATGCGGCTGAGCATCGGGTTGTTGCTGTCGCCGCGCCAGTAGGCGCCGGCCACCTTCAGCAGCTTGAAGGCTTTCAGGCGGCCCGTGTCGGGCACATGCGGCCCGCGGCACAGGTCGGTGAACTCGCCCTGCGAGTACAGCGAGAGTTCCTCCTGCGCCGGGATGGAACGGATGATCTCGGCCTTGTAGTGCTCGCCCAGCCCCTCGAAGAACGCCACGGCCGCGTCGCGCGACTTCACCGTGCGGGTCAGCGGCATGGCCGCGGCCGCGATCCTGCGCATCTCGTCCTCGATGCGCGGCAGATCCTCGGGCGTGAACGGCCGTTCGTAGGCGAAGTCGTAGTAGAAGCCGTTGTCGATCACCGGGCCGATGGTCACCTGCGCGCCGGGGAACAGCCGCTGCACGGCCTGCGCCAGCAGGTGCGCCGTGGAGTGACGGATGATCTCCAGCGCCTCGGGGCTTTTCTCGGTCACGATCTCGACGCGCGCATCGTGAGCGATGGCGTGGCTGGCATCGATCAGCCGGCCATCCACCTTGCCGGCGAGCGTGGCCTTGGCCAGGCCGGGACCGATGGACGCGGCCACCTCACGGACACTGGGAGCGTTGTCGAATTCGCGGCGGCTGCCATCGGGTAGCGTGATCTGGATCATGGGCGGATGAATCTCGGTACGAATCGCAGGCAATAAAAAAGGGCGTCGAACGCCCCGATTTCGGCGCGACGCGATGCGGATCGGTTCAGTGGCTAGTGCTCATGTCGCACGCTCGGCGGCGGTTGCCCGCGCACCACCTCGGATGCCAACGGCGGTTGCCGCGGAACGCTAAGTCAGCCGGCCATGTCTGTCAACGTCACGCATGCAGCCGCTGCTAGAATCCGGCGCTCTTCCCAGGCCTCCGCATCCATGCGCATTCTGGTCACCGGCGCGGCCGGCTTCATCGGTGCCGCGCTGATCGAGCGCCTGCTGGCGCGCGGCGAGCGCGTGCTGGGCGTCGACAACCACAACGACTACTACGACCCGGCGCTGAAGCAGGCGCGGCTGGATCGCTTTTCGGCGCATCCCGCCTACGCGCACGCGCGCATCGACATTGCCGATGGCGAGGCGCTGCGCAGCGCCTTCGCCGGCTTCGCGCCCGAGCGCGTCGTGCATCTGGCCGCGCAGGCCGGCGTGCGCTATTCGCTGCAAAATCCGGCGGCCTACGTGCACAGCAATCTGGTCGGTTTCGGCCACTTGCTGGAAGCCTGCCGGCACGGCGAGGTACAACATCTCGTCTTCGCCTCGTCCAGCTCGGTGTACGGCGGCAACCGCAAGCTGCCCTTCAGCGAGGCCGACGCGGTGGACCATCCGGTCAGCCTGTATGCCGCCACCAAGAAGGCCAACGAGCTGATGGCGCACACCTACAGCCATCTCTACCGGCTGCCGGCGACGGGACTGCGCTTCTTTACCGTGTACGGCCCCTGGGGCCGACCGGACATGTCGCCGATCCTGTTCGCCGACCGCATCCGCCGCGCTCAGGCGCTGGATGTGTTCAATTACGGTCGACACCGGCGCGATTTCACCTACATCGACGACATCGTCGCCGGCGTGCTGGCGGTGCTCGACCAGCCCGCCACGCCCGCACCCGACTACGATGCGGAACAGCCGCACCCGGCGCGCTCGGATGCGCCGTTTCGCGTGTACAACATCGGCGGCGACCAGCCGGTGGAGCTGATGCGCTTCATCGAACTGCTGGAGCAGGCGCTGGGCCGCACGGTCGCAAAAAACCTGCTGCCCATGCAGCCCGGCGATGTCGAGGCCACCTGGGCGGACGTTTGCGCGCTGCGCCAGGCCACCGGCTGGCAACCGCGCGTGGGCATCGAGGAAGGCATCGAGCGCTTCGTCGCGTGGTACCGGCAGTATTACGGACACTGAGCAGGCCGCGCCCGTATCATGGCGCCTTTGCCGCGATCCCGGCTTTTCGCATCCAGGAGTCCATCGCATGTGTGGCATCGTCGCCGCAGTCGCGCAACGTGACGTCGCGCCCATCCTCATCGCCGGCCTCAAGGCCCTCGAATACCGCGGCTACGACTCCGCCGGCCTCGCCGTACTGACGCCCACCGGGCTGCGCCGCGTGCGCGCCAAGGGCAAGGTACGCGAGCTGGAGCAGCGCTATCTGGCCGATCCGTTACCCGGCAGCACCGGCATCGCGCACACGCGCTGGGCCACGCACGGCGTGCCCAGCGAGAGCAACGCACACCCGCATCAGGCAGGGCGCGTCACCGTGGTGCACAACGGCATCATCGAGAACCACGCCGCGCTGCGCCGCGAGCTGCAGGCCGCCGGGCGCGTGTTCGAATCGGAAACCGACACCGAAGTCATCGCCCACCTGGTCGACGCCGAGTTGGACCGCGGCGCCGACCTGCGCGCGGCCACGCTGCGCACCATCGCGCGACTGGAGGGCGCCTACGCCATCGCCGTGATGGACCGCGACGAGCCCGGGCGCATCATCGGCGCGCGCCTCGGCAGCCCGCTGGTGGTGGGCGTGGGCATCGGCGAGCATTTTCTCGGCTCCGACGTCCAGGCGCTGATCCAGGTCACGCGACGCGCGGCCTACCTCGAGGAAGGCGACGTCGCCGAGATCCGCCGCGACGGCTTCAGCGTGTTCGACCGCAGCGGCGCGCCGGTGCAGCGCGACGTGCACGAAACCGAGCTCAGCAGCGACGCCATCGAGAAGGGCGAGTTCCGCCACTTCATGCTCAAGGAGATCTACGAACAGCCGCGCGCCGTGGCCGACACACTGGAAGGCCGCCTGGGCGCGCACGGTCCGCTGCCCAACATCTTCGGGCCGGGCGGCGATGATCTGCTGACGCGCGCCACCGGCCTGCACATCGTCGCCTGCGGCACCAGCTATCACGCCGGCCTCGTGGCCAAGGTGTGGATCGAGTCACTGGCGCGCATCCCGGTCAGCGTCGAGGTGGCCAGCGAATACCGCTACCGCGACGTGGTGGTGCCGCCGGGCACGCTGTTCGTGGCCATCTCGCAATCCGGCGAAACCGCCGACACGCTGTCCGCGCTGCGCGAGACGCGCGCGCGCGGCTACCTGGGCACGCTGGCGATCTGTAACGTGCCCGAGTCCTCGCTGGTGCGCGAGGCCGATCTCAAGCTGATGACCCGCGCCGGCCCCGAGATCGGCGTGGCCTCGACCAAAGCCTTCACCACGCAGTTGGCCGCGCTGGCGCTGCTGACGCTGGAACTGGCGCGCACGCGCGGCCTGCCCGC
>DZBX01000240.1 GCA_022730075.1 Rhodanobacter sp. | reverse complement strand
GTGGCTTCGTAGTGCGCCAGTTCCATCGCGTAGCGGCCCTGGCCGGCGGTGGCGGCTTTCAGTTCGGTGGCAAAACCATCCAGTTCGGCCAGCGGCGCCTGCGCGCTGATCGCACCTTCGCCGCGGCGCGGTGAGTCGGTGCCGAGGATGCGCGCGCGCCGCGCCGACAGCGCGCCGGTCAAATCGCCGACGTGCGCCTCGGGCACGCTCACTTCCAGGTTGACGATCGGCTCCAGCAGCAGCGGCTCGGCCTTGAGCACCGCATCCAGGAACGCCTTGCGCCCGGCGCTGATGAAGGCGACCTCTTTCGAGTCCACCGGATGGCTCTTGCCGTCGTGCACGGTGACGCGCAGATCCTCCAGCGGATAGCCGGCGATCGCGCCCTGCGCCAGGCCCTGGCGCACGCCCTTTTCCACCGCCGGCATGAACTGGCCGGGGATGGTGCCGCCCTTGACCGCATCGACGAACTCGAAGCCGGCGCCGCGTGGCAGCGGCTCGACGCGCAGGAACACCTCGCCGAACTGGCCGGCGCCGCCGGTCTGTTTCTTGTGGCGGAAGTGGCCTTCGGCCAGACGGCTGACGGTTTCGCGGTAGGCGATGCGCGGCGCGCGCTGGATCACCTCCACGCCGAAGCGCGCGCGCAGGCGTTCCAGGGTCACGCGCAGGTGCAGTTCGCCGAGGCCGCGGATCACCGTCTCGTTGAGTTCCTTGTGGTGCTCGACGCGGAAGCATGGGTCTTCCTCGGCCAGCCTGCCCAGCGCCAGCGCGAGTTTCTGTTCCTGGCCCTTGCTGGCCGCCTCGATGGCCAGTGCGAACATCGGCTGCGGCATGGCGATCGGCGCCAGCGCGATGCCGTCCTCCTCGTGCGAATCGTGCAGCACGGCCTCGGGGTGGATGTCATCGACCTTGGCCACCGCGGCGATGTCGCCGGGGATGGCCGCGGAAATTTCCTGCGTGTCCTTGCCGCGCAGGCGCAACAGGTGGCCGACCTTGAACGGCTTGCGCGCATCGTCGATGAGCACCTGCGCGTCGCGGCGCAGCGTGCCCTGGTGCACGCGGAACACGGCGATCTTGCCGAGGAAGGCGTCGTGCTGGATCTTGAACACGTCGGCCAGCACATGGCGCGCGGGATCGGGCAACACCTCGATGCGCGCGCCGTCGCGATGGCGGCGGTACGGCGGCGGGTTGGCCTCGGCTGGACTGGGCAGCAGGCGCTGCGCCAGCTCGATGAACTCGGCCACGCCGGCGCCGCTGCGCGCGCTGGTGAAGCAGATCGGCAGCAGATGGCCTTCGCGCAGGCACTGCTCGAAGGCGTCGTGCAGTTCCTGCGGGGTGAGCGCGTCCTCGCCGGCATCCAGATAGCGGCCCATCATGCGTTCGTTGATCTCGACGACCTGATCGAGGATGCGTGCGTGCGCGGCGGCGAGGCTGTCGAAGTCGGTGTCGCCGTTGGCGTGGAAAAACGCATCCAGCACCGTGGTGCGGCCGCGCGCGGGCAGGTTCACCGGCAGGCATTCGGGGCCGAACTCGGCGCGCAACGCATCCACCAGCGCGGCGAGGTCGGCGTCCTCGGCATCGATGTGGTTGATCACCAGCACGCGCGCCAGGCCGCGCTCGCGCGCGTAGTGCAGCAGCCGGCGCGTGCCGTACTCGATGCCGGCCGCGGCGTTGACCACGATGGCCACGGTTTCCACCGCGGTCAGTGCCGCCAGCGTGGGGCCGCGGAAATCGGGGGAGCCGGGGGTATCGATCAGGTTCACGCGCAGGTCGGGCCGCTCGATCGTGGCCAGCGCGCTCTGGATGGAATGGCCGCGCGCGATTTCCTCGGCATCGAAGTCGCTGACGGTGTTGCCGCGCTCGATCGTGCCTGCCGTCTGGATCAGGCCGCCGGCATGCAGCAGGGCTTCGAACAGGGTGGTTTTGCCGGCGCCGGGGTGTCCTGCCAGGGCGATGTTGCGGATGTCGCGGGATGTGATGGGCATGACGGCCTCCATTGCGGCGCACGTCATCGCGTGCGTCGGGTGAGCGTCAGGCCCGTCCGCGGGGGCGGCGCGCCACCGGCGTGGCCGGCGCGGGCGGGTCATGGCGGGGCCGCGGGCTGCGGCCACGCGCCTAGCCTTGTGCGCGTGGCCGGCGCGGTCAAGCTGCGTTGCGC
>DZBX01000082.1 GCA_022730075.1 Rhodanobacter sp. | reverse complement strand
AGCCAGGGCACGCTGCAGCTGATCTACGAATACCAGACCATGATGACGCGGCTGACCGGCATGGATGTCAGCAATGCCTCGCTGTACGACGGCGCCACCGCGCTGGCCGAGGCGGTGCTGATGGCCGAGCGCTGCCTGAAAGGGGGCGCGCGGCGTGTACTGGTTCCGCGCAGCGTGCATCCGGCGTATCGCAAGACGCTGCGCACCATCGTCGATCTGCAGCACATCGAGGTGGTCGAGTTCGATTTCTGCCACGCCGGCGCCACGGGCGGTGGCATCGCGCCCGACTGGCTGGCGCGGCAGGATTTCGGCGCATGCACCGCGCTGGTGGTGCCGCAGGTCAATTACTTCGGCGTGCTGGAGGATGTCGATGCATTGACCGACTGGGCGCATGCGCAGGGCGCGCTGGTGATCGGCCTGATCAATCCGCTGGCGCTGGCGGTACTCAAGGCGCCCGGACAATGGGGCGCGAAAGGCGCCGACATCGTGATTGGCGAAGGCCAGCCGATGGGTGTGCCGCTGAGCTCGGGCGGGCCGTATTTCGGCATCCTCGCCTGCAAGCAGGAATTCGTGCGGCAGATGCCGGGGCGTGTCGTCGGGCGCACCAGCGATCTCGATGGGCGCACGGGTTTCACCTTGACCCTGCAGGCGCGCGAGCAGCACATCCGTCGTGCCAAGGCCACCTCCAACATCTGCACCAACCAGGGTTTGCTGGTGACCGCGGCGACCATTCACATGGCGTTGCTCGGCCCCGAAGGACTGCGCCGCGTGGCGGCGCGGTGCATGCGCAACGCGCGTTCGCTGCGTGAGCGCATGGCAGCGCTGCCAGGCGTGCGCGTGCTGTTTGGGCGCCCCGGATTCCACGAGTTTGCAGTGGCGCTGCCGTTGCCCGCCGAGACGGTGATCGAGCGCCTTGCCGGTGCGCGCATTCTCGCCGGGGTCGCGCTCGGCGAGGACTATCCGGAACTCGGTGATGCGCTGCTGGTGTGCGCCACGGAGACCAAGACCGATGCCGATCTCGATCGCTATGTCGAGGCGTTGGATCGGGCGTTGCGCTGAAATCGGCGCTCGCGTGGGCGCGAAAATCGCGCGACCGCGCACTCCATCGGCAATTTGTTTTGTGGCGAAGTTCATCGCCATTCAGCGCCATTTCCAGCGTGCGCTGCGTGGCGCTCCGAATGCGCGCGCCGTCGCCGCCGCGCGCGCGCGCCACGCCGCAACGCGAGCAATCACAAGGCTTGCGGCGCGATCGTTGATCTTGAAAAAATTAGACGTCCAGATGTCCATACGTCCATAACAATGAATTATCCATCGTCGCCCGCGCTTGCCCGCGCTTGGCTCCATCTCGCGCGTGATGCGGCGAATACGGCGAAATTGATTGACAGTGGAAAAATGACGCAATAGTTTCTGCGCCGGAAGATCAGTGAATAAAGAATGGCGACGTCGAAATTCATCAAGCCGTATATCGAGCACGGCGCAAAAGCCGAGGCGGTACGCAAGATCACCGTGTCGGTTCCACTGCATGTGCTCAAGGTGCTTTCCGATGAACGCACGCGTCGCCAGATCTGCAATCTCAGGCACGCCACTATGAGTGATCTTCTGTGCGAGGCGTTCCTGCATGCTTTTACTGGGCAACCACTGCCAACTGACGAGGAGCTGAGACGAATTATGGCTATCAAGAAAACTGCTGCGAAGAAACCCGCCGCCAAGAAACCTGCGGCGAAAAAGTCCACTGCCAAGAAGGCCACGACCAAAAAGGTCGCCAAGGCCAAGGTCGCGACGGCCCGCAAGACGGCCGCCAAGAAGTCCGTGAAGAAGGCTGCCGCGAAGAAGCCGGCGGCCAAGAAGGCCGCCGCCAAGAAGCCGGCGGCCAAGAAGAAGGCTGCGGCCAAGAAGCCGGCCGCCAAGAAAGCCGTGGCAAAAAAGCCTGCGGCGAAAAAGCCTGCCAAGAAAGCGGTGAAGAAAGCTGCGCCCATGAAGGTCGCGGCGCTCGCCCTCTGAGGCGGGTTTTCGTTCTGAAGCTGGAAACTTTCACCCTCTCCGCGACTGCCCAGCGCGGAGAGGGGCCTCGAGTCCGAGGTCACGCCCCGCATCGCGGGGCGTTTCATTTTGTGTCGTCGGCATTTTTCGCATTGCTCGCCGCACGTGATCGGGCTAACGTGCTGCCTGCGCTTGCGGCGTTCCAAACCGCACAGGGGGAAGCTGACCGTGGCGCGCCCATCCACTTGAGGCTTGCCCATGGTTATTAACTCCGTATCTCCCCGTGCCAAGGTCCGTTTCGGAGCGGTGATGGCCGTGTTGTTGAGTGCGACACTGGCCGCATGCTCCGGTTCCAATCAGTCCGCACCGCCGGCCGCGAAGGCGCCGGTTGCTCCGGTCAAGGCCGCGGCGGCCAGTCCCAAGCCCGTCAATGCCGCCCCCAATGCCGCCGACCGGCTGGCCGCGATGAGTGTCGATCAGCTGATGGAGCAGGCGCAGAAGGCGCTGAAAGACGATCGCCTGGTTGCACCGGCAGGCGACAATGCATTCGAGTATTACCTGGCGGTACTGCACAAGAGCCCGCACAACCGCGCCGCGCAGGACGCGTTGCGCGAAACGTTTCCATACGGCGCGCAGACCGTCGATCAGACCATCAACCAGGGAAATTTTCCCGAGGCGCAACGTGAAATCGATCTGCTGGCCAAGGCCGACCCGACCAATTACACGCTGACCATCCTGCGCGCCAAGCTGGATGCCGCGCGCAAGGTGGTGACCCAGCAGCAACAGGCGCAGAAGTCTGCCGCGCTGGCGCAAGCTGCAAGCGCGGAGGCAGAGCGAAAACAGCAGCAGGTACAAATCGCTGCGGCCGCTGCGCTCAAGCAACAGCAAGAGCAGGCTGCCGCAGCAGCGCTGCGCAAGCAACAGGAGCAGCAGGCACAGCAAGCCGCGGCGGCGGCGGCCGCGCGGAAAACGACGGTGCCCGAGGCGGCGCAGTCCGAGAACCGCGATGCGCAGGTGGTGCGCATGGTTCCGGCCAAGTATCCGCTGGAAGCCGCGCGCAATGGCGAGCAGGGTTGGGTGGATGTCGCGTTCACCGTCGAAGCGGATGGTTCGGTGAGCGGTGCTCACGTCACCAATGCCGAACCGCGTCGGGTTTTCGATCGCGCCGCGATCGATGCCGTGTCACGCTGGCGCTTCAAGCCGGCACTGATCAACGGCACGCCGACCGCGGTCGTGGTCCAGCGCCGCATCGAGTTCAAGCTGTCCGGCGGCGGCTGAGCATTGGCCAGGCAGGGGCGGCGACTTGCCTGCCGCCCTTGCGGGTGCCTGACTATTGGTCCAGCAGCACGCGGCGCAACAACGCGAGTGCGTGCATTTCTGGCGTCAGATTGCGGCCGCCATTGTCGAGTGCGCCCAGCGCGGCATACGCGGTGCCGTGCGCCGCCGGCGGCAAGCCCTTCAACAAGCCTGCGGTGTCGGCCAGCAACAACAGTGCATGGTCTGCAGGAGACTGGCTGGCATTGGCGGCGCGCAGCAGATCGGCCGCGCATTCATCGTGCGCCTGCTGCGAGCGCAGCGGGTAGCGGTGGCCGGCGCGCGGCAGCCATTTGATCCGCGGCACGCGGTGCAGCAGGTCGCGCCGCGCCAGCCCATCGAGCAGGCGGGTGCGCAGTCGCGGGAGCTTGCGCCGCGCCAGCCGCAGCGCGTGTTGTGGCGGCAGCGCGTTCGTGCCCAGGGCGCGCTGCAAGTCAGCCAACAGCGGATGCGCCAGCGGCAGCGCGCAGTCCTGATGCCAGTGCGTGCCGTCGGTTTGCAGGCGTCCGGCCAGCGTCAGGTCGGCAAGCAATGCGGCGGCGAACAGCGTTTGCGCGGTCAGCGCACCTTGCGTCCGCACCGAGCCGCGACGTGGATCAAGCAGCAGCAACACAAGACGCTCGGCGAGCAGCATGGGGTCTAGCGTGGATGGCGGGGTTTGCGCACAGGATGCGCCCGTTCGCGCGGTCGATCCAGTCCGGCCCAGTCGACGAAGGGCAGGCCCAGCAGTTTGTCGAAGAACATGGGCATCAGTTGCGCCGGTACGGCGTCATCGCAGTTCCACAGGATCACCATGCCGACGTGCAGGTCGGGGAAGAAGCCGATCATCGCGCGATAGCCCTGCACGGCGCCGGCGTGGAAGATCAGCCGGTGCCCGGCGTAGTCGTACACGCGCCAGGCCAGCGCGTATTGCGCGTTGCGCAGGCGTGCGCGACGCCATGGCGTGGCCCAGCGTTCGCTCGGCGTTTCCACCAGCGGCGTATGCAGCACGTGCAGCAGCGCGGGCGAAAGCACCTCGGGATCGCCGCCCATCTGCGCGATCAGCCATTTCTCCAGATCATCGAGACTGGCATTGACGCCCGCGGCGGGTGCCAGGCGGTAGTAGGCCTCGCGCGGCTGGAACGGTGTCCAGCGCCCGTGATCCAGCCAGTGCGGCCGCGCCCAGCTCTTGCTCGCCTCCAGCGCCTCGCGCCCATACGTGGCGGTGCGCATGCCCAGTGGCAGGAACAGACGCTTCTCGACCTGGTGATAGTAGAAATCGCCGGTTTCGGCGTAGACCACATCGCCAATCAGGCTGAAAGCCACATTCTGATAGCTGTAGCAATCCCCGGGCGGGCAGATCGGTTCGACCTCATCGAGCTTGCGCACCAGCTCGGGGTAGCGACCGTTGTCCTCCATCACGTTGTCGTAGGCGTTGTGCGGCAGACCCAGGCGCTGGCTGAGAATGTCGGCGATCGTGGCCTGGCGTGCGTACTCGGCGTTTTTCAGCATGAAGAATGGCAGCGCCTGCTCGATGCGCGTGTTCCAGCCGAACGTTCCGTCCTGCACCAGCAGCCCGGTCAGCGCGCTGGCGAATGCCTTGGACAGCGATGCGATGCGGAAGACGGTGTGCGGCGTGACCTTGGCGCCGGTGGCTGCATCGGCATAACCCATGGTGCGCTGCCAGCGTACCTTGTCATCGACGATGACCGCGGTGGCGATACCGGCGGCATCGTTGCGCGCCATGGCTTGATCGAGCCAGCCGTTGTAGGCCTTGATGCTGGCCGCGATGCGGCCCTTGGGCAGCGGCCCACCGACCGCGACCGCGGTGTCGGGGCGCGCGGCCTGCGCGGTGATCGACAGGACGACGAGTACCGCCGCGGCCAGTGCCAGAGGCACGCGGCGCCAATGCAACTTCGACATGAACTGCTATGCTCATCAAGCCCTGCGCAGCGCTCCGCGCCGCCACAAGGAGGACTGACCGATGTTCACGATCATCGTGCTGTTGATCGTCGTTGCCGCGATTGTCCTGTATGTCGTCGGGCTCTACAACGCCCTGGTGACCGCGCGCAACGGTTACAAGAACAGCTTCGCGCAGATTGACGTGCAGCTCACGCGCCGACATGACCTGATCCCCAATCTGGTGGAAACCGCCAAGGGTTACATCGCCCATGAGCGTGGCACGCTGGAAGCCGTGACCGAGGCGCGCACGGCGGCGGTGAATGGTCTGGCCGCGGCCAAGGCCGCGCCCGGCAACCCGCAGGCGATGCAGCAGCTCGGCGGCGCCGAAACGCAGCTGACGCAGTCGCTGGGACGTCTGTTCGCGGTGGCCGAGGCCTACCCGGACCTGAAGGCCAACCAGAACATGATGCAGCTTTCCGAGGAGCTCAGCTCCACCGAGAACCGCGTGGCCTTCGCGCGGCAGGCCTACAATGACTCCGTGATGGGCTACAACAACCGCTGCCAGATGTTTCCGTCCAGCATCATTGCCAACAGCTTCGGTTTCGCCGCGGCCGAGCCGCTGGCCATGGACGATCCGGCCAAGCGCGAGGCGCCCAAGGTCTCGTTCACCTGAACCGAGCGCGCGGCGTGGATTTCTTTGCCCACCAGGCTGATGCGCGGCGCCATTCGCGGCGCATGGTGGTGTTGTTCACGCTGGCGGTACTGGCCATCGTTGCGGCGGTCGACGCGCTGATTTTCGTGGTGTTCGGCCTGGCGTCCAGCAAGCCGGATGGCGGCGTGCAAGTGCCGCTGCCGACGCTGCTGCTGGTCAGCATCGCCGTGATCGCCGTCATCGCGCTGGCGTCGATGTACCGCAGCGCATCCTTGCGCAGTGGTGGCGGCGCGGTGGCGCGCGGGTTGCACGCCACGCCGGTGCCGCCGGACACCAACAATCCGGCGTGGCGGCGATTGCGCAACGTGATCGAGGAAGTCGCGATCGCCGCGGGCGTGCCGGTGCCGGAGATCTACGTGCTCGAACAGGAGCCCGGCATCAACGCCTTCGCCGCCGGCTACGGCCCGAGCGATGCCGCGATCTGCGTCACCCAGGGTTGTCTGGAAACGCTCAACCGGGATGAACTGCAGGGTGTAATCGCGCACGAATACAGTCACGTGCTCAACGGCGACATGCGCCTCAACATCCGCCTGATGGGCGTGGTGTTCGGTATCGTCGTGCTCAGCGTGATCGGGCGCCAGTTGCTCAACGCCGCGTTCTGGACTGGCGGCTCCATTGGCGGCGGCCGCGGTCGCCGCGACAACGGCAACGCGCTGTGGGCGATCGGGCTGGGACTGCTGGTGATCGGCGGCATCGGCGTGTTTTTCGCGCGCCTGATCAAGGCTTCTGTGGCACGTTCGCGCGAGACACTGGCCGATGCCTCGGCGGTGCAGTTCACGCGCCAGACCACGGGCATCGCCGGTGCGTTGAAGAAAATCGGCGCGCTGGAAGCCGGCTCGCAGCTCACCCAGGTGCATGGCGAGGAGGTCTCGCACATGCTGTTCGGCGAAGGCCACAACTGGAGCGCGCTGTTCGCCACGCACCCGCCGCTGGAGCAGCGCATCCGCGCGCTGGAACCGGGTTTCGACGTGGCCGAGTTCGAGCTGATCGCCAAGCGCTGGCAAAACCTGGCGCGCAGCCCGCACGGTGACGATCCACGTGCCAGCGCCACCGGCCTGATGCCGCGCGACATCCTGATGGCGACGGTCACGACTGCGGCGGTGATGTCCGGCGCTGCGCAGGCGTTGCCGCGCCTGGACGCGCGCAGCCCCATCGCCGCCGCCGCCGTGGCCGCGCAGGTGGGTCAGGCCGACCACGCGGACTTTGCCGCCGCCGCACGGGTGCGCGATGGCGTGCCCGATGAACTGACCGCCGCAGCGCGTTCAGCGCAGCAGGCGTTGCCCCTGGTGCTGGCCCTGGCGCTGGCGATGGACGGCGCTGCGCGCGTGCAACAGGCGCAGCAGATCGCGCAGGCCTTCCCCGCGCCGGTCAGCGAAGCGGTCGGCGTGCTGGCCTCGAGCGTGGCGCGACTGCATCCACTGGCGCGGCTGCCGCTGGCAGCCATGGCGTTCCCGGCGCTGCGTCGCCAGCCGCGCGCCGAGATCGAGAAGCTGGTGGCGACGCTGAGCCGGATGGCACATGCCGATGGCGAGGTGGCGCTGGACGAATACTGCCTGGCCACCCTGGTGCGCGTGCAGGCGCTGGATGCGTTGGACCCGGTGCGTGGCTTCGTCGCCGGCAGTAGCAAGCTGATCGATTGCAAGGATCAGGCGTTGCTGGTGCTGGAGCTGCTGGCCGAATTCGGCCACGACGATGCCGCGAGCGCCACGCGCGCGTTCCAGCTGGGCGTACAGGAAATGCTGCCGGATCTTGACGCGCGTTATGCGCCGCCGGGCGACTGGCAGGCGCAGCTCGATAGCGCGCTGGCACAACTCGACCGGCTCGCGCCGGCCGGCAAGGAACTGCTGGTGCGCGCGCTCACCCGTGCGCTGCGCGAGGATGGCCAGGTGCGCGTGGCCGAGGCCGAGTTGCTGCGCGTCGTCTGTGCGGCGCTGCACTGCCCGCTGCCGCTGGTGCTGGGCGATACGCCGGGCGCCTAGCGCCGCCGTGAAAGTCCAGGTGGCGGGCCGGCGCGCGACTTGCTGAAACCCGCGCCCGCGGCGTCCGTGCCGCGACCGTCCGTGCCGTGGCCTGATCAGCCCGCGATATAGCGCTGCAGGTGCTCGATTTCCTCGGCCTGGTCGTCGATCACGGCCTTGACCAGATCGCCGATGGAAATCACCCCGACCACCGCGCCGCGTTCGACCACGGGCAGATGGCGCACGCGGCTGTCGGTGCACAGGCGCATGCAGGCTTCGACCGATTCTTCTGGCGAAACCGTCAACGCCGGCGTGCTCATGATTTCGCGCACAGGGGTCTCGCTCGAAGCGCGCCCCTGCAATGCGACCTTGCGCGCGTAATCGCGCTCGGACACCACGCCCAGCAGTTCGTTGCCGCGCATCACCAGCAGCGCGCCGATGCGCAATTCGGCCATGCGCTGCAGCGCGGATAGCACGCTTTGTTCCGGGGCGATCACATGCACGCCGCTGCCCTTGCTTTCGAGTAGATGCTTGACCTGACGCATGACTCCTCCAAGCGTGTGTGCAGAGACTTGAGTCTAGCGCGCGCGGTCGGATGGGGATTGACGGCGGCCAATAGTTCCATAAAACTAGAAATATGGAATTGGATGAAAGCATCGTCGCACTCAAGGCACTGGCCCAGGACACGCGCCTGGTGTTGTTCCGCCTGCTGGTACAGGCCGGTCCCGAGGGCTTGCCGGTGGGCGAGCTTGCCGCGCGCCTGCGCGTGCCGGACTCCACGCTCAGCGCGCACCTGCGCGTGCTGCGTGCCGCCGGACTGGTGCGCGATCAACGCCGTGGCCGCGTGATCCAGTGCCATGCCGACTATGCGCGCATGGACGCGTTGCTTGCCTATCTCACCGAAAACTGCTGTGCCGGCAGCGGCGCCTGCGCGCCCGTGCCCGTCTGCAAGACCCTTCCATCACCAGGAGCCCAGGCCCATGCAACGCTTCCACGTGCACGTCAACGTCGCTGACCTCGAGGCCAGCATCCGTTATTACCACACGCTGTTCGGCTGTGCGCCCAGCGTGCGCGAAGCCGATTACGCCAAGTGGATGCTGGAGGATCCGCGTGTGAACTTCGCCATTTCGCAGCGTGGTCGTGCGCCGGGTCTCGATCACCTGGGCATCCAGGTGGAGCAGGCGGAGGAGCTCGCGCAGATCGGCGCGCGCCTGGCCGCCGCCGATGCGGTGGCGCTGGCCGAGCAGGGCACGACCTGCTGCTATGCACGTTCGGACAAGTACTGGAGCGAGGATCCGCAGGGTCTGCGCTGGGAAAGCTTCCGCAGCCTGGGCGCGGCGACGTCGTATTACGCGCCCGCACCTGCCCAGACCGGCGATGCCTGTTGCGGGCCCGCGGTAACGCAGACCGCCGCGCCGTGCTGCGGTCCGGCGACGACGCAGGCCAGCGCGCCATGCTGCGGCCCGGACAAGGGCGCGGGCGCTGACGGCTGCTGCGCATGAGCGGGCGCATCTACAACGTGCTGTTCCTGTGCACCGGCAACTCGGCGCGCAGCATCCTGGGCGAAGCACTGCTGAACACGATGGGCGCTTCGCGATTCCATGCCTACAGCGCCGGTAGCCATCCGGCCGGGCAGGTGCAGTCGCTGGCCCGGGAACTGGCCATCGAAATGGGCTACGACCCGGCGCGGCTGCGCAGCAAGTCCTGGGACGAGTTCGCCGCGGCGGACGCGCCGCGCATGGATTTCATCCTGACTGTGTGCGACAGCGCCGCCGGTGAGGCCTGCCCGCTGTGGCCAGGGCATCCGGCCACGGCGCACTGGGGTGTACCCGATCCCGCGGCGGTGCAGGGCGACGCGGCCACGCGCCGCGCCGCGTTCCGCGCGACGCTGCTGGCCTTGCGCCAGCGCATCGAGCTGCTGATCGCCTTGCCCGACCAGAAACTCGATGCGCTCGCGGCCCGCGCCAGCCTGGCTGCGATCCACGCCAGCGTCGGTGCCCCGTGATCGCACCGCTGCAGCTAAATCGTCCTGTCCTGGCGGCGCGCCAGTTATCGCGGGCGGGGCGACGATGCTGATCGCCCTGCTCATCTTCATCGTCACCCTCAGCTTCGTCATCTGGCAGCCGCGCGGCCTGGGAATTGGCTACAGCGCGCTGGGCGGCGCGGCGCTAGCGCTGATGTTCGGCGTGATCAACTGGGGCGACATTCCGGTGGTGTGGCACATCGTCTGG
>DZBX01000239.1 GCA_022730075.1 Rhodanobacter sp. | reverse complement strand
CGGCTTTTGCGCCGCATCAAGGCGCGACACGCAAGCTTGCCTATACTCGCGCAACCGCCCAGCCGGACGGCCATCCACCAACAGGGGAGAGAGGTCGATGCTGCAACAGTATGGTCTTGAGATCGCGCTGGCTTGCGCGGTCGTGGCGATTCTCTTCGGCATCGTGACGACGCGCTGGGTGCTGGCGCAGCCGGCCGGCAACGCGCGCATGCAGGAGATCGCCGCGGCCATCCAGGTAGGCGCGCGCGCCTACCTCAACCGTCAGTACACCACCATCGGCATGGTCGGCGTGGTGCTGTTCGTGATCATCGGCTTCGCCCTGAACTGGGGCACGGCGCTGGGCTTCGCCATCGGCGCGATCCTCTCCGGCGCCACCGGCTACATCGGCATGAATGTATCGGTACGCGCCAACGTGCGCACCGCCGAGGCCGCGCGCAGCGGGCTGCCGGCGGCGTTCAAGGTGGCGTTTCGCGGTGGCGCGATCACCGGCATGCTGGTCGCCGGTCTGGCCCTGCTCGGCGTCAGTGGCTACTTCTACATTCTCACCACCTGGTTCGGACATACCGAGGAGGCCGCGCTGCACGCGCTGATCGGCCTCGCCTTCGGCGCTTCGCTGATCTCGATCTTCGCGCGTCTGGGCGGCGGCATCTTCACCAAGGGCGCCGACGTCGGTGCCGACCTGGTGGGCAAGGTCGAGGCCGGCATCCCCGAGGACGATCCGCGCAATCCGGCGGTGATCGCCGACAACGTCGGCGACAACGTCGGCGACTGCGCCGGCATGGCCGCCGACCTGTTCGAGACTTACGCGGTGAGCAAGATCGCGGTGATGCTGGTCGGCGGGTTGCTGTTCGGCGCGTTGAGCTCAGCGCCGGTGATCTATCCGCTGGTGCTTGGCGGCGTGTCGATCCTGGCCTCGGTGATCGGCCTGGTGCTGGCGCGGGTCAAACCCGGTGGCAAGATCATGGGTGCGCTGTGGCAGGCGGTGATCGTGACCAGCGTGCTCACCATCATCGCGTTCTGGTTCATCACCCGCGCGATGATGGGCGGCATCGCCGGCATCAGCGTCGACGGCATCTTCATCGCCGCGCTCACCGGCCCGGTGCTGACGCTGGTGCTGATGTGGATCACCGAGTACTACACCGGCACCGAGTACAAGCCGGTGCAGCACGTGGCCAAGGCCTCCACCACCGGCCACGGCACCAACATCATCGCCGGCCTGGGCGTATCGATGAAGGCCACGGCGCTGCCGGTACTGGCGATCTGCCTGGCCATCGGCGTGGCGTTCTGGGCGGGCGGCCTGTACGGCATCGCCATCGCCACCTCGACCATGCTGTCGATGTCCGGCGTGATCGTGGCGCTGGACGCGTACGGCCCGATCACCGACAACGCCGGCGGCATCGCCGAGATGGCCGGCCTGCCGCCGGAAGTGCGCGCGGTCACCGACCCGCTGGACGCGGTCGGCAACACCACCAAGGCGGTGACCAAGGGCTACGCGATCGGTTCGGCGGCGCTGGCCGCGCTGGTGCTGTTCGCCGATTACACGCACAACCTCGACCTCGCCGCCAAGGCGCACGCGCTGGCCACCGGCATGGCGCAGCAGACTTTCGACTTCTCGCTGTCCAACCACATGGTCATCATCGGCCTGCTGATCGGCGGCATGGTGCCGTACCTGTTCGCCGCGATGGCCATGGAGGCGGTCGGACGCGCGGCCGGCGCGGTGGTCGAGGAAGTGCGCCGCCAGTTCCGCGAGATCACCGGCATCATGGCGGGCACCACCAAGCCCGACTATTCGCGCGCGGTCGACATGCTGACCAAATCGGCGATCAAGGAAATGATCATCCCCTCGCTGCTGCCGGTCGTGGTACCGATCCTGGTCGGCTTCCTGCTCGGCCCCGAGGCCCTGGGCGGCGTGCTGATCGGCACCATCGTCACCGGCCTGTTCGTGGCCATCTCGATGACCACCGGCGGCGGCGCCTGGGACAACGCCAAGAAGTACATCGAGGACGGCCACTTCGGCGGCAAGGGCTCCGAGGCGCACAAGGCCGCCGTCACCGGCGACACCGTCGGCGATCCCTACAAGGACACCGCCGGCCCGGCGATCAATCCGCTGATCAAGATCATCAACATCGTGGCGCTGCTGCTGATTCCGCTGCTGGCCATGCACTAAGCGC
>DZBX01000081.1:3511-10231 GCA_022730075.1 Rhodanobacter sp. | reverse complement strand
GGCGCGCGCGCCAGCGCCCACACGTCCACGCGCGCAACGCCGGCACGGCGCAGCACGCGCGCGCACTCGGCCAGCGTGGCGCCGGTGGTGAGCACGTCGTCGAGCACGGCCACATGGGCGGGCGGCGCGTAACCCGCCGTCAGCGCAAAAGCGCCACGCACGTTGCGCCGCCGCGCGACGCGGTCCAGATCGGTCTGCGCGACGGTGGCGCGCGTGCGCCGCAGCGCCTGTGCATGCACGGGGATGCCCAACGCCCGGCCCAGCACGCGCGCCAGTTCCAGCGACTGGTTGAAGCCGCGACGGCGCAGGCGCGCGACATGCAGCGGCACCGGCAGCAGCGCCGCGGGCAAGGGCATGGGCGGCGCAACCGCAGCCCACTGCGCGGCCAGCGTGCGTCCCGCGGCCAGGCTCTGACCGAACTTGAAGCGCGTTTCCAGAACATCCAACGGCCACGCATAACGGAACGGCGTCCACGCCGCGTCCCACGGCGGCAAATGGCGCAGGCAGCGTCCGCACAGCGGCGCCGGCATTGGCAAGGGTTCGGCGCAGCGCGCGCAACAGCTTGCGTTGCGCGGCAGCTCGGCGCGGCACGCCGCGCACAGGCCAGCGTCGTCCGCCGCCGCGCCGCACAGCAGACAACGCGGCGGCAGCAACAGGCGTTCAATGCGGCGCAATCCGTCAACCGCGCGCGTCAGTACTCGGTTGACAGACATGGGCTCCCCTCGCAGACTCGCCGCCACTGTATCGCGGAGCCTGGGCATGGCCGAATTGCGCCACGAGTGGACACGCGCCGGGGTATTGGCGCTGTTCGAGCTGCCATTCAACGATCTGCTGGCGCGTGCGCATGCGACGCATCGCACGCATCACGATGCCAACGCGGTGCAGGTGTCCACGCTGCTGTCGATCAAGACCGGCGGCTGTCCCGAGGATTGCGCGTATTGCCCGCAGGCTGCGCGCTACGACACCGGCGTGCAGGCGCACAAGCTGATGTCGGTCGAAGCCGTGCTGGAGCGCGCGCGCGCGGCCAAGGCCGCCGGCGCCAGCCGCTTCTGCATGGGCGCGGCGTGGCGCGCGCCCAAGGACCGCGAAGTGGCGCAGGTGGCTGCAATTGTCTCTGCGGTGAAGGCGCTGGGCCTGGAAACCTGCGCCACGCTGGGCATGCTCAGCGGCACGCAGGCGCACACGCTGAAATCGGCGGGGCTGGACTACTACAACCACAACCTCGACAGCGCGCCGGAGTTCTACGGCGAGATCATCCACACGCGCCAGTACCAGGACCGCCTCGACACGCTCGAACAGGTGCGCGCCGCCGGCATGAAAACCTGTTGCGGCGGCATCGTCGGCATGGGCGAGACGCGCGCGCAGCGCGCCGGCCTGCTGCAGGTGCTTGCCACCCTGCCCGAGCCGCCGCACTCGGTGCCGATCAACCAACTGGTGCAGGTGCCGGGTACGCCGCTGGACGGCACCGCGGCGCTGGACCCGTTCGAGTTCGTGCGCACGATCGCCGTGGCGCGCATCCTGATGCCCGCCTCGATGGTGCGGCTGTCGGCCGGTCGCGCCGGAATGAGCGACGAGCTGCAGGCATTGTGTTTTTTCGCCGGCGCCAATTCGATCTTCTACGGCGAGAAACTGCTGACTACCGGCAACCCCGACGTGACCCACGACCAGGCCTTGTTCGCACGACTCGGCCTGCATGCGTTGCCGGGCGACACCGAAGGCCACGTCGGCGAGCACGCGCACATCGATCTCGACGCCGAACCGGCCTGCCGCGCCGGCGCATGCGGCTGCGGCGCGGCGGCCTGAAGCCGCGCGCCGCGAGCACGACGATGCGCGCCGACTTGCTGCAGCGCGCGGCCGCGCGCCAGCAGGCGCGCGCCGAGGCCGGCCTGCTGCGCCGCCTGCGCAGCGTCGCTGCAACGACCGCGCCGTGGATCGTGCTCGACGGCCGCCGCCTGCTGTCGTTCGCCAGCAACGACTACCTCGGCCTGGCCGGACACGCGCAGGTGCGCGAGGCGCTGTGCAGCGCCGCTGCGCGCTGGGGCGTCGGCGCCACCGCCGCGCACCTGCTCGGCGGGCACCGCGCGCCGCACGCCGAACTCGAAGCCGCGCTGGCGGCGTGGACCGGGCGCGAGCGCGCACTGCTGTTCGCCACCGGCTACATGGCCAACCTCGGCGTGCTCGACGCGCTGCTGCAGCCCGGCGATGTGTGCGTGCAGGACAAACTCAACCACGCCAGCCTGCTCGATGGCGCGCGCCTGTGCGGCGCCGAGCTGCGCCGCTATCCGCATGGCGATGTCGATGCCGCCGCGCGCCAGCTGACGTTGCGCCCGCAGGCCGCCGCGCTGCTGGCCAGCGACGGCGTGTTCAGCATGGACGGCGACGTGGCGCCGCTGGCGCGGCTCGCGGCGCTGGCGCAGCAGCAAAACGCCACGCTGCTGATCGACGACGCGCACGGTCTGGGCGTGCGCGGCGCACAGGGTGCCGGCAGCGTGGCGCAGGCCGGGCTGGATGCACGCCAGGTGCCGATTCTGATGGCGACCCTGGGCAAGGCGCTGGGCACGCAGGGCGCCTTCGTCGCCGGCGACGCTGTGCTGATCGATGCGCTGACGCAATTCGCGCGCGCGCATGTGTATTCCACCGCGCCACCGCCGGCGCTGGCCGCGGCGACGCTGGCCGCGTTGCGCCTGGCGCAACAGGGCGAGCACCTGCGCGCGCGCTTGCAGGCGCGGATCGCGCAACTGCGCAGCGGCGCGGCCGCGCTGGGTCTGCATCTGCTGCCATCGGACACGCCGATCCAGCCGCTGTGGCTGGGCAGCGCCGTGACCGCGCAGGACTGGTCGAGCGCGCTCGAAGCGCGTGGATTCCACGTGCCGGCGATCCGCCCGCCGACCGTGGCGCAAGGTCAGGCGCGGCTGCGCATCGCGTTGTCGGCGGCGCACGGCGAAAGCGATGTCGAACGTCTGCTGGATGCACTCGGCGCGTTGCGGCAGCATCATGCGCAACCCGCGCCGGATACCGGCGCATGAGCCGTACTTTCCCGCATGAGTGATGTGTCCATCGCCACCAGCGGCCAGGGTCCGACACCGCTGGTGCTGATCCACGGCTGGGCCATGCACGGCGGCATCTTCGCGCCGCTGCTCGATGCACTGGCCGACGACTTCACCGCGTACGCGGTGGACCTGCCCGGCCACGGCCACGCGCGCGACAGCACGCTGCCGCTGCGGCCCGACGCCGTGTGCGCGGCGCTGCGCACGCGCGTGCCGGCCGGCGCGGTCTGGCTGGGCTGGTCGCTGGGGGGCCTGTTCGCGCTGGCCGCGGCGCGCGATGCCGTGCTGGCGCCGCGCGCGCTGGCGCTGCTGTCGTCCACGCCGCGTTTCGTGCAGGCGCCAGACTGGCCGCAGGCCATGCCACTGGTCGAGTTCGATGCCTTCGCGCAGGCGCTGACCGCCGACTACCGCGCCACGGTGCAGCGTTTCCTGGCGCTCGAAGTGCTGGGCGATGCCGGCGCGCAGGCCGATCTGCGCAGCCTGCGGCAAGCCATCTTCGCGCGCGGCGAACCCGACCCCGCGCACCTGCGCGCAGGGCTGGATCTGCTGGCGCGCAGCGACCTGCGCGGCGTGCTGCCCGCGCTGCCGCAGCCGGCGCTGTGGCTGGCCGGGCGCCGTGATCGGCTGGTGCCGCCGGGCGCGCAGCGCGCGGCGGCGGCATTGATGCCACACGCCACGTTCGTGGAACTGGCGCACGCCGCGCACGCCGGCTTCATCGGCCACGCGGGCGAAGTCGCGGCAGCGCTGCGTGCGCTGGCGGAGCGCGCCGCATGAGCGAACGCTTCGATCTGGATGCGCGCCAGGTACGCCGCGCGTTCGCGCGCGCGGCTTCGATCTACGAGCAGCACGACGCGCTGCAGCGCGAAGTGGGTGCGCGACTGCGCGAACAATTGGGGCTTCTCGATGCGTCGCCACGGCGCATCCTCGATCTCGGCGCCGGCACGGGTCTCGGTGCCGCGGCGCTGGCGCGGCATTATCCCGGCGCGCACGTCGTCGCGCTGGACCTGGCCCTGCCCATGCTGCGCGCCGCGCGCCGTCACGCCGGGTTGCGCGGCCGTCGCTATGCGCGCGTGGCCGGTGATGCGCTGCAGCTTCCGTTCGCCGACGGCGTGTTCGACTTGCTGTACTCGAACCTGTGCATCCAGTGGCTCGCCGATCCGCGTCCGCTGTTCCTCGAGCTGCTGCGCGTGCTGCGCCCCGGCGGATTGCTGCTGCTGTCCAGCTTCGGCCCGGACACGCTGCGTGAGCTGCGCGCCGCCTGGGCCGCGGCCGATGGCACGCACCCGCACGTCTCGCGCTTTCTGGACATGCACGACCTGGGCGACGCCGCGCTGGCCGCCGGCCTGCGCGATCCGGTGCTGGGTAGCGAACGCCTGACGCTGACCTACGCCGATGTCGGCAGCCTGCTGCGCGAACTGAAAGGCCTCGGCGCCACCAACGCCGACGCCGGACGTGCGCGCGGCCTCACCGGCAAATCGCGCCTGGCGCGCATGCAGGCGGCCTATCCGCGGCAGCCCGACGGCCGCATCGCCTCGAGCTGGGAGATCGTGTACCTGCACGGCCACGCCCCGCGCGAAGGCGAACCGCGGCGCACGCCGCAAGGTCAGGAAGCCACGTTTTCGCTGGCCGCGCTGCGCACGCTGCGCCGCGAGCGGGATGGCGCCGGCAGCCCGCCCGCCGACCCCGCCTGACGCAGCGCGCCGACGGCACGGCTTGCCGCGCCGCGCGGCCAGCAGCTAGGCTCGTCACGCTGCGGCAGGGGCCGCAGGGGGAAAAACGATGGACGATCGCAGCGCACTGGTTCGCGACCTCAGCCTGCCGCTGGCCAGTGGCAAGGGCTGGGTCAAGTTCGTGGGCATCATCAACATCATCGTCGGGGTGTTGTACGCGCTCAGCATCATCGGCCTGATCGTTGCCTGGATTCCGATCTGGATGGGCGTGCTGCTGGTGCAGTCCGGCAACGCCATCGAGCGCGCGCAGATGGCCGGCGATGAATCCGCGCTGCGGCTGGCGCTGGACAAGTTGCGCGTGTATTTCATCATCCAGGGCGTGCTGTTGATCATCGGCCTGGCGGTGATGGTGCTGGGCTTCGTGGCGTTTTTCGGCGGGATGATGGCGGCATTCGCCGGCCACAACACCTACGGCATGTAGCAGGACCGCGTGTTTCTCCGCGACGCAGCGGAGGCGCACCGCGCATCACACCATGCGCTTGAGCGTGTCGTCGCCGCGAAAGCTGTGGTGCCACAGCGCCGCGGCGATGTGCAGGCCGATCACCCAGTAGAAAACATCGCCCAGATCCTCGTGGATCTCCTTGATGCTGTGCCCCAGCGCCAGATGATCGGGCGCGATGAACAACGGAATCGCCAGGCCAAACGGCAGGTTGATCGCGTGGCCACCCAGTTCGACAGCGGCGATGCCCAGCAGCGGCTGCACGATCAGGAACGCGTACAGCAGCACGTGCGTGATCTGTCCCGGCACATGCAGGTGGCGCGGCAACACCGGCGTGATCGCGGGCATGCCACGGCGCACGCGCAGCATCAGCCGCGGCCAGATCAGCAGCAACACCGCCAGTCCGGCGGCGAAGTGCGCCTCCAGCATGCGCGCGCGCAACGCATCGCCACGCGGCAGCCAGCCCTTGATGTTGATGAACGTGTACGCCAGCACCACGCAGGCAAAAACAAGCCAGTGCAGCGTGCGCTGCGCCCGCGAATAGCGCGCGCGCGCCACCGGCGGCACGGGCTGTCCGCTTGCTGGATCCATCGAGGCCATGCGCGCTTGCTCCGAGTCGAAGGCGCGCAAGCCTAGCAGCCGGCGCGCGCGCTACGTGCAGCCGTGCCACTACCCGCGGCTTACCATTCGGTAAGGCGACACCACGCGCTACTGCCGCGCGTGGCGTTGCCATGCCGGCAGGCGCGCGGCTTCATCGCTGCTGCGCAGCGGATTGATGTCCAGCCCGCCGCGCCGGGTGAAACGCGCGAATACCGTCAAGGCCGTGCAAGCACCGTGCTGCATCAGGTCCAGCCAGATGCGCTCGACGCACTGCTCGTGAAACGCCGCGTGCTCGCGGTAGCTGAGCAGATACGCCAGCAGCGCGGCGTGATCGAGCGCGGGCCCGGCGTAGTCGACCACCACAGTGGCCCAGTCCGGCTGCCCGGTGACCGGGCAATTGGAGCGGAACAGCGCGCTGTGCAGGATTTCGTGCACATGTCCCGTCGGCGCGCGGCGCAGCACTTGCGGTTGCGGCGGGCCGTAACAGTCTGCGGCGATGTCCAGTTCATCCAGCGCGACTCCAGGCGGGCTGTGCAGCCGCACCCGCCCCCACACCGCGGATTCCAGCAACGCCACCTGGACCGTGTCGCCGGCCGCGACCGCGAGATCCTGCGCGATGCGTGCGCGCACCGCATCCGCGTCGGTCATGCGCTCGCCGGCATAACCGTTGAGGTACAGCTTCAGCGATTTCGATTCGATCAGTCGCGCCGACGCCGCGGGCACGCGCAACTCGGCCATGGCTTGCACCGGCTTGCCGCGCGCATCCAGCCAGGACAGCTCGTAGCAGCCCCACAAATCCTCGCCGTGAAACGGCAACGGCGCATGCGGCGCGAGGCCAAGCTCGGCGCGCATCGCGGCGCGCGGGATTGGTGTCAGCACGGCGGCATCGACGCGGCGCGGCCAG
>DZBX01000081.1:1795-3411 GCA_022730075.1 Rhodanobacter sp. | reverse complement strand
TGCGCCTCGGTTTCGACACCCTCGGCGACCACGCTCAGGCCGAGACTGTGCGCGAGCTGGATGATCGACGCGCAGATCAAAGCATTGTCGTGATCGGTGAGCACGTCGCTGACGAATGAGCGGTCGATCTTGAGCTTGTCCACCGAAAACCGGTGCAGATAGCCGAGACTGGAATAGCCGGTGCCGAAGTCGTCGATGACGATGCCCAGGCCCAATTGCTTGAGTTGCTGCAGGGTCGCCTCGGCCTTGCCCGGATCGGCCATCAGCGCGCTCTCGGTGATCTCCAGTTCCAGCAGCGCCGGATCGGCGCCGCTGCTCGCCAGCGCCTCGCGCACCTCGCCCACGAAATCGCCCAGCATCAATTGCTGCGTGGAGACATTCAGCGCCACCTTGCAACCACCCGCCGCCAGGCCCTGCAACTGATGCTGCCGCCGGCAGGCCTCGTTCAGCACCCAACGCCCCACCGGCAGGATCAGGCCGGACTCCTCCAGCAAGGGCACCAGCACATCCGGGCTGCGCAGGCCATCGGGTCCGCGCGGCCAGCGCAGCAACAGCTCGACGCCGATGATGGCGCCGCTGACGCCGTCGTGGATGGTCTGGTAGTGCAGCGCCAACTCATTGCCGAGATCGCTGCCGCGCAGGCGCGAGATCACCGCGAGACGCTGCCGCGCCGCGTCGTGCAGGTTCGCGCTGTAGGTCACGCTGCGGTTGCGGCCCAGGCGCTTGGCCTCGTGCATGGCCGCGTCCGCCGAGCGCATCAGTGCTTCGCTGTTGTCGCCGTGCTCGGGCGCCAGCGCCACGCCGATGCTGCAATTGAGTTGCTGCAGCGTGCCCTGCACTTCGATCGGCTGACTCACGCTGCTGCCGATGCGCGCCAGCACATCCTGCAGTTGCACACCGACCCGCGGCACCAGCGTCACGAACTCGTCGCCGCCGATGCGCGCCAGCAACACCGCATCGGGCAACACGGCGCGCAGGCGCGCGCCCAGCTTGCGCAGCAGCTCGTCGCCGCTGGCATGGCCCAGCGCGTCGTTGATCAACTTGAATTGATCGAGGCCCAGGTGCACCAGCGCCAGCGGCTCGCGCGGCAGCATCGCGTCAAGCTCGAGCAGCAATGCACGGCGATTGGGCAAGCCGGTGAGCTCGTCGCTCAATGCCTGCTGTTGCAAGCGCTCCTCGGCGCGGCGCTCCTCGCTGATGTCCTGCTGGATGCCCACCCAGTGGCTGAGACCGTGCGCGTCGCGTACCGGCGCGATGCGCAGTCGGTTCCAGAACAGGCTGCCATCCTTGCGGTAATTGCGCAGCACGACGCTGGCTGGATTGCCGTCAGCCAGGCCCCGGTCCAGCTCGCGCAATCCGGGCTGCTCGGCGTCATCCCGATACAGGAAGCGCGCATTGCGACCGATCACCGCATCCACCGGATAACCCGTGATGCGCGTGAATGCCGGATTGACATAAACCAGCGGCAGATCGGGAGCGCGCGCATCGCTGATGACCACACCGTTTTCCACAGCCTCGACCGCGCGTTGCAGCAAGCGCGCCTCGGCTTCGGCGCGCACCTGACGACTGATGTCGCGCGCGACCATGTACCAGGTGTCGCTGCGGGCGCGCACGAA
>DZBX01000081.1:0-1695 GCA_022730075.1 Rhodanobacter sp. | reverse complement strand
GCTGCCATCCAGGCGACGCACCTTGCCATCGAGCGTCTGCGTCGGCGTGATCGAGGGCGCACGGCAAACGGCCGCGGCGTCGGGCTCGAACAAGTCCTCCACCGTCATCGCGCCCAGGCTGTCGGGCGTATTGCCCTTCAACAGCAGTACTGCCGCGGTGTTGGCCATGCGCACGCGCCCGTCCTGCAGCACCAGCAGCGGCACCGGCATCTGCTCGACCAGTGCGCGATAGTTTTCCACGCGCTGTTGCAGATCGCGCTGCGCGTTCGCCTCGCGGCTGCGGTCGTGCATGCCGCCGACCATGCGCACGGCATGCCCTGCCGCATCACGCAGGATATAGCCGCGGTCGCGCACGTCGAGAAAGTGGCCGTCCATGTGTCGATAGCGATAATCCTCCTGCCACTGCTCCTGATCGCCGCGCAGCTCCGCCGCGAAACTGGACTCGACGCGGGCGCGGTCATCGGCATGGATGCGCGCGGTCCAGTCCGCGAGGTGCGGCGTGCCGCGCCCGGCGTCGTAGCCGAACAGGTCCGTGTAGCCTTCGTTCCACCACAGCGTGCCAGCGGCGATGTCGTAGTCCCAGATGGCGTCGTGCGAGGCGCGCGCGGCCAGGCGCAAGCGCGCCTCGCTCGACTCCAGCGCCTCGCGCGCCAGCTCCGCCGCGGTCACATCCTGCAGCATGACCATGCGCGCGGCATGGCCATCGAACAGGATGTCCTGGCCGTACACGCGACAGCGCAACGGCGTGGCATCCTTGCGCTGCATGGCATACACGCCGACGTCGGCGTGTTCCGGACTGCTGCCGGCGACATGCCGCGCGAAGCGCGCGCGCTCTTCCATGACCAGCATGTCGGAGGCGCGCAACGCCAGCATCTCGGTGCGCGTGTAGCCGGCCATTTCGATCGCCGCGTCATTGACCGCCAGGATGCTCAGCGTGTCGCGCGCATAAACCGCCATCGGCATCGGATTGCGCTCGAACAGATAGCGGTATTGCACCATCTGCCGCTGCTCGCGCTGGCCGGCCTCGACCAGGACGCTGACATCGCGCACCGTGCCACGCAGCACGCGCTTGCCATCGGCGCGCGTGAAGACCTCGCCATGCTCATCGAGCGTGCGCACGCCGCCATCGCCGCGCACGATGCGATAGCGCACATCCAGCGCCGCTCCGGTGTGCAGGCTGTGCTCGCGCAGCGCGACCACACGCGGCCGGTCTTCGGGATGCACGCGGCGGATGAAATCCTCGAGGCTGCCAGCGAACGCGTCGCGATCGATGCCGAACAAGGCCAGGGTGGCGTCCGACCACACCAGATAGCCCAGCGCGATGTCGTATTCCCAGTAGCCGATGCCGGCGATCTTCTGCGCATCGACCAGACGTTGCAGTTCGCGCGCCTGCGCGCTCAGCCGCGCGCGCGCGCGCGACCAGAGGCCAAGCAGCCACAGGATCGCAACCGCGGCCAGCAGGAGCGCGCCGACGCTGGCAACGATGTCAGGCTTGGCTAGGTTCATGCGCATTGGCGTTGCCACGCGCCGCGCAGGTTCACGCCAATCGTCATGTGCAGGCCATGCGCGGACCGCAGCAGACGCACCGGCAGGCCATGATCGTGCATGCCATCTCCAGATCGCAGCGGCGGCGCATGCCGTCCCGATGGAATTTATACTCAATCAGTAGAAAACTGAACCCCTCGCCGCGGCATG
>DZBX01000080.1 GCA_022730075.1 Rhodanobacter sp. | reverse complement strand
TGGTGAACAGTTCCATCGAGATGTAGAGCGCCACGCGCAGGCTGTGCGGCTGCATGAGTAGCATGTGTTGCACTTCTTCCGCGCCGTTGTAGCGGAACAGATCGAACACGCCGAACAGTTCGTACAGCAGCGCGAAATAAAGCAGCGTAACTGCCGTGATCTCGAGGTAAAGAAAGACGATGTTGAGCAGATCCAGATGCATCGAACGCCGTTTGCGCGAGACATAGAACAACATCAGATCAAGCAGGAAAAACCGCACGATCACGATGTAGATCAAAAATCCGAACAGAATGTCTTCTCGATGGGCGGCGAAATGCGCGGGATATTGCTCTTTCCACCCCCACGCCAGCAACAGCGGGGCGAGCATCAACGGAATGACGAAGGGCAACACCGGGATGAGCCGCAACCTGGAGTCCACGGCATGGCGGGTTTGTTTTTTGAGCGGTTGCAAAGAGGTCATCGCAAGAGGTTCCAAATCATTTTGGCCGCAAGAATCAGCAACAAACCGGCGATGAGTTTTTTCACCCCGCCTGACGACAATCGGTAGGTCATGATGCGCCCGCCGATCACCCCGCCCAAGGCGGCAGCCACACTCACCACAGCGAGCAGCGACCAGTCCATATTGGCAAAACTCAGATAGGTGAAAAATCCGCCCAGTGTCGCAAAGGGAATGGAAAAACTCACCGCGTAGGCGGCCTTTTTGGCGTCAAACCCCAGCAGCACCAAGACCGCGAGAATAGGCGAACCCCCGCCCACACCGATCAGCCCGGACACCCAGCCCACGCCGACGCCGAGCGCGATCAGCACCCAGACCCGGTCGTATGCCGCCTTGGGCTGGCGCTTGAAAAACAACAGCAAAGCGGCGCTGACGATCATGAACCCGGCCAGCACCCACTCGATGACATGTTGCGGCACGTCCCGGCTCATCCAGGCCCCGAGCGGAGTGGCAATCATCATCGAGACGGCCAAAGGCAGCGCAAAGCGGATGTCGAGTACGCCACGGACCGCGTTCATCACCGAGGCGGACATCGTCGAGACCGAATTGACGAACAGCCCGATGGCCTTGGCCAGATCCAGCGCCATGCCCAGCATGCCGAAGGTGGGCACCAAAGCGACCGCCGCCCCCACGCCGCCCATGGCAAACAGGGTGGACAGCGCCAACGTCAGCGCGAAGTACGCGGCGTCATGCAGGAGGACGGTACTCATGGCAATACCGGGGTGGTGAAGGTCGCGAGGATGAAGGCGCGGGCGCGGTGCTTCATGACTGCGCAGACAGGCGGCGCATCAGATCGCGTGCCTTGTCGCCGCGCAGGGCATCGACCAGTCCGAGCATGCCTTCATTGAGATAACGCGACTGGAAACCCTCCAGCGTGAGGAACAGGCGCGCGATCTCGGCCCGGTCGTAATGCGGGCAGAGGGTGATGATGAGCTTGCTGCGGTCGAGTTCGTGCAGGCGATCAGGCAGCGCGTCAAGCGGAATGTGCAGGCCGAAGCCGAGATGCCAGGCGGCATATTCCTCGGCGAAGCGGATATCGACGAGTTGCGCCTTGCCCGTGGCGTACAGGTCGAGGGCTTCGGCCACGCCGATTTTCATCGCCTGGCGCTCGGCGTAATCGAAGTGGCGAAGGTAGGCGGCAAAGGATTGGGGCATGGGCATGGCAGCAGGCTCCTCGGTTCGGGTTGAGTCAGTGGCCTGCGCGTTCGTCAAGGCGGACGCGCAAGAAAGCGAAAGCAAGGCCGACAGGCGCAACAGCAAGTCGCGCTTGTTCTGGTCTATCGGCGCTTGTGCGGGCTCATCGAGAGGATTGAACATCTGGCACGGATCTGTCAGAACGTGTAGCCCAGTCGCAGCTGGAAGTAATCCTGCCCGGGGTTGGGGCGCTTGATGTCGGCGTTGGAATAGTGCGTGAAGCGCAAACCGAGCAGCCAGGGGCTCTGAGCGAAGCGGTGCATCACGCCCAGCGAGTCACCGAACTGGTAGGCGGTGGAAATGCGCTTGCTGCCGATATAGGTGCCGGAAAACACATTGGCGCCGATGCCGAATTCCATCGCCGTGTTCGGGGCGAACCACCAGTGCAAAAAGGGGGTGAGTCCCACATGCCATAGCGACGCGCCCGGCGTGCCCGACGGCCCCTGCGCATAACCCAGCGACGCCTCGGCCGTGAGATCCAGTCGGCTGTTGGCCAATGCGTGGCTCCACAGCGGCGCGGACTCCAGCGCAAGTGTGCTGTTGTGATAGCCCTTGTCCGCGCCCCAAAGCAGGGAAAGATCGGCAGCGTGCGCAATCGATGCGCAGGCAAGCAGAATGGCAGCGACAAGAGATGTTTTGATGGATTTGCGTTTCAAGGTGTGCCTCTGCTGGGTTGATGGGGCGATCGCCCCATCGATGGAATGGGTCAGGTCATCAGGCGCTCGGGACGGCCGGTGTGGTGTTGCTTTCGGGATAGCGCCGCTTGAGCAACAGGAACAGCAGCACTGGCACGATCAGCAGGGTGAGGAAGGTGCCGACGATCAGCCCGCCGATGGCCACCACGGCCAAGGGCGACAGCCGCTCCAGCCCCACCGCCCACTCGAAGGCCACAGGCACCATGCCCACGGCGGCAGCGGTTGCCGTCATCAGGATCGGCCGGGTGCGCAGATCGACCGCTTGCAGAATGGCCTGCTTGAGCGGCACGCCGCGATTCAGCGCCTCCTGCGCGAAGTCCACCAGCAGAATGCCGTTTTTGACGATGATGCCCATGAGCAGGATCAGCCCCATGAACGAGGGCATGCAGCCGTGCTTGTCGGCGATCAGCATGGCCCAGGCGGCGCCGATCACCGACAGCGGCAGGGTGACCAGAATGGCAATGGGCGTGACGAAGGAGCGGAACGCGATCACCAGCACTACCGCCAGCAGCACGATGCCCAGCGCCAGCGACTTGCCCAGCCGCTCGAACGAAGCGTTCATTTCCTTCATCTCACCTTCGTCCTCGAGCGTGTAGCCGCGCGGCAGTTGCAGGCCCTTGAGCGCTTCGGCCACATGTTGGTCGAGCGCGGTCACCGCGATGTTGCGGCGGTAACCGATCACATCCACCGTGCGCACCAGGTTTTGGTGGGTATAGGACGTGGGCGCATAGACGGTCTTGACCGTGGCCACCTGCGCCAGCGGCACGATGGCGCCGCTCGGCGCTGTGAGGTTGAGCGCCGCAATCGCTGCCGGGCTGGAGCGTTCGTCCGCGCGCAGCCGCACCCACACCGGAATGCTGTTTTCGCCTTCGATCCGCAGGCTGCCGCCGGGGATGCCGTTGACCTGCGCCGCGACCTGCTGGGCGATCGCGCCGGGCGTCAGGCCGTAGCTCGACGCCTTGGCCGCGTCCACGTCGAGCTGCAGGCGTTTGGAATCGCCCTGCCAGGAGCGCTCGAAGCCAGTCAGCCCGCCGACCTTGGCCAGCCGCTGTTCGATCTCGCCGGCGATCTGGTCGAGCACTCGCCAGTCGGGGCCGCTGACCATCAAGTCCACCGTGCCGCGGATAGACGACATGGGCGTGGCGCCATAGACCACGGCGTTGGCGTCGATCACGCCGGCGATGGCGCGCACGCGGCGCTGGATGACTTTGTTGATCGCGAAAATGGTCTCATCGCGGTGAAAGCGGTCCACCAGATTCACCGTGGTGCTGCCTTGCGAGAAGATGCGCGCAGCGCCAAAAGACTTATCTTGCGGCTCCGCGCCGACCACGGTTGAGGTGGAGATCAGCCACTGCGGCTTGACCGAGGCGCGCACCGCCTCATCGACCGCTTTGGCAATGCGCTGCATGCCAGCCGCATCGGTATCGGGCTGGGCCTCGAAGCTGATCTGGGTGATGCCGGTATCCATCAGCGGCATGAGTTCGCGACCCACTACAGGCAGCTGCTTGAGCGACACGCCCGTGAGCAGCGTAGCCACAAGCATCACCCGCCAGGGGTGTTTGAGCGCCAGCGTGACGGCAAAGGCGTAAAACCGCTTGAGCGGCTCCAGCACCCATCGGTCGAAATACGACAGCGGGCGGCGCAGGGGATCGCGCGCGCCGGGCTTGAGCAGCAGCGGCGTGAGCAGGGGAATGATGGTCACAGCGACGATGAACGACGACGCCAATGCCACCATCAGACTCACCGACAGCGGTCGCAGCACGGTTTGCACATAGCCACCGATGAACACGATGGGCAGCAGCACCACGGCGTTGGCGATGGTGCCAGAGAGCACCGCCAGCATCACCTCCTGCGTGCCGCCCGCGGCCACCGCCAGCCCCGATTCGCCGTGCTCGCGCATGCGCCGCTCGATGTTCTCGATCACAACGATGGCGTCGTCGGCCAGCAGCCCCACCGCGATGATGATGGCGGTGAGGGTGATCATGTCGAACTCGTAGCCGATGAGCTTCATCACCAGAAAGGTGAGCAGGTAGGTGAACGGCAGCGAGAGCGCGGTGATGAAGGCGGCGCGGGTGTCGGCGAGGAACAGCAGAATCACCAGAACGGTCATGATCAGCGCGTCGCGCAGCGCGCCGAGCATGTTGTCCACGGTGAGGTCAATCAGCCGCAACTGGCCGTCGGCCTGGGCGATGTGCAGCATCGGGAACTGGGTGCGAATCTGCGGCAAAGCGGCGTCGATGTCGCGCGCACTGGTGGCGGCGTAGCCGTGTTCTCCGCGCAGCAGCGACACCGCGATGGCTTCGCGGTCGTTGCCGCGATAAAGCGAGGTGGGGTCGGCATCGCCCCAGCCCACTTTGCCCAGATCGCCCACGCGCACGAAGCCGCCGCTCGGCAGCGGCACTTGCACGTCAGCGAGCTGCTGCGGATTGTGTTTGAGGCTGTCGAGCGTGAGCAGAAAGCGAAAGCCGTCGCGATGCACCAAGCCCTCGGGCGCGGTGATGTTGCTTGCGGCCAGCGCCGTGGCGATCTGTGCGACATTGAGATGATGCGCAGCCAGCGCGCTGCGGTCGAGATCGACCTGCACCTGACGTTCATGCCCGCCGAACACCTCGACTTCCGACACGCCGGGAATGCGCAGCAGGCGGTCGCGCAACTGGTTCTCGGCAATCCGGCGCACCTCAGACAGGTCGAGATTGGAGTTCTTGGCTGGCGTGAGCGCCAGCACCGTGACCGGCTGCGCCGCGTTGGTGATGCGGAAGATCACCGGAGGGCGCGCCCCGGCGGGCAAGTCGGACTCCACCCGTTTGAGTTCGGTGAGCACCTTGTTGGCGTCGATGTCGATGTTGTTGCCGTATTCGAATTCCACCGTCACCGCCGAGACCTGATCGCGCGAGACGGAGGTGATGCGGCGCTCGCCGTCGATGGCCGAGAGCTGCGTTTCGATCGGGTGAGTCACATCTTGTTCGACGTCGCTGGCCTCGGCGCCGGGCCATTGCGTGACCACGGTGATCATCGGCCGGTTGGTGTCGGGGAACAGGTTCATCGGCATCGTGAAATATGACGCGATGCCGGCCACCACCACCAGCAGGGCGATGGCGACGATAGCGTGCGGCCTGCCGAGCAGGCGTTGCATGAAGTTCATTGCGCCGCTCCTGCTGCCGCCGTGGTCACCGCAGCATCGCCGTCGCGCATTTGCGCCAGCACGGCGGTCTGGCCGACCACCACCGATTCACCGGGCTGGAGCGAACCGCTGACTGCGGCAAGGTTCGCGCCTTCCTGCAAGACCTTGACCGGCACGATGCGCAGCCGCCCCGGCTCGCCCGCCTTGGCGCCCGGCGTGAACGCCAGCACATGCGCCTGATCGACACTGCCGATCACCGCGGCCACCGGCACGGTCAGCGTCGAGGCGGCTTGCGACCGCAACTCGATGCTCGCGGCCACGCTGCTGCCGCTGGGCAGGCCGAAGGGGCTGCTGGGCGCATCGGCTTCAACCGTGCCGAGTCCTGCGGCGTTGACCGCCGGGGCGATGCGGGTGATGGGCAGCGCCAGCGTCTGCCCGCCTTGGGTGAGCAGCAGAGTGTCGCTCACCTTCACCTGCGCGAGCTGGTCGGACGGCAGGCTCACGCGCACGATGGCGCCCTTGCCGGCGGTGAGTTGATACACCGGCTTGCCGGGTGCGGCGGTGTCGCCCACCTCGACCAGCCGCTGCGCCACCACGGCGTCCTGCGGTGCGCGCATCTCGGCGTAGCCGAGTTGCACTTGCAGCGCGGCGATCTGGTCGGACAGCGCTTGCACCGAGGCGCGGGCGGCGTCGGCGGCGGTGCGGGCCTGATCGGCCTGCGCCTGGCTCACCCCGCCTTCAGCCAGCACCGCGTCGATGCGTGCCTGTTGCTTGGCGGCATAGTCGGCGTTGGCGCGTGCGGCGATGCGTTGCTGCGAGAGCGCCCCGATATTGCTTGCGATTTGCCGCGCGTCGATGCGCACCAAGAGCTCCCCGCGTTTGACCGCCACCCCGGCGCGCGGGCCGACATAGGTCACCGCGCCCTGGATCTGCGGCGCCAGCGTGATGGTGTTGGGCGCTTCGACGGTGGCCACGCTCTGCAAGCTCGCGGCCACGGCGCCGTGTTGGACTTTGCCGGTTTGCACCGCCCAAGGCGTGGCGACGGCGGGCGGGCTGGCGTCGGCCTGATGCAGGCGGTGAAGGTGCAGCCACAACCCGCCCGCAATCAGCAGGACGGGGATGGGCAGCAAGTACCAGGGTTTGCGCTTGGTTTTTGCGGCGGAGGATTTGACTGAGGTATTCATGGCTGGGTACTCGAAGAGATTGAATCAGCGGCTTGCAGTGCGGCGGGCGGTTCGCCATAGGCGTAACGCAGGGCATCATCGGCCTGCCACCAGCCGGCCAGGGCACTGGCGACGCTGGCGCGGGCGGAAGCCAGCGCGGCTTCGGCGGCGATCAGATCGGTGGCCGAACCCAGGCCGTTCTTGAAGCGGTCTTGCTCGATGCGCGCGCTCTCGGCGGCGGCGCGCAAGCCCGATTCGGCGGCGCGCCACGACTGATCCTGTGAGTTCCACAGCGCCACCGCGCCGTCACGCGCGGCGCGCAGATTGTCTTGTGCGGCCTGAAGTTGTTGCTGCGCCTGGTTGGCTGCGGCCTGCGCGGCATCCACGGCGGCGGTCTGGGCCCCGCCCGACCAGAGATTGAAGGTCACGCCGAGGTTGAACTGCCAAGTGTCCACAGGACGATTGTCCCAATGCACCGCGTTACGGTTCCAGCCGCCGGTAGCGGCGAACTGCGGCAGCATGGCGCGCTGCGCCGCGCGCACTTTGTCCTGGCTGGCCTGCAACGCGCTTTGCGCCGTTTGGATCGACGGGGGCAGCACATTGCCGTTGGCTGGAAAGTGCGTCGGCCCGGAATCCGGCGCCGGCACCGCGGTTTCGAAACCGGGCACGCCCATCAACGCGGCGAGCTGTGCGCGTACCTTGCGTTCCTGGCCATCCGCCCCGGCGATCTGTGCCTGCACCGCAGCCACCGCCGCCTGCACCCGCAGCAGATCGACGCGGGCGATATTGCCCACCTTGAGCCCCGCCTCGGCCACGCGCTCACTCGTTTTGAGCGACTGCAACTGCCTGTCCAGCGCCAGCCGCTGTCCGTCCAGCGCCTGCAGATTGCGGTAGAGCGTGGCGCCTTGCAACAGCGCGCGCAGCCGCATATCGGCGGCGCTCCACTGCGCACCGGCGGCACGGGCGCGCGCGGCATCGACCTCAGCGGCGATCTGACCGCTGAGATCGATGGGCAACTGCGCGTTCAAGCCATAACCGAACTGGTCTGCCGAGAAGGGGTAAGCCGCCACATTGGGCGGCAGGGTGATCGCGCGAGTCATCCGCGGGTCGTTGTAGTGCTGGCTCGTGGCGTAGGCATCGACCTTGCCGAACCAGGCCGCGCGCGCTTGCCGCACCTGGGCATCGGCCTGCGCCTTGGCGGACTGAGCGGCGAGTACGTCGGGGGAGCGTGCGGCGATGGTCTGCAACACCGCAGCCAGATCGGCCGCGGGCGCCGAGGCTGCGGGCGAGGCATCACCTGCTTGGGCGGCGGCAGGGCTTGACGCCTGCGCCGCAGGACGCTGCTGCGCCAACGAGGCCTGCGCCGCAGAAAGGAAAACGAGCGCTACAAGAGCGCGCAGCCGCGTGGGCTGGTGCGGAAAATTTCGCTTCATGATGGATCGACACGGGGCTGGGGCGGGGGCAGACTGCCGCGTTCGATGCGGCCTTCGAGAGATGTACCTCCCGCGACCGTGTTGTACACCGTGCCGAACTGCTGCACATTGCGATGCAACAAGGCGAGGCGGTGGTCGTCTTCGTCGGTATCGACGACGATGCGGTAAGTGATTCGCGCCATTTTCGGCGGCGCATCTTGTCGCTCGCCGTGCACGGCGATGTGCACCCCGCGAAAACGGAATTTGAGTATGGGTGCAACGCGCTCGATGTTCTTGAGCATGCACGCGCCCACGGCGGCGAGCAGCAACTCGGCGGGATTGAACGCATCCAAGCGGCCGTCGAGCGCCGAATCGATCGCGATGCACGCGTCTTTGCAACGCGCCTGCGCGCCGTGCGCATCGAGGCGGTCGAGCGTCACGTCATAGGTGAGCATGGAAACCTCCAGGGGTTTTGGTTTGGCCTGTGCAAAAGAAGACGATGCACCGGGCGAAAGGATGCACCCTGGCCGTGAAATACTTGATCCCGATCAGCTTGCGTTCATCCTTGGGGTCAAACCAGCCGCCGTCCCCAAGCCAATCGCAAGCCCTGCAGCCACAGCCCGAACAGCAGCCCAGCGGCAATGCCCAGCCCCTGCAGCGGGGCGAAACCTGCGGGCCGTGCGTCCAGCCGCGTGACGCCAGGCAGCAGCGAGGTGGAAAACAGCAGCGCGAAGCCGGGCAGGCTCAGTTCCGCATCCACCGCAGCATCGGACGACCGAGCAGCCGCTGCCGGGCGGTTCATCGGGCTGGGCCCGGCGCGGCGCTTCCCGGGCAGGCGGCGGCTGCGGCGGCAAGCGCGCAATGCGCGGCGAAATCCTCGGTTTCCAGTTGCAGCGTGACATGGGTGATGCCGAACGCGTCATGCAGCATGTGTTCGGCGTGTTCGAGCAGCGCGGCGGAATCGACGCCTTGGCGCACCACGAGATGCGCGGTCAGACTGACCTTCGAGGTGGACAGCGCCCAGACATGCAGATCGTGCAGCGCCAGGACGCCTTCCAGCCCGAGGAGCCGACTGCGCACCGCCGGCAGATCGACTTCGCGCGGCACGCCGTCGAACATCAGGTGCAGCGATTGCGAGAACAGCGACCAGGTTCCCCACACCACTACGGCGACGATGACCAGGGAAATGGCCGGGTCCAGCCACATCCAGCCCGTTGCCAGAACCACGGCCGCGCTGATGACCACGCCCAGCGACACCAGCGCGTCCGCCGCCATGTGCAGGAAGGCGCCACGGAGGTTCAGATCGCTTCGGGCGCCCGATGCGAACAGCCACGCCGTGGCGCCGTTGATCAGAATCCCGACCGCAGCCACGATCAGCACCGGCCATTCATCGACCCTGCCGGGATGCGTCAGGCGCTGGAACGCTTCGAGCGCCAGCCCGCCCATGAGCACCAGCAGCAGAACGGCATTGAGGAAGCTGGCCAGGATGGACGCACGCTGCCAGCCGTAGGTGTGGCGGTCGCTGGCGTGCAGCCGACCCGCCGCCAGTCCGGCCCAGCCCAGCGCCAGTCCGCCGACATCGCCCAGGTTGTGCCCCGCATCGGCCAGCAGCGCCAACGATCCCGCGCGCCAGCCATAGAACGCCTCGATCATGACGAAGGCGATGTTCAGGCCGATGCTCAGAGCGAATCGGGGGCCGAAGTCCTGCGGCAGGTCGTGATGCGCGTGAGCGTGGTCGTGACTCATGGTCGTTCAGGTGAAATCGGGGGGCACGCTGAGGCGCGCCCGCAGCAGCACTTCGAGTTCCTCTGTGCGCGGCAGTCCCTGCGCGAACAGAACCCCGTCAGCCAGCAGAGCCGGGTCGCGGGTGGCGCCCAGGTCAACGGCCCGATGCGCATCCGCTTGCAGCCGAATCTGCGCCCGCCACCCCAGGCCGCCGAGTGCGCAGGACAGACGGCGTTTGAGTTTTTCCGCATCGAGGCCGGAGCCGAGAATCTCGAACCGGATGGGGCAGTCGTGGGAGCCGATGGCGCAAGGCATGAACTGATCTTATCGCGATCAAGCTCGGGCAAGGGCGTCAGTCGAGCAGAAACACAGGCTCTTGATCGGCGGGCATCTGCGCCAGTTCGGCGTCGGTGAGTCGGGCATAGATCTCCAGCAGATAGCCGCTGGGGTCGCGCAGCCACAGTTCGTGCAGTGGCGTGCCGCGCCAGGTGGTGCGCGGGGGCTTGACGATCTCGGCGCCCGCTGCCGCG
>DZBX01000079.1:4077-10464 GCA_022730075.1 Rhodanobacter sp. | reverse complement strand
GAGCACCACTCCGAGGCCAACGAGCACCTGTTCACCAACATCCCCGGCCTGCGCGTGGTGATGCCGTCCTCGCCGGCGCGCGCCTACGGCCTGCTGCTGGCGGCGATCCGCGATCCCGACCCGGTGATGTTCTTCGAGCCCAAACGCATCTACCGCCAATACAAGGAAGAAGTGCCCGACGACGGCGAGGCGTTGCCGCTGGACGTGTGCTTCGTGCTGCGCGACGGCCAGGATGTGACCCTGGTGACCTGGGGCGCGCAGGTCAAGGAAACGCTGGAAGCCGCCGACGCATTGGCGCAGGAAGGCATCAGCGCCGAGGTGATCGATCTGGCCACGATCAAGCCGCTGGATTTCGACACCATCGCCGAGTCGGTGGCCAGGACGCACCGCTGCGTGATCGTGCACGAGGCGCCGCGCACCGCGGGCTTCGGCGCCGAGGTCGCCGCGCGTCTGGCCGAGCATTCGATGTACGACCTGCACGCGCCGGTCGAGCGCGTGACCGGCTACGACACCCACATCCCGCTGTTCCGCCTGGAGATGAAATATCTGCCCAGCGTGCAGCGCATCGTCGAGGCCGCCAGGCGCACACTGGCGGTGTGAACACCGCTGGCCATCCGCACCACTTGCCGCATCCATCGCTTTCAATCCAGGACCACGCACCATGGCCGACATCAAGACATTCCACCTGCCCGACCTCGGTGAAGGCCTGCCCGACGCCACCATCGTCGAGTGGCTGGTGAAGGAGGGCGCCACGGTGCGCCTGGACGATCCGCTGGTATCGATGGAAACCGCCAAGGCCGTGGTCGAGGTGCCCTCGCCCTACTCCGGCAAGCTGGTGAAGATGCATGGCGGCAACGGCGACGTGATCATCACCGGCGCGGCGCTGGCCGAGTTCGAGATCGATCCCAAGCTGCCGCAGCGCGCCGAGGCGCAGTCCACCGGCCACCACCATGCGCCAGCTGCGGCTGCCGGCGCGGGCAGCAAGACCGGGCACAACGGCGACACCGTCGTGGCTTCGGATGAAGGCGGCGAGATCAGCAGCGGCGGCGCCAAACCCGCCGCTGGCGATGCCGGCACCGTGGTCGGCGCCATGCAGAGCTCCGACGCCGTGCATGCCGAACAGGCCGTCAGCGTCGGCGGCGTCAAGGCCGTGCCCGCGGTGCGCGCGCTGGCGAAAAAACTCGGCGTCGATCTGACCCGCGTCGCGCCCAGCGGCGCCGGCGGCGTGGTCACCATGAACGATGTCAAGCTCGCTGCGGCCAGCGGCAGCGCGCGCACCGGCGCTGCGGCGGTACGCGCTGTCGCCACCACCGGCCCTGCCGCGGCCACGGTTGCAGCGCCCGCAGCAGCCACGCGCACCGCACTGTCCGCCGCCGGCAAGCCGCTGCGCACCAGTCCGCCGGCCGCGCACGCCGTGCTCGGCCAGCCCGAGCAACTCAAGGGCATGCGCCGCACCATGGCGCGGGTGATGGCCGAGGCGCACGCGCAGATCGTCGCCACCAGCATCGTCGATGATGCCGACCTGCACGCCTGGGAGCCGGGCAACGACATCACCGTGCGCCTGCTGCGCGCGCTGGTCGCCGCATGCAAGACCGTGCCCGCGCTCAACGCCTGGTTCGATGGCGCCAACCTGACCCGCACCCTGCATCCGCACGTCGACATCGGCCTCGCCGTGGACACCGACGACGGTCTGTTCGTGCCGGCGCTGCGCAACGCCGACCGGCTCGACGCCGCCGGCCTGCGCGCCGCGGTCAACCGCGCCCGCGCCGAGGTGATGGACCGCTCCATCGCGGCCTCCGAACTGAGCGGCTACACCATCATGCTGTCCAACTTCGGCATGTTCGCCGGCCGCTACGCCACGCCGGTGGTGGTGCCGCCGTGCGTGGCCATCCTCGGCGCCGGCAAGCTGCACCACGTCACCGTGCCGGTGCTGGGCGGCTTCGAAGCGCACCGCGTCATGCCGCTGTCGCTGACCTTCGACCATCGCGCCGCCACCGGCGGCGAGGCCGCGCGCTTCCTCAGGGCGGTCATCGACGACCTCGCGCTGCCGCGCTGAGCGGCGCGCGGTGACGCGTGCACTGCGTGCATCACGACTCGGGCGGCGGGTCGGATTCGCGGCAGGCGACGACGCGTTGCGCGGCCTGTGCCGCGCGCGCTGGATCGCGCTGCGCGCGCGCGACCTCGACCAGCGTCTGCCAGCCACGCGCGCATAGCGCGCCGAAGCGCGGGCCGCGCCGCAAGGCCTGCCGCGCCAACTGCTGCGCCAGCGTCCAGTCGCCCTGCGCCAGCGCCATTTCGGCGCGCGCCTGCAGCAGGTCGGGCGCGCGCGGCTCGAACCGCAACGCGCGATCCAGCAGCCGCGCCGCAGCCGCGTAGTCACCCTGCGCCGCGGCTGCGTCTGCCTGCGTCACCAGCGCAGCGACCCCGGGCGAACGCAAGGGATGCACCTGCAGCACCGAGTCGTCGCGCGCGCCCGCCGCGCGCACTGCCTTCAGCATCGCGGCAGCGTCGGATGCCGACCCAGCGGGCGCCGCCGGTGGCGCGGTCGAGGTCGCGCACGCCGCCAGCAGCAGCGTGACGCCCGCGACCGCGATCAGCCGCTGCTGGCGGGCGCCGGGCCTTGCAGCCAGTGCTTGAATTGGTCGAACAGACATGAGTCTTCCTCGGTGGGTGTGTAGCCTGCGATGAACGGCAGTTGGCGCGCGCCGCTGCACACGGCGGAAGTGCGGTGGCCGGTCGCGGGATTGATCCAGACCATGTCCAGACCGGGCATCGGCGCGGCCGGCAGCGGCCGCGTGGGCAGACGCTGGAACAGGCGCATCCACACCGGCAGCGCGCCGGTGGCGCCCCACAACGGGGTCGGCTTGTTGTCGTCGCGACCAACCCAGACCACGGCCAGATCGCTGCCGGTGTAGCCGGCGAACCAGGCGTCGCGCTGGTTCTCGCTGGTGCCGGTTTTCCCCGCGGCGTCGAGCACGCCCAGCGGCGACGCGCCCAGCGCGCGCGCGGTGCCCTCGCGCGGCACCTGCTGCAGCGCCCAGGTGAGCAGGCGCACCGCACTCTGGTATTCGGGTCGCACCGGCGCGCTGTCATAGCGCTTGAGCAGCTTGCCGTCGGCGTCGAGCACGCCGCGCACCGCACGCAGCGGTTCGGCACGGCCATCGCTGGCCAGGAACTGGTACAGCTCGGCCAGCTCATAAGGCGAGAAATCCTGTGCGCCCAGCAGCAGCGAGGGATCCGGATTGATCGGCGCCGACAGGCCGAAGGATTCGATGAAGCGGCGAATGCGCGCCACGCCCACCGCCATGCCCAGATGCACCGTGGCCTGGTTGTACGAGTGCGCCAGCGCATCGACCAGCAGCGTCGGACCGTGGCTGATGTGGTCGTCGTTGCGCGGTGTCCAACTGCGGCCGCCGGACAGCGGCACGGTGATCGGCGCATCGTCCAGCACGCTGGCCAGCGACCACTGCTGCGGCTGCGCCAGCGCCACCAGATAGACGAAGGGCTTGATCGTGGAGCCGATCTGGCGGCGCGCATCCAGCGCGCGGTTGAAGCCCGGCACGCCGGCATCGCGCCCGCCGACCAGCGCGCGCACCGCGCCGCTGCGCGCATCGGTCACCACCACCGCGCCCTGCAGCGCCGCGCCGCGCGGGCCGAAGCCGTCGAGGGTCTCGTCCAGCGCCGCCTCGGCGTCGAGCTGCGCGGCCGGATCCAGCGTGGTGTACACCGCCAGCGCGCCGGCGCGCAGACGCTGCGCGCTGAAATCCTGCTGCAACTGGCGCCGCACCAGATCCATGAACGCCGGAAAGCGGTCGCGCGGCAGCCGCGGCACCGGCGTCACCCCCAGCGGCGCAGCCAGCGCATAGGCCAGCATCGGTCGCGTGATCAGGCCGGTCTGGTGGAACTCGTGCAGCACCACGTTGCGCCGCTGCAACGCGCGCTCGGGATACCGGCGCGGGTCGTAATAACTGGGCCCGCGCACCAGCCCAACCAGCAGCGCGATCTCCTGCGGACGCAGCGCCGCCAGCGGACGTCCGAACCAGTAGCGGCTGCCGGCGGCAAAGCCATGGATGGCCTGACCACCCTGCTGGCCCAGGTAAACCTCGTTCATGTAGGCATCGAGGATGCGCCCGCGGCTGTAGTGCGCGGTGATCAGCACCGAGATCAGCGCCTCGTTGAGTTTGCGCACCAGCGTGCGGTTGCGGTCCAGGAACAGGTTGCGCACCAGTTGCTGGGTCAGCGTGGAGCCGCCCTGCGCCAGGCTGCCGCTGCGCACGTCGGCCAGCAGGGCGCGCGCGATGCCGCTGAAATCGATGCCGATGTGGTTGTTGAAATCACGGTCCTCCACCGCCTGCAATCCGGTGACCAGCAACGGCGGCAACTGCCGCAGGTGCACCACTTCGCGCTCTTCCTGATGCGCGCCATACAGCGTGGCGATGCGCGCCGGATCGAGGTGCCAGGACGCCAGCGGACGCCGCGCGGTGGTGTCGAACAGGCCCTGTACCCGACCATCGGCCAGGGTCACGCGCACGCGCCGCGGCAGCTCGCCGCCATCCGGATCGGCGTAGCCGCGCGAGGCGATCACGAATTGGCTGCCGCTTTCGTCCCAGGTGCCGGGCACGCGCGCGTCCTGGCTCGGCGTGTAATCGGCGAAACGCAATTCCTGGCGCAGCGTGGCCGCGTCCATCGGCGCACCCGCAGCCAGCGCCAGCGGGCGCGCATACACGCGCGTCGGCTGCGAGAACTCCAGATCGCCGAAACGCTGCACCACACGCTGATTCAGCACCCAGGCATACGGGCCGCCGAAGCCGATCAGCAGGCCGAGGCCCAGCCAGAACGGCCAGCGCAGCAGCGCCCACCACGGGCGCAAGCGTTCACGGACAGTCATGCGTGCCATTCACCCCGGAGCGCACGCCAGCAGCGGCGCGCAGGGCCGCATCCTCGCATCCCGGCGCGCAGGCTCAAAGCCCCCAGCAGCGCGCATCGGGGCGAAACGCGCGCGGCGTCACGCCCAGCGCGGCGATGACGCGCGTGTTGTCGGCGACCAGGTCCCGTTGCAGACGCATGATCGGCCCGCGCAAGGCCGGATGCAGCGCCGCCAGCGCCAGCAGCGCGCGCGGCAGCGGCACGCCCAGTGTGGCGAAGGGCAGGCTGGCGCGCACGCGCGCGAACATCTGCGCGGCGATCAGGCGCTCGCCGCCACCGAGCTCGAGCACCGCGTCCAGCGGCTCCGCGCGCAAGGCCGCGGCCAGCAAGGCGCGTGCCACGTCCGCCGCGTGCACCGGCTGGCGCAGGCCCGCACCGCGCGGCAAGGGGAACACGCGCGCGCGCCGCGCGCGCCGCGCCAGCGGGGTCAGGCTGCGATCACGCCCGACGCCGTAGATCAGGGTCGGACGCAGAATCGTGCAAGCGACGCCACGCTGCGCGCAGGCCTGCGCCAGAGCCTGCTCGGCAGCGCGCAAACGCGCGGACAGCGCGCGCTCGGCCGCCTGCGGCGAATCCTGTTTGCTGACCGCGCTCATCGAACTGGTCGCCAGCACGCGCCCGCCAGCGACCAACGGCGCCGCGGGCAACCACGCCGCCAGGGCATCCAGTGGTCCGGCGCTGAAGACGTAATGCAACGGCGGCAGCGGTGGCAGCGGCGCGGGCAAGGCGCCTTGCAGCCAGCGTACGTCGGCGGGCGCGGCGCGCGCAGGCCGGCGGCTCAAGGCCAGCACCTCCACGCCCTCGGCTTGCAGCAAGGGCAGCAGGCAGTATCCGACCTGGCTGCTGGCACCCAGCACCAACGCGTTCATGCGCGTGCCCCGCGCGCGCGCCGGCCCGCCGCCGGATTTCCGGCTGCGCAGGGATGCGGCATGGGTGTCGCGACCTGCGCGCGTGGATCAGTCGCCACCGAGACCCTGCGCCAGCGCCTGCACGCGCGCATCATCCGGCGCCCAGTGCTGGGCATGGGCCAGCGCGCTGCGCGCGGCGATGCGGTCGCCGCGCGCCAGATCGCCATTGGCCAGATCCAGCCACGCCGTACCCAGGGCATGCTGGAAGCGCGCCACGTCCGCGGATCCGGGCGCGAGCTGCGCGTAATTGCGCAGCATGTCGGCGGCGCGCTCGAGCTGGCCGTCCTGCAAGGCCTGCGCGGTGGCATGGGCGGCCAATTGCGGCAGCGCCTGCAAGCCCGCGCGCGCGGCGCGGCTCGTGCCATCGGCATTCAGCGCCTGCCGGTACAGATCGAACGCGCTGTCACCCGGCGGCAGCAGAAAGTCTCCGCGCGTGGCTGCCGCTTGCGCACGCCGCACCAGCGCCAGCGCCTGTTGGCGCTGCGCGGGCGACACCGCGACCGGCACGGATTGCGCCTGCGCCGTGCCCGCCGACCGCGCGGCAGCCGGTGCA
>DZBX01000079.1:0-3977 GCA_022730075.1 Rhodanobacter sp. | reverse complement strand
TCGACCGAATGCGGGGTCAGCGTGGCGGCCTGATCGAGCAACTGCTGCGCCGCGCCGAAGTCGCCGGCATCCGCCTGCGCATGCGCCTGCACCATCAGCGCCGTGGCCACATGCGCCAGGCCGGCCTGCGCCGCGCCGTTGCCCGGATCGACTTGCAGCACCTGCTGATAAAGATCCAGCGCACTGGCCCCGGCCGGCGTGGTGATATGCCCCGCGGCGACCAGGTGGGCGGCCGCGGCCAGCTTCTGCTTCACCACCTGCCGCGCGGCGCGCGCGCTGCTGGCGAGCTCGGCCTGCAACGCGGGCAGGTCGGCCTGCGCGGGCATCAGCGTGGCGATCTGCTGCACCTGCTGGCGCGCGCTGTCGAGGTCGCCGCTGGCCAGCGCCTGACGCGCCTGCCGGGCCAGCGCCGCGCCGACCTGATCCAGTCCATGCCGCGCGACCGCATTGCCGGGGTCGGCCCGCAGCACCTGCAGATACCAACCCGCCGCGCTGTCGGCGCCGGTGAGGCGACCCGCCGCGAAGGCCTGCTGCGCCTGCGCGACCAGGTCGGCCAGCCGCACCCCCTGCGCGCGCTGCTGCGCCAGTTGCTGTTGCAGCGTGGTCAGCTCGACGCCACCACCCAGCAGCGCGTAAGCCTGTTTCAGGGCGACATCGGCGGCGTCCAGGCGATGCTCGGCCAGCGCCGTCTTCGCGCGCATCAACTCGGCCTGCCCCACTGCCTGCAGACCCGCCTGCGCGCGACCGTTGTCGCCGCTCATGCGCGCGGCCTCCTCGTAGAACTGGCGCGCGCCGGGCGGATGCCTGTCGCCAAGGTGGCCCTGCGCCAGCGCGCGATCACCCTGATCCAGCACATGATCGAGCTGCGGGCTGGGCAACAATCGCGCGAACCAGGCGCGGTGCTGCGCAACCAGCAGCAGCCCCAGCAGCAGCAGGATCGCCAGCAGCAGCCAGCGCAACCACGGTGCGCCGGGTGCGGACGCGCGTGGCGTCGGGCGCGTCGTGGCGCGGCCAGGCTGGCGCGGCTCGGCGCGAAAATGCGGCAAGCCATCCGCTGCCGGCGGCGCGCGCCTGGGCGCATCCGGCGGACCTAGGCTCGGCTCGATGCGGTTGGGTGCGGCGGGGCGGACTTCGCGTGTGGGCATGACAATCGGCGCTTGCGGTGCGCGCAATCTAGCACCGCGCCGCGCTGGCGCCCGCGCGGCGTCCGTATGAATTCAGCCGGCGGCCAGTCGCCGCGCCTCGCGCACGTTGGGCAAGGCCGACAATCGCGCCAGCAGTTGTCCGAGCTGTGCGAAGTCGCGCACGCGCAGGCTGTAGCGCATGTGCATTTCGCCGCTGTCGGCCAGGCGCCGTGAACTGGACGCGAGAATCCCCGCGCCGGACTGCGTGATGGTGCCGGTCACGTCCTTGAGCAGATCCTTGCGCTCGTAACCCAGCACCACGATGTCGGTGTGATAGGCAGCGGCCGGTGCCTGTCCCCACGCCACCTGGATGATGCGCGCGGGCTCGCGCGACTGCAGCCGCGCCAGCGCGGCGCAATCGGCGCGATGCACGGAGACACCGCGCCCGCGCGTGACATAGCCCAGCACCGCATCGCCCGGCAGCGGCTGGCAGCAGCGCGCCAGTTGCAGCAGCAGATTGCCCACGCCCTCGATGGTGAGCGCGCCGGGTACGCCGCGCGCGCGCGCCGCGATTGCGGATGCCACCGCCGGCGCAGGTGTCGCCGGCGCGGGCGCATGCAGCTCGTGCAGCGCGCGCGCCAACTGGCCGGGACCGACCTCGCCCAGCGCCAGGGCCTCGAACAATTCATCCTGCGTCTGCAACGCCAGGCGCGCCGGCAGCAGGTCGAGGTTCAGCGCCGGCAGCGCCAGGCGGCGCAGTTCGCGCTCCAGCACGGCGCGCCCGGCATCGAGGTTGGCCATGTGCTCGACGCGGCGGAACCACGCACGCACTTTCTCGCGCGCGCGTCCGGTGTGCAGATAAGCATGCTGCGGCGACAGCCAGTCGCGGCTGGGCCGCGCCAGTTTGCCGGTGAGGATCTCGATGCGGTCGCCGCTGCCGGGCTGGTGCGTCAAGGGCACGATGCGGCCGTTGACCTTGGCGCCGCGGCAGCGATGCCCGACCTCGGTATGCACGTGGTAGGCGAAATCCAGCACGCTGGCGCCGTGCGGCAAGTCCACCACCTCGCCCTTGGGGGTGAGCACGTAGACGCGCTCCTCGAGCAGATCGGTGCGGAACGCTTCGACCAGCGCGCCGTCGTCCTCGCTGCGGTTCTCCAGCAGGCGCCGCATCCACGCGATGCGCGCCTCGAACGCCGCGTCGCCGCCGCCGCCTTCCTTGTAGCGCCAGTGCGCGGCGACGCCCAGTTCGGCGGCGCGGTGCATCTCGGCGGTGCGGATCTGCACCTCGAGGTTGCGCCCGCGCGGACCCATCACCGCGGTGTGCAGCGAGCGATAGCCGTTGGGCTTGGGCCGCGCGATGTAATCGTCGAACTCGCTGGGGATCGGCGCCCACAACTGATGCACCACGCCCAGCGCGCTGTAGCAGGCGGATACATCCTCGACCAGCACGCGCAGCGCGCGGATATCGTACAGGTCGGAAAACCCGACCTCCTTGCGCTGCATTTTTTTCCAGATCGAATAGATGTGCTTGGGGCGTCCGGCGACCTCGGCGCGCACGCCCGCTTCGCGCAGCGCCACTTCGAGCTGCGCGCGCGCGACCTTGATCCACTGCTCGCGATCATCGCGGCGCTCGTCGAGCAGGTGCGCGATGCGTTTGTAAGTGTCCGGTTCGCGGTAGCGGAAAGCCAGATCCTCAAGCTCCCACTTCACCTGCCAGATGCCGAGACGATTGGCCAGCGGCGCGTGCAGGTCGGCGGTCTGCCGCGCCAGCGCCAGCCGCGCCGGCTCCGCCAGGCGCGCCGCGGCGCGCAGTTCGGCCAACTGCCGCGCCAGCAGGATGAACACCACGCGCAAATCGCGCACCATCGCCAGCAACAGGCGCCGCAGACCCTCGGTGTGCTCGCGCGCCGGCGCATCGGCGTGCAGGGAAAAGACCTTCTCGGCCGCATGCTGGCCTTCGACCAGACGTCGCAACACCTCGGACTGTTGCGCCGCCGCGTCCTGCCAGGCCGCCGGCGCGCGGCGCGCGAGGTCGTACCAGAGCGCCGCGGCCAGGGTATCCGGGTCGGCATCCAGCGGCGCCAGGATCTCCAGCATTTCCGCCGACTGCGCGGGTACGCCGCCGTGCGCCTGCCACGCCGCGCATGCGGCGCGCAGCGACGCCGGCGCGGACGCACCGCACCAGCGTGATGTCGATGCAGCCATGGCCTCGCTGTGCATGGTTCCAGCTTAGCGCGCGCCTGCCCGGATGGCGGCAGAGCTGCGGCATCCTGTTAGCATGCGCGGCATGAAAATTCTCGCCCTGCCCCTGCTCCTGGCCCTGGCTGTCGCCGGCACCGTCCACGCCCAGCAATTCTCCTCGCTGCAGGAACGCATGTCCGCGGCGGATTTCAACAAGGCCGGGCTGGACAAGCTGAGTCCCGAACAATTGCACTTTCTCAATGCCTGGCTGCGCAGCCACGTCGGCATCGCCAGCACCGGCGCGCCCGCTGCCGCCGCGCCCGTGGTGGTGGGTCCGGCCAACCAGTTCGGTTACCGTCGTCCCATCGACCAGCCGCGCGTCACCGTCGAGTCCAGGCTGCCCGGCCGTTTCTCGGGTTGGGACAGCCACACGCAGTTTTCCCTGGCCAACGGTCAGGTCTGGCAGGTATCCGAGTCCAGCAGCTGGAGTTGCCAGACCACGCAGGATCCGAAGATCACCATCAAACCCATGCTGCTGGGCAGCTGGCTGATGTATATCCAGGGTTGCTCGAACAGCGTGCGCGTCGAGCGCGTGCACTGAGCTGACGCACGCAACGCGTTGGCGTCTTCGGCGCGCGTTCGCGACGTTTGACAGGATTCCCTCGTGCCGTC
>DZBX01000238.1 GCA_022730075.1 Rhodanobacter sp. | reverse complement strand
GCCTCTCAGCCTTTGGCGTGCTTGGTCTCGTAGCGTTGCTGCGAGCTCAGCAATTCTCGCCGCGCCGCCTCGGCGCCGTCCCAGCCGTCGAGCTTCACCCACTTGCCTTTTTCGAGATCCTTGTAGTGCTCGAAGAAGTGGCCGATGCGTTCCTTCCAGTGCTCGGATACCTGGTCGATATCCTCGACGTGGGCGTAGCCGGCGAACACTTTCGGCATCGGCACGGTGACGATCTTGAAATCCTTGCCGGCTTCGTCGGTCATGCGCAGCACGCCCACCGGGCGGCAGCGCACCACCGAGCCCGGCACCAACGGCAGCGGCAGGATCACCAGTGCATCCACCGGGTCGCCGTCGTCGTACAGCGTGTGCGGAACGTAGCCGTAATTGCACGGATAACGCATCGGCGTGGACAGGATGCGGTCGACGAAGATGGCACCCGAGGCCTTGTCGACCTCGTACTTCACCGGCTCGGCGTCCTTGGGAATTTCGATGATGACGTTGATTTCATGCGGCACGTCGCTGCCGGCGGGAACCAGATCCAGACCCATGGGCATTACTCGATTGACGGGGAAGCGCGCAGTTTATTGCGCTGCAGCGTAAGCGTCGATGCGCTGGCATCCGCGCATCACAGGCAAACGCGCTCGTCGGGGTCGTTGCGGCGGATTTCCGCAGCCCCGCCTTCGGCGTGACAGTCCTGCATGAAAGCACGCTCCGAACCGGGTTGGGGCATGCTGGCCAGCACGACGGGCAGTGGCCGACCCTGCTGCAGTGTGGCGATGATCGCGGCAGCGCCTGGCGTGAGGCGGATGGTGAGCTGCGTCTGCGCTGCCCGCAGCGCGGGCGTGGCGCTCAGGCTCAGTGCCAGCATCACGGCGCCGATGCGCGGGGTCCAGTGGCGCCAGACGCCAGGCCGTGAGCCGTGGGCAGTACCGTCAGGGTGGGAGTGCTTGGGCATGGCAAGGCTTCCTCGCGGCGGTGATCGGCACGCCTTCGCAGCGGCAAGAGGGCGGCAAAGTTGAGCCGGCGGCGGCAATCGGTTGCCGCCACGGCGCCAGACTGTGATCTGCCGCACGCATGCGTCGCGGTCGACGCAATGTGGGCCGAGCGCGCTGGCGGCCGTTGGCCGTGGCCGGCCTGCTAGGCTTGCAAGGTCCCATGCCCCGACCGGCCCGCCATGCAGGATCTGCTGCGCTACTTCGACCTGACGAACCTGTCGCACGACAGCATCCGGTTTGGCCTCAAGCTGCTGCTGGGACTGTTGTTGTTCGTCATCGGCCTGTGGCTGGCGGGACGCATCGCCAACCTCATCAGGCGCATGCTCGACCGCGCGCATGTCGAGCCGACGCTGGTGCCGTTCCTGCGCAATGGTCTCTACGGCGTGCTGATCGTGCTGATCGTCGCGGCAGCGCTGCAGTTCGTCGGCGTGCCGACGGCCACCCTGGTGACCGCGATCGGCGCGGCGGGTCTGGCCATCGGCCTGGCGCTGCAGGGCTCGCTATCGAACCTCGCCTGGGGCGTGTTGCTGATCCTGTTCCGGCCATTCCGTACCGGCGACTGGGTGGACGCCGGCGGTTACAGCGGCAGTGTCGAGGCGATCAGCCTGATGCATACCACGCTGGTGCTGGCCGATAACCGCGTGGCGGTGATCCCCAACGCCAAGGTCGGTGGCGACGCGATCGTCAACTACAACCGCCGCGGCACGCGCCGCGCGCAGGTACAGGTGGGCATCGGCTATGGCGATGATCTCGCGCGTGCGCTGCAGGTGCTGCACGAAATGCTGGTCGCGGATGCGCGCGTGCTCAGCGAGCCGGCGCCATCGGTCCATGTCGCTGCGCTGGGCGACAGCACGGTCGATCTCACCTTGTGGGCCTGGGCGCAGCGCGCCGACTGGTGGCCGCTGCAACGGGACTTGCCGCGCCGTGTGAAGGAAACCCTGGATGCTGCGGGCATCTCGATTCCATTCCCGCAACGCGAGCTGCTGATCAAACGCGCATCCGTGACGCGCGGCGCGGACTGATTCGTCCGCTCCCGACACCACCGCGTGGCCTGCCACCATGCCCCGGATCGCCTCAGGGAGCGGGGCCATCGGTGACTCTGCGGCAGCAGGTGGCAGACGCATGAAGCATGACGCGCGTGGCGCATTGCGCGACAATCAGCGCTCGCACATTGCCGAATGCAGGAGCATGCATGTCCTCGCTGATCGAAGCCCAGGTGCCGGACATCGGCAATTATCACGACGTGCCGGTGATCGA
>DZBX01000237.1 GCA_022730075.1 Rhodanobacter sp. | reverse complement strand
TCCTGCATGAGCACGGCATTCATCAGCAGTCTTCCGGTGCGGCCATTGCCGTCAACGAACGGGTGGATTTCGACGAAGCGGGTATGAAATTCCGCAGCGCGAGCCACGGGGTGCAGACCATGCGATGGCGGGCTGTCGAGCCACCGTATCAGTTCGGTCATGCGCTCGGGCACTTGCACTGCGGCGGGCGGCGTATGACTCGCCCCTACGATGGCGACGTTTTCTGTGCGGTAGCGCCCGGCATGCTCCGGGGCTATGCCTTTGAGTACGATCTGGTGGATGCCGCGCACGTCCCATTCGGTCATCTGCTTGCCCGACTGGATCAGCGATTCCACCGCCCCGATGGCTTCCTGATGATTGATCGCTTCGAGGTGTTCCCTCAGCGATTTGCCGCCCACGGTAATGCCTTCGAGCACGACCTGCGTCTCACGCAGCGTCAGGGTGTTGCCCTCGATGGCGTTGGAGTTGTAGGTCCACTCCAGCGCCAGTTTGTCATGCAGACTGGCGACCGTTGCTGGCGGCAGCGGCCGCAGGGCGTCGAGCTGCGCCTTGCGGGTGTCTATGAGCTTTAGCAGCGCGGCTAGTGATTGGGACATAGGTCGATTCTAGGTTTTACGCTCGGGCTCCCGCCCTCTCTTCCCACTTCGTCCCGAGCTTGCCTTCATCCTTTCGATCCGGCCACCAGGCCCCCTTGCACCCGCCGCAGCGGTAGTAGGGCTTGCCGGTCTTGGTCTCATTCTTGAAAGTGGGCTTCTTGCAGCTCAGGCACTTCGGGCCAGATGCGGGCGCTTTGGCCGCTGCGCCCTCGCTCTGGTGCTTGTCCTCGAAGCGCTTGCCGGGTTTGCCGCCGTCGTCACCAAATGCGGCGTCGCAATCCAGGCAGCGGTGATAGGTCGCCCCGGCCTTACTGGTGCGCTGGGCGCAGCGGCCGCCGCCGCAGGCGGGACAGGCATGGAGAATGGCGGGCGTTGCACCGAGTTGGCCGCCCAACAGCTTTTGGGTGGACTCGCGCACGGCGTCGATCTGGGCCGTCATGAATTCGTCGAAGGTGCTGCGGGCACTGGCGATGGCCGCAAGCGCGTCTTCCTGTAGCGCAGTCGTGCCGGGGTCGGCCAGGTCAGGGGCGACCTTGCGCAGCATGTCAATGAGTTGCACGCCGTGCTCGGTCGGGTGAATCTCTTTCTTTTTGCGCTCAGCGTATTCGCGGGCGATCAGGACTTCGATCATCGAGGCCCGCGTCGCCTCGGTGCCCAGCCCGGAGGTCTCCTTCAGACGGGCTTTGAGCTTGGAGTCGGTGACCAGCTTGTGCACGCCGGTCATGGCGGCGATGAGCGTGCCGTCGGTGTAAGGTTTGGGCGGGCTGGTGCGCTTGGCCTGCACTTGCGCGGATTCACAGGTCAATTGCTGGCCCTCGGTGAGGATGGGCAGTCTGGCGGGCTGTTCGGGCTCGCCGTCTTCCGCGCTGCTGTCACCTTGCCCGAGCTGCGTCCAGCCGGGTTCCTGCACGATGCGGGCGCTCGCCTTGAAGCGCTCGCCGCCCGGGAATGTGAACAGGGCTTCGCGGGTCTCGAAGGTTTCCGGCGGCATGAACAGGCGCAGGTAGGACTCGCGCAGCAGGCCGTACACCGCCTTGGCGTTCCCGGACAGGCCCGATGCCTCGGCGAGGCTGCGGCCCGTGGGGATGATGCCGTGGTGGGCTTCGACCTTGGCGGTGTTCCAGGCGGGATGACGGCGTTCAGGGTCGATGCCAGCGATGTCCGCTGCGCCCAGGGCGCGAATGATCTGCGCGGCGGCGACGTGCATTTCGGCGGGGAGCCAGGGACAGTCGGAGCGCGGGTAGCTGGCGAGCTTGGCTTCGTACAGATTCTGCGCCGCGGCCAGCGTGTCCTTGGCGGACAGTCCCAGACGGCTGCTGGCCGTCTTCTGCAGAGTGCTGAGGGCATAAGGCATCGGCGCCTGACGCTCGCCCGCCTTGCGGGTGAAAGCGGAGACGGTCGCGCGCCGGCCCTGCACCGCCTGGGCGCAGGCCTCGGCGGCAGACTTGTCCAGAAGCAGGCCATCCTCGGTTTGCAGGTCTTCGGGAATCTGCCAGAGGGCGCGGATGTCGCCGTCGAGGGCGGCCTGCACCTGGTAATGATCGCGCGGCTTGAAGTTCTGGATGTCGCGCTGCCGATCTACGAGCAGCGCCAGGGTCGGGGTCTGCACGCGGCCCACGCTCCAGGCGCCCTGCACGCCGCAGGCCTGCAGGTTGCGGCTCAGGGCGATGGAGGCGTTCATGCCCATGAGCCAGTCGGCACGCTGGCG
>DZBX01000236.1 GCA_022730075.1 Rhodanobacter sp. | reverse complement strand
GCCCGAAGGATCTGGGCGTGGTGGTTCGCCGAGGTGCGGGATCCTTCGCTGCGCTCAGCGACAAACAAGCGGGAAGGTTTGCGCGCGGAAGATGCCACCGAATACGCCGCAAGTGCAACCGCAGAAACAGGCCGCAAACCAAGCAACGGCGCGGATTTCAAGCCCATGGCGCCTATGCGTGGCGCCGATGATGGATTGGACCGACGAGGTGGCATAAGCCTTACGCATCTTGCGTTGCGTCGGTGGCACTGAGGATCGTGTAGCACTCTTGCGACACTGCGGATCGCGGAGCGCCTTACAGGCCATGTAGCTCTTCAACCGCGCAGCGGGCAAAAACGAGCTGTTGTGCAATCGGGTCTGCCGAGGCGGATCCCAGCGCGCCCATCGGGAAGATCTCCACGAAGGCGCGCCGGGCGCGGAACGCCGTTTCCGCCGGGGGGGGCAGCGCCCGGTCCGCATCGTCGCCACCCGCGACCGGGCACGCAGAACACCCGCAAACCTGAACCGATAAGTCGCGAAATACAAAATTAACTTGCGTTTCCGGCCGAAAACTGTAATTTAATTTGGTATGGCGAAACGAGTTCCACCAACCCATCCCCACGTACAGCGCCAGATCGAGGCGCTGAGCCAGCGCCTGCGCGCCGCCCGGATGCGTCGCTCGATGACCCAGGAGGTGATGGCGGAACGCGTGGGGGTCAGCGTCCCGACCATCGCCAAGCTTGAGAACGGCGACCCGTCGACCAGTCTGGCAACCGTGCTGCGAGTGCTTACCGTGCTCGGTCTGGCCGGCGATATCGACCTGATTGCCGCGCAGGACACCCTCGGGCGCGAGCTGCAGGACAACGCACTCCGGCGCACCAATGCCCCGCCCCGCATACGGACCACCCCCGCGCCGCGGCTGCCGCCCATTGCCCAGACGCCGCCTGCGTCTCCCTTGCTCCTCACCCCGTCAGTGTCGCCGAAGCCGCCGCGACCGCGGAAGCCTAAGCCGTGAACCGTCTGGACGTCTGGATCGACGACGAGTCTCTCGGCGGCTCGGCCTTTGTCGGTCACCTGTCGAAGACGGCAAGCAGGGCGGGGGAGACGATCAGCTTCGAGTACGACCCCAGCTGGCTGGCCAGCGACGGGCCGGTGGCGGGGTTCCCGCTGGACCACGAGCTGTACTTCGGCGCTGGTCAGCAGTATGCGAGGGCTGGCGCCAACCAACTGTCGGGTGCTTTTCAGGACTGCTCGCCTGATCGCTGGGGCAAGCGCCTGATGGACCGCCGCGAGGCGATCGAGGCGCGCGAAGAGGGGCGCAAAGCGCGCAACCTGCACGCCTGGGATTACCTGGTAGGCGTGAATGATGAGTCCCGCATGGGAGCGCTGCGTCTGGTGGATCCAGAGTCCGCGCGCTACGTGGACGACCGCACGCTCAGCGCCCCGCCGATCACCGAGCTGCGCCAGCTCGAAAGCATTGCCGCGCACGTGGAGCGCGGCAATGCCGACCTGTCCGACGAGATGGTCCGCTGGATCAAGCAGATCGTGGCGCCCGGCGCGTCACTCGGCGGCGCCCGACCAAAAGCCAGTTTCCGTGACCAGGCTGGACAGCTGTGGCTGGCCAAGTTCCCGTCCAACGAAGACCGTATCGACGTGGGATTGTGGGAGTTTCTGACCTACCAGCTCTCGCTCGACGCGGGCATCGACATGCCCGAGGCACGGCTGATGCAGTTCTCGGACCGTGGTCACACCTACGCAGTGCAGCGCTTCGATCGCACCCCGGCCTCGCGCCGCATGTTCTCGTCGGCGATGACCCAGCTGGACGTCACCGAGAGCGAGGGCCACAGCTACCTGGACCTCGTGCAGGTCATCGAGACCAGCGGCACCTCCACGCAGATTGCGCGCGACCTTGAACAGCTGTTCCGGCGAGTCCTCTTCAACATCCTGATCGGCAACCACGACGATCACCTGCGCAATCACGGCTTCCTGCGGGCGGGCGATGGCTGGCAACTGTCGCCGGCATTCGATGTCAATCCGAACCCAGACAAAGATCATCACGTGCTTGCGATCGACGACCAGGATCCGTCACCCGATTCGAGCCTGCTGCTGGCCACGGCCGACTACTACCGCCTCTCGAAGAAGGCCGTAGGCGCGGTGGCCGAGCATGTGCGCGCAGCGGTGCGCGGCTGGGAGAAACGCGCGCGCGCGCTGGGTGCACCTCTGAGCGAGACTGCGCTGATGCAGGCTGTCATCGATCCGGACCGGTAAGCCGCGCATTCGATGTGGAAACGTGGCCATTGGGGCACGGTCCCGCGTACCTGCCGCT
>DZBX01000235.1 GCA_022730075.1 Rhodanobacter sp. | reverse complement strand
CCGAGCGCGTCAAGATGATGCAGGCATGGGCCGACTATCTGGACGGGCTGCGCAAAGGCGCCGACGTGGTGCCGATCAAGCGCGGGCAATAGTCCGAGGCTGTCCGCTGAGGGCCGCTTGTGTCTTGTATCGCCACGCGATACGCTGCGCGCATGATCCGCTCTTTCCGGCACAAAGGCGTCGAAGCGTTCTACCGGACGGGCACCACCGCAGGCATACAAGCGAAGCATGGCAAGCGCCTGCGGCTGCAACTTGGGCGGCTTGACGTGGCACAAGGGCCGCCCGATATGGCTGCCCCTGGCTGGAAGCTGCACCCACTGAAAGGGACACTGGCCGATCACTGGGCGGTTTGGGTGGATAGCCACTGGCGCTTGACGTTCGCGTTCCAGAATGGCGACGCCGTGCTGGTGGATTATCAGGACTATCACTGAGGGCTACACCATGACAGCGATGCACAATCCCCCGCACCCCGGCGAAGTGCTGCGCGAATGGCTGGAAGGCGTCACCGTGACCGAGGCCGCCGCGCGCCTGAACGTAAGCCGGGTGGCACTCTCGCGCGTGCTGAACAGTGCGGCAGGGATCAGCCCCGATATGGACTTGCGGCTAGCCAAGGCACTGAACACCACGCCGGGCACGTGGTACGCGATGCAAGCGAACTTCGACATGTGGCAGGCACAACGCCGATTCCGCGCGAAGGTGCGCCCGATCACTGCGAACGTTGCAGTCTGATCGACTTCGCCACGGCTAGGCTGATCCCCGAACGCCGGCCACCTTCACCGGCTGCCGTGGCGATCCTTTGAAGGGCTGGGGAAGGCCAGCCATGCGCAAGCCAAAGTCGGACGTAATTCCTTGCGTGGTGCCCTATGAGCTACAGCGCGCGCAGTACGACAAGGAACAGGCCGAGTCGCAAGAACTGGCCGAGCGCATCGAACGGGGCGAGCCACTGACGCACCATGACCGGGTGTTCGTCGCCAAATCGCTGCGATGGATCGCGCACAACCGCAAGCCACCTGCGCGCCCGCGCGGTGCAGCGCCAAGGTTGAACCCGCTGTACGTCGAGGAAGGGTTCTGCTACCTGCGCAAGCAACGCAAGACCACTGCGGAAGCCGTCGCGGATATAGCCGAGCATTTCAGTGTGTCCGATGCCGCAGTGCGCGCAGTGCTGCGACAGCTCAACCTTAGAACGAATGGCACTTACTTTAGCCATTCGGCATCCAGCGCGGCGCGTCAGTGCTTGGGCCTGAAGGCGGAAGGGAGTTGGCTGACCCAAGGATCGATAGGATGGTTGTTTTCGACGCACCCAGACCATCTTTCCGAAGGCCAGCCACCATGGATCGTAATGCCCGAAGCGTTTTGCATCAACGTCGCCGCAGCATTGAACGCCGGGCCAGATCGACCCGGGCGGTGGAGTTCTTCAACGTGCTGACGAGTGCAGAATTGCTCGATACGACGGAAGCGCTGCTGCCCGAGCACCGCGAGCGGCTGTATCCGCCGACGGTGACGCTGTCGATGTTCATGCGTCAGGTGCTGGAGGCCGATGGCTCGTGCCAGAAGGCGGTCAACGGCTGGGCGGCGCAGCGCGCGGCCGATGGCCTGCACCCGTGCAGCGTGCGCACCGGCGGATATTGCCGGGCGCGCCAGCGGCTGCCAGTGGAGATGGTCAGCGCGCTGGCGCGCGAGACCGGCGGCCTGCTCAGCCAGAAGGCGCTGGCGCCATGGTGCTGGCGCGGGCGCGCGGTCAAGCTGGTGGATGGCACCGGGCTGTCGATGCCCGATACCCCGGAGAACCAGGCGTTGTATCCCCAGCCCAGCACGCAAGCGCCCGGGGTCGGCTTTCCGCTGGCGCGTCTGGTCATGGTGATTTGTCTGGCCACCGGCGCGGCGCTGGACGCAGCGATAGGGCCATACCGCGGCAAAGGCACTGGCGAACTCGGGTTGGTGCGCGGCCTGCTCGAGGGTTTTCGTCCCGGCGAGGTGATGCTCGCCGATGCCTTGTACTGCAACTACTTCCTGGTCGCCACGCTGATGGCCGCAGGCGTGGATGGGCTGTTCGAGCAGAACGGATCGCGCCTCACCGACTTTCGACGCGGCCAGTCGCTGGGCGCGCGCGATCACATCGTGCGCTGGCCCAAACCCGCGGCCCGGCCGGAGTGGATGACGCCCGAGCAGTACGCGCGCGCCCCCGATGAACTCACGCTGCGGGAAGTCAAAGTCGCCCATCAGGTGCTGGTCACCACGATGGTCGATCACGGCCAAGTCAGCAAGCATGATCTGTCGGCGCTGTACGCGCGTCGCTGGAACGTCGAACTGG
>DZBX01000078.1 GCA_022730075.1 Rhodanobacter sp. | reverse complement strand
CGTGCTCGTCGCGGCGGCACATCCTTGTGCCGGAGCGGTTTTGCAAACCGCTCCAGTGTCTCCAGAATCGCGCATCCATGCGCTTGATCCGGCAGCGACAGGCCGCACAACGATGCGCTGTATCTTTTCCTGCCGGGCTGAGAGGCTGAAAAATTCACCGCCGCTCAGTTGCGCACGCTGCGCATCATCGCCTCGGGATAGCGCTGGCCGCTGGCGGCATCCGGCGGAAACAGCGCGTCGATGCGCGCCAGCTCGGCGGCATCGAGCACGACATCCAGCGCGCCGAGGTTTTCCTGCAGCCGCGCCAGACGGCGCGTGCCGGGAATGGGCACGATGTGCGGGTCGCGCGCCAGCAGCCAGGCCAGCGCGAGTTGCGCGGGCGTGCAGCCTTTGGCCGCAGCGAGTGCACGGATCTGCTCGACCAGCTGCAGATTCTTCTGGAAATTCTCGCCCTGGAAACGCGGGCTGTTGCGGCGATAGTCGTCGGCCTCGAAGTCATCCACGCTGCGGATGGCGCCGGTGAGAAAGCCGCGCCCCAGCGGGCTGTAGGCCACGAAGCCGACGCCTAGGCGCGCGCAGGCGGCCAGCACGCCGTCTTCCGGGTCGCGCGTCCACAGCGAGTATTCGGTTTGCAAGGCGGTGATCGGATGCACGGCGCAGGCGCGCGCCAGCGTCTCCGGCCCGGCCTCGGACAGGCCCAGGTAGCGCACCTTGCCGGCGCGCACCAGATCGGCCATGGCGCCGACGGTGTCCTCGATCGGCGTGCCGGTATCGACGCGGTGCTGGTAGTACAGGTCGATATGCTCCACGCCCAGGCGCTTGAGGCTGGCGTCGCAGGCGCTGCGCACGTACTCGGGACGGCCGTTGATGCCGCGCCGCGTCGGATCGCCCGGGTCGCGCTGGATGCCGAACTTGGTGGCCAGGAACACCTGCGCGCGACGCCCCTTGATGGCGCGACCGAGCAACTGCTCGTTGGTGTACGGGCCGTACATGTCGGCGGTGTCCAGGAAATTCACTCCGCGATCCAGCGCCGAGCGGATCAGGGCTTCGGAAACGGCATCGTCATGGCTGCCGTAGAAATCGCTCATGCCCATGCAGCCCAGGCCCAGCGCGGAAACCTCGGGGCCGTTGCGGCCCAGGCGACGTGTTTGCATGATCGATCTCCTCGAAGCGATGATGACGAGATCGCATGGTAGTGAGGCCGGCAGCAACGTGCCGTCAACACTGTGCTGCCCAGGTCGGGTGATCGCTGTGGCGGGTTCGCCGCAGAAGTGAATGTTTGCCGCGCGAAACAGTCGGATACCTGGACCCTGACATGCACAAGCCACACCTGCCCTCCCTGCGACCCCGCGCCATGGGCAACGACGCCTACGCGCGGCCATGGCGCATGCTGCTGCTCAGCCTGCTGCTGGGCATCGTCGGCGGGCTGGGCGCGGTGGTCTTTCTGGACATGCTGGCGCTGGCGCAGCGCGGCTTTCTCAATACGCTTGCCGGCGTGTATCCGCTCGACATCGCGCAGGCGACGCATCTGCATGCCTTGCCGCGTGCGGCACACTGGAATCTCTGGATTCTGCTGTCGACCACGCTGGGCGGATTGATCGCCGGCCTGCTGGTGTACGGTTTCGCGCCCGAGGCCGAGGGCCATGGCACCGACTCGGCGGTGAAGTCGTTCCATCAGCTCAAGGGTTACATCCGCGCGCGCGTGATCGTGGTCAAGAGCATCGCCTCGGCGATCACCATCGGCTCCGGCGGCGCGGCGGGCCGCGAGGGACCGACCGCGCAGATCGCCGCGGGCATCGGCTCGCTGCTCGGGCGGCTGCTGCGGCTCAGCGACGACGAAAAACGCCTGATGGTGCTGGTCGGCATGGCGGCGGGCTTGTCGGCGATCTTCAAGAGCCCGCTGGGCACGGCCATCTTCGCCGTCGAGGTGCTGTATGCGGGCCTGCACTTCGAGGGCCGCGCGCTGCCATTCACCCTGGCCGGATCGGCGGTGGGCTATGCGGTGGTCTGTCTGTTCACCGGTTGGGGCACGCTGTTCAACGTGCCGCTGCACGTCGATTTCGACCACCCCCAGCAGTTGCTGTGGTACGCGCTGCTGGGCGGCGTCTGCGGCTTGATGGGCACGCTGCTGCCGAATGTCTTCTATGGCGTGCGCGACGGCTTTCGCAAGTTGCCGCTGCCCAACCACATCAAGCCGGCCATCGGCGGCTTGCTGGTGGGCCTGATCGCGCTGGTCTTTCCGCAGATTCTCGGCGGCGGCTACGGCATCATGCAGCTGGCGGTGCAGGGCACGCTGGGCGCGGGCATTTTGCTGCTGCTGCTGCTGTCGCTGTTCAAGGTGGTGGCACTGGCGCTGACCGTGGGCTCGGGCGGCTCGGGCGGCGTGTTCGCACCCAGTCTGTTCATCGGCGCGCTGCTGGGCGCGGCGTTCGGGCTGCTGCTGCAGCGGCTGGGCATCGGCCACGAGCCGGTTGCCGGCATGGCGCTGGTGGGCATGGCCGCGGTGTTCGGCGCGGCGGCGCGCGTGCCGCTGGCGACCACGGTGATGGTCGCCGAGATGACCGGCGGCTACACCCTGATGGCGCCGACCATGCTGGCGGTGGCCATCGCCTATCTGCTGCAGGTGACGCTGGCGCGCTATACCCCGTACCCCAGCCTGTACGAGGCGCAAATTTACGTGCGCAGCGCGAGCCCGGCGCGTGCAGACGATGGACCGCCGCCGATGCCCTGATCGCGCGCGGTCGCACCCGGCGCGCGCCGACTTGGGCATGCCATGAACACGGCGTAATATCCATGTAATGAGCGGCATCACGGGCAAACGACTGCTGGCCGCGCTGGCCACGCTCGCCTTGCTGATCGCCGCGCAGGGCGCGCTGGCGCATGTCCATGCCACTGAACGGGATGCTGCAGACCTGCGCTACGCGGCGCTGCCGGCGGGCGCCGATCCTGCCGCCGACGCGGTGCGCGCGGGCCTGTTCGACGCCGCGTTCCAGCCGGTGGCCGGCGACGCGCTGCGCTTCGCGCAAGGCGCCGCGCGCTGGTATCGCCTGCGCCTGGACTCGGATTGGCGCGAGCACAGCGCGCCGCTGCTGGTGATCCGCAACGCACGGTTCCAGCCGGTGACGCTGTACCTGCCGCGCAGCGGGGACGCGCAGGTGCAGCACCACGCGCAAGCCGCGCGCGACGCGCGCTTCTCGCGGCGCGCGCTGGTGTTCGAGTTGCCGCACGATCTGCGCGCCGGCGAAAGCCTGTATCTGCGCATGTCCGCGTCGACGAAACCCATGCCGTTTTCCGCGCGGGTCTACCCGGAAGAGGCCTACCACGTCGACGACGTTGGCTGGGTGCGCGTGATGACCTTCTTCGAGTCGGTGCAATTCACCATGATCCTGGTCGGGCTGACGCTGTGGCTGGCGCTGCGCGATCGGCTGTACGGGTATTTCGTGGGCTATCTGGTGCCGCAGTTTTTGTATCTGCTGATCGCCAGCGGCGACATGTATTCGTTGCCAGGCACCGGCTGGCTGGAGCCGCTGGGCATCCGCGCGCTGTGGTTCGTGGCGGCGCTGAGCACGCCGTTCGCGCTGTCGTTCATCATCGAGTTCTGCGAGATGCGGCGCATCGCGCCGCGCCTGGCGCATGTCCTGTCCTGGCTGCGCTGGCCGTGGGCGCTGCTGGCGCTGACGTCCCTGCTGCCGCTGGCCTGGCATGCGCACAACAGCCTGCAGCCGGATGTCGGCAACCTGCTGTTCCTGCTCTGCGCGCTGGCCGCGATCGTGGCGGTGGTCGTGGCCTGGCGGCGCGGCAGCGTGGCAGCCGGCGTGTTCCTGCTGGCGTGGATCCCGCAGTCGATCTTCACCGCGCTGCGCGCGCTGCAATTGCTGCTGCAGTGGCCGCTGCCGGGGTGGCTGGAGTTCGGCCTGCCGGCGGCGCTGGCGCTGTCCAGCCTGGTGCTCACCCTGGGGCTGGGCCTGTCGACGCTGCAGGCGCGGCGCGAGCGCGACGATGCGCGCGACGAGGCGCAACGCGACCCGCTGACCGGCGTGCACAATCGTCGCGCACTGATGGCGCGCATCGCCGAGGCGCTGACCGAGGCACGCCAGCAAGGCGCGCCGCTGTCGCTGATTTTCCTGGATCTGGATCACTTCAAGTCGGTCAACGATCACCACGGACACCTGATCGGCGATGCCTGTCTGCGCATCCTCGCCGAGCGCGTGCAATCCGAGCTGCGCCCCGGCGACACGCTGGCGCGCTGGGGCGGCGAGGAATTCGTGGTGTTGCTGCCGGCCACCGCGCTGGGCGAGGCCGCGCTGATCGGCGAGCGCATCCGCCGCCGCGTCGAAACCGATCCGTTCATCGCCCGCGGCGTGGCGGTGGCGATCACCGTCAGCCTCGGCCTCTCCGGCCACACGCGCGCCACCATCGAGTCGCCCGAACAACTGATCGAGCAGGCCGACGCCGCGCTGTACCGCGCCAAGGCCGCGGGCCGCAACCGCCTGATCGTGCACCCGGCGTTCGCCGCGGCACCCTGAGCCCGCCACGCCGGCCCGGGCCGACGCGGATCAGCGCGTCACCGCGTAGCGCGGCGGCGTGATCGCGTCCACGCCGGCCACGCGCGCCAGCGCATCCAGGTCGCCTGGCGACACCCAGCCCTGCACCACGCCCAGCGCCGGCACCGCGCTGGCCCCGCGCAAGCCGGCCTGTTGCAGCGCTGCGACCAGCGCCGGCGTCACCGCGGCGTGCACGTAGACCTGCAGATCGCCATGGGCATCGGCGCGCACGCTGCCGTGCGCGTAGTCGGCCGGCGCCGCGCCGGCCAGCAACGCGGCGGCGGCATCACGCAGCGCGGGCGCGACGGACGCCGGCGCGCGCGGCGCGGCAGCATGCGGCTCGATCGCGTTCAACGCCGCCACTGCGGGCACGGGGCGCACGTGCTGCGCGGCACAGGCGCCCAGGACCAGCGGCAGCAAGAGCAACAAGGGCAGGCGCACGCGCTCATGCATCTTGCCGGGGCAGGGCCATTCCTTCATCACCATCGCGAGCCTCCAGGCCGCCAGTCTAGGACCTGGGCGCGGCGCGCGGTGACGCATCACGCTGCATGAGCGTGGCGAGCGCCTCGGCCAGCGCCGCGCCGGTGATCGGCTTGCGCAGGAAACCGTCCATCCCGGCCGCGGCGGCAAGGGCGGCCTCGTCGCCGCCCGAGCGCGCCGAGATCGCCAGGATCGGCAGGTGCGCGTCCGCGCCTTCGCGCGCGCGCAACATGCGCGCCACCGCGAACCCGTCGACCCCGGGCAGGTCGAGGTCCAGCAGCAGCGCATCGGGTCGCCAGTCGTCCAGCAGGCTCAGCGCCGCGAGGCCATCGGCCGCGCAACGCACGCTGTGCCCCTGCGCTTCGAGCAGGCCGCGCAACACGGCGACCACGGTGGCATCGTCCTCGACCAGCGCCAGCTGCAGCGGTGGCAGGCTGGCGCCAGCCAGGCCGGTCGCGGGCGCAGGCTGCGCCGGCGCGTGCTGCAAGGGCAGACGCAGGCAGAAGCGGCTGCCCTGGCCGGGCTGCGATTCGAGCTGCAGCGTGCCGCCCATCATCGCGGTGAGCTCGCGGCTGATGGCCAGGCCCAGCCCGCTGCCGGCGCTGCGCTGCGGGCCATCGGCCTGCTCGTAGCGGCGGAACAGGCGCGTGCGCAGCTCGGCGTCGATGCCCGGCCCGGTATCGGCGACGGTGAAGCACAAGCACCCGTCGGCGACGTGCAGGCCCAGCCGTACCTCGCCCTGCACGGTGAACTTGAGCGCGTTGCCGAGCAGGTTGAACAGGATCTGCTTGACGCGCAGTACATCGCCCAGCACGCGATGCGGCAACACATCCGGCCGCATGTCGACGAGGAAATCCATGCCCTTGGCCGCCGCCAGCGGACGCTCGGCTTCGGCCAGTTCGAAGACCAGCAGCAGCGGATCGTAAGCGGCGATTTCGAGCTGCATGCGTCCGGCCTCGATGCGTGCCAGATCCAGCGCGTCATTGACCAGCTTTTGCAACAGGCCGCCGGAGCGCGCGATGGCCTGCGCATAGCCGCGTTGCCGCGCATCCAGATCGGTGCCCAGCAGCAGCTCGCTCATGCCCAGCACGCCGGTCATCGGCGTGCGGATCTCGTGGCCCAGCTCGGCCAGGAAGCGCGTCTTGCCGGCGCTGGCCTGCTCGGCCGCGCGCCGACGCTCCTCGGCGAGCAGCATGCGCTGCTGCTGCGCCAGGCGCCGCCGCCACAACAGCGCCAGCGTCGCCAGCGCCAGCAGCGCCAGCAACACGTAAGCCGCCCATGCCCACGGCGTCGCCCAGGGTGGTGCCGCCACCTCGATCCGCAGCGGCGCGGCCGCGCCCCACGGACCACCCGACATGACCTGCGCCTGCAACTCCAGCCGGTAAGTGCCGGGATCGAGACGGCCGAAATTAAGCGCGCCATCGGCGCCCACCAGGGTCCAGTCGCGGCTCCACGGCTGCAGGCGAAAGCGATAGCGCACGCGTGCCGGACTCAGGTAGGACAGCGCGCGCGCGCCGACCGCGAGCGTGCGCGTGCGCCAGGCCATGCGCACGACGCCAGCGACCGGCGCGAGCACCTGCGCATGACCCTCGCCGCTGGCCACGATGCGGGTCAGCAGCGGTTGCGGCGCCGGCACCGGCGGCGGACGCCGCAGCGGCGCGAAACCGAGCAGGCCATCGCGCACCGCCGTGAACAGGCTGCCGTCGGCGCCGCGCACGAAACCGGGCGCGCTGGCGCGCATCCCGGTCAGCGCGGATTCCTCGTCGAAGCGATCGACGCGCCCGTCGCGCGGGTCGTAACGCATCAGACCGCGCAGCGTCGAGGCCCACACGCGCCCGGCGGCGTCCACCGCCAGCGCCAGCACGCGCGCGCCCGGCCAGCCCTGCGCCGCGGCGATGCTGACGTGCAATCGCGCGTGGCCATCGGCGCCCAGCCGGTACTCCTGCAGCCGTCCCTTGCGCGCCAGCCAGAATCCGCCGGGCGTGAACGCGATGGCATCGACCACGCCCGCCGCGACACCCGGCACGGGGCGCAATGCGCCGGCGGCATCCATGCGATCCAGCCCGGCCAGCGAGGCGCGCCACAGGCGCCCGTCGTGCAGCGCCAGCGCCTCGGTCTGCTGCTCGGCCGTGCCGGGGCCGGGCACCGCCACCGCGCTGACCGCCAGCGTGCGCAGGTCCACGCGCCCGACGCCGTGCATCGGGTCGGCGAAATACAGCGCGTGCGCGCCAGCGGGCACGATCTGTCCGATTCCAGAACCGGGCGTCAACGGCCATGGCAATGCCGACTTCTGCCAGTGCCCCGAGCGCCGCCGCACGTACAGGTTGCCGCCCGCGCTGAGCCACAGGCGGCCGCGCGCATCCTCGGTCAGCGCGTCGACGCGCTGCGATCGCGACAGCGGCGACGGCAGGCTCTGCACGCGGCCCGTGGCCGGATCGAGACGCCCGATCCAGCCCTGCGCGTTGCCCAGCAGCACGCTGTGGTCGCGGCCCCGGCACAAGGCGGTGAACGCGCCGTAGGGCAGGCTGCGCGGATCATCCGGCAGATGCCGGAACAGGCTGAAGGCACGCCAGTCCGGCGGCAGATAGGCCAGACCGCCACTGTTCGAGCTCAGCCAGATGCCGCCCTCGCGATCGCGCAGCAGGCCGATGATGCGGCCTTCCAGCAGGCCACCACGCAGTTGCGGCTGCGCCGCGTACACGCTCCAGCGCCCCGCCGCATCGCGGTAACGCAGGCCGTCGTTGCAGGCTAGCCACAACCCGCCCTCGTCATCGGTGACGCTGCTGTAGCAGATGCCGTTGCCACCGGGCACCGGCAGCGCCCGCGGCGCGGCACCGGCGGCATGCTCGATCAGGTACAGGCCGCGCGTGGTCACTGCGCGCAGGCTGGCGCCCTGCCCGGCGATCGACAGCACCACCGCGCGCTGGCCGTCGGGAAACGGCACGGGCTGGATGCGCCCGTCGGCGCGACGCACGTCCAGCCCGGCCAGGGTGCCGATCCACAGGTTCCCGTCCGGCGTGGCGTGCAGGCTGAACACGACATCCGAGGCCAGGCTGTTCGCGTCGCCCTTGCGGTGCCGCAGCCGCGTGATGTGGCCGTGCGGCCCCAGCCGCGTCAGGCCGCCGGCGTAGGTGCCCACCCAGATCGCGCCATCCGGCGCCTGCGCCAGCGCGAACACATCGTTGGCGCCGAGGCTGTGCGCATCACCGGGCTTGTGCACCCAGCGCTGGAAACCGTAGCCGGGGATGTAGTGCAGCAGCCCGGTACCCTCGCCGCCGGCCCACAGCCCTCCCCTGGCGTCGATCAACAGCGCCGAGATGTCGTTGCCCGGCAGCGAATGCGGATCGCTGGTGTCGTGGCGGAACACCTTGAAATGCACGCCGTCGTAACGCACCAGGCCATCGCGCGTACCGATCCAGATGAACCCGGCGTGGTCCTGCACGGCCATGTAGGTGCCGGCATCGGGCATGCCCTCGCGGCGGCCGTAGTCGCGAAATTGCGGGATCGGCAGCAGCGCGCGCGGCGGCGTGCCGAAAGCGCTCGCGGATGCCGGCGCCGCGATGGCACCACGCGCGCCAAACAGCATGCCCGCCAGCGCGCACGCGGACAGCCAGGTCCAGCATGCCGCGCGCCGCTTGAGCCACGATCCGTTCATGGAGCCTCCCCGCGCCGCATGATGCCATCACCCATGCCGCGCCGCGCGGGCGCTGCAGGCGTACCGTGAAAACACGGTTCGCGCTCAGACGTCGTGATCCACGGCGATGTCGCGCAGATGCCGCACGAGGTGGTGCACCGAGGTACAGGGATTGTCGCCGATCGTCGCCCGCTGCGACTCGAGGCGTTGGGCGTTTTGAATGGCTTGCTCAAGGCGATCAAGCAGTGGTGGCGCTTGGCGCGGATCGTTTTTGGTATAGCCGGGAAGATGCTGCACGAGCCTGCGGATGACGTCTTCGCAATCGGCAAACGGTGCGTCGGTGAACTCGAAGTGCAGTAACAGCCAGACTTCGAAACAGGGGATCGAGATGGCCTCGTGCAGAGGTGCGCGCTTGGCATGAAGCTGAAGTTTCACACGCGCGTCGGCAAATGTGCTGTGGGCGTCGCGGTCGAAGACGCAGTAGATGTGATCGTAGCGGCCCGGCTCCCTGGCTTTTTGCAGGGCGCAGTCCACGACGTTGATCGGCGCCGAGCCCTGCGGGCAAGGAAACGAAACTTCCGTGTTGGAGAGACGAAGTGCGTTGCGCAGGGCATCGAAATACACGCGCTCGGACTCGCCCTCGCAGATGATCAACGTGATCTCACGCGGCGCCCGGCGCCCAGGCTTGCGCCGCAGGCTGTGCGCGCTGCGTGTGCGCCGCGCCACCTCAGGACTCCAGTGTGCCGGTCAAGGGCACGGCGCCATAGCGGCCCTTGAGGTAACCGCGCTCGAGCGCCTCGCCCTTGCGCGGCGAGTAGTCAAGCAGCGGATACAGCCGCGAGCCGCCCTGGGCATCCTTTTCGATGAACCAGACCTGGTCGCGCCGCAACAGATCCGGGTCCATCAGCGTGACGTCATGCGTGCTGAAGACAAGCTGCGCGTTCTTGGGGTTGTTCGAAGGCTGGAATTGCTCGACCAGGAATCGGGTAATGCGTGGATGCAGGCTGCTGTCCAGCTCGTCGATGCAGACCGTGGCGCCACGGTCGATGGCTTGCAGCAGGCCACCCGCATACTCGAACAGTTTCCTGGTGCCGTCGGATTCCTCACCGAAGTCGAAGGCCACGGCTTCGCCGTCATCCTTGCGCTTGTGCCAGGACATTACGCGCAGAAATTTGTTCTGGGCCGACTGCAAAGGAAAACCTGGCGGCACCGGCAAGCGGATTTCGATTCGCGCCATGCCGGGTGGCGGAGGCGGAGCGTCTTCTTCCTTGAGTTCGAGATGATCGATGTCGATGTCCGCGGCGTGCAACAGGCCCATGATGCGGCGCGCGCCGGGCTCCGTGCGCAACAGTTCCAGGCTCAAAATCGGATTCATGGTTATGCCGGGCGCGACCACGATCAGCCCTTGCGTCAGCCACTGGAACGCGGGTTGTAGCTGCTCATTGTTGAGTTGGACGGCGGTGGAGAGGAACAGCGCGTTGTCGCGAGTGGACTCCTGCCAGACCTTGCGCTGCGCGGCAGAACCCAGAAAGTTGGGGCCGAGCTTCCACGCAGTGTTCGCTGAACTTGCGTGAGTGCGCTCAAACCATCGCTGCGCGCGGCCGTGCGGATAGGCGATCAACCACTCTTCGTGGACTTGGCGGGCGGTTGCCGACACTCCGTATTGATAGCGAACACCATCGCCGGCGATGAAATGGATCTCGAACTCGGTGGGCTGCTCCTCAGTCGCTGCCTCGAGTCGAAACGGCACCACCGGCAGCAGCTGGCCCTGCTGAAAGGCTACGGCCGACCACTGCACCATCTGCTGCAACGTAGCGAGGGCTTTGAACAGCGTGCTCTTGCCCGAGGCGTTTGGCCCGAAGACCGCTGCGACGCGCAGCAGCGCGAGATCGCCAGGCGCATCGGCCACGTTGGGGCCTCGCATTTCAGTGCCAGGCCCTGCCACCAAGGACAAGATCTGGCGATCGCGGATGGAGCGGTAGTTGGCGACGCTGAGCTCGATCAACATGGCGCAATCCTAAGAATCAGAACATCATATTTGCATATTTCAGTCGAATTGTGCAGCTTGATAATGTAGTTCATTCAATTTGGTGTAGCCATGGCAACCAATCCTCCGGCCGGCGACGGCCATCGCAACGGCGCCCTCCGCAACCGCTCACAGTTCAAGACGGCTGCCGGCAACTGGGCGAAGCGCGCCGCCGACGGCCGAATCACGCACGTGAAAACGACCGACAAGACACCCTTCAAGGGCGTGCGTCGCGAACGCTGAGAGGCCGTGAATTTTTCAGCCTCTCAGCCCGGCCATGGATGGCCGGACGCGAAGCAATGGG
>DZBX01000077.1:9218-11114 GCA_022730075.1 Rhodanobacter sp. | reverse complement strand
AGTAAGCCTTGCGTTCGCGCTGGATCTGCGCCGACAAACTGTAGAAGCGTTGCGGGCTGCCGTCGGCGCGTGCCAGCAGCAGATCACCGATGGCCCTGGCGATACGGCCATTGCCATCGTCGAACGGGTGCAGCGTGACGAACCACAGATGGCCGAGGCCAGCTTTGAGCAGTGGCGGCTCGTTCGACGCGCCATTCACCCAGTCAAGGAATCGGCTGGTTTCGGCCTCGAGGCGATCGGCGGGCGGCGCTTCGAAATGCACACGCTGGCGGCCGATGGGGCCAGACACCACCTGCATCGGACCACTGGCATCGTCGCGCCAGCCGCCGACCTTGATCCTGGAGAGCCCGGAGTAGCCGGTAGGAAACAGCGCGGCATGCCAGCCGAACAACCGCTCACGCGACACCGGCGCATGGCAGTTGGCCGTGGCATCGAGCACCATCTCGACCACGCCTTCGACGTGTCGATCGACCGGGGCCAGGGCGCCGATGTCCACGCCCAACCTGCGGGCGATGGACGAGCGCACGGATTCTACGTTGAGCTGCTCACCCTCGATCTGGCTGGTCTTGACCACGTCTTCGGTAAGCGCCGCCAGGCTGGCCTGATCGCGCAGAGCCATGCCTACGTCGGCCAGACGGCCCATCAGGAGTCCTTGGGCGCGGCTGACCTCAGCCATAGGCCCAGCCAGTGCCGCCAGGTCGAAGTGCCAATTCGGCCAGTCGTTGGACTGCCAGATGTATTTGTAATCGCCGCTATTCATGCGGAGATTATGAGCTGCATTCTCCGCACACGCAAGTCTTTCGCCGCACATGCTGCGGAGAAAGGTGGCGCCAATCGCCGCACGACGGGTTGCCTCATCTCGAAATGGGTACCTGGCTCGGCGGCAAAGTTGCGCGGACTGATACTGCCTGCGTAGCAGACTCCGAAAGTCCGTTGATGCGGCGCAACCCTGGTTGTGAGTTGAACCGCGGCCACCGGAGCACAATCATGGGCGCAATCTCGGCAAGCGCGGAGTATTCCATTCGCCGCACGGTGGGCCGCCTCGGACTGGCGGCACCGTCGCGGAGATACAGCAGGCGACCGCCCCAACCTGGGGCCATCGGTCAAGGCTCAATGCGCTGGCCGCGCAGCTCGTTTGGTGACGGGTGCTGGGCCACATACGGTCCAGCGCCTTTGCGCGCGATCTCAGCGATCCGCCGCGTCGACTGGCTGGTATCGATGATGTTCCTGCGGCGAAAACAGATACGGCAACACGCCGCCATCCTGTGGGAAGGCACGGGCTTCCATGCTGTCGGCAGCCAGCGGATCGACCATGGTCATGGTGTCGCGGTGCGCGCCGACCATGCGATAGGCTGTGGAGGTTTCAGCCGCGCTGGACGCGGCCTGCGCACTGAGCCAAGCCGGTGCGGGGTTTGCCGCGAGCTGTGCATCGGTGGCGATGGTGCCGAGTTCGGACTGCGGCGGCATCAGCACGAGGGCCGCCACGGCGACCGCAGCGGCGATGGCGCCACGCGTGGACCAGCGCAGCCACCGGGTTCCCGACGACGCCGGCAGCGGCTGCGCCGCGATGCGCGCAGCCACGCGCGTCGCGAAACCGGCGCTGGTCAAGGCTGGCAGATCGTGCTGCAGACTGGCGCGCGCGATGTGCCAAGCGCCCCAGCGCCGCATGACCGCGGCGTCGCGATCGAGCCGACGCAGGAGGAAACGCGCGGGCTCGCGACCGAGTTCTCCATCCATGAAGGCGGACAGCTCCTCGTGGCTAGGATCATGGCTCATGACGGCACCTGACATCGGCTTATGGCTGGACATTGTTTGATCGGACCGTGGAACGTGGTGATGCATCTGCAAACAGGCTCGTGAATCGCGCCTTCGTGAATCGCGCCTTCGTGAATCGCG
>DZBX01000077.1:0-9118 GCA_022730075.1 Rhodanobacter sp. | reverse complement strand
TCTGCAAACAGGCTCGTGAATCGCGCCTTCGTGAATCGCGCCTTCGTGAATCGCGGAAGCGCAACCGGCAAGCCGCAGCCGTCGATCAACGATCGTCCAGCAGCGGGCGCAGGTTTTGCTCGATGGCCTCGCGCGCACGAAAAATCCGTGAGCGCACGGTGCCGATCGGACAGTTCATCACCTCGGCGATTTCCTCGTAACTCATGCCCTCGACTTCACGCAGGGTGATGGCCATGCGCAAATCCTCGGGCAATGCTTGGACTGTCGAAAACACCGTTTGTTCAATTTCTTGCCGCAGCAATTCATGTTCGGGCGTGGCGCAGTCCCGCAGCGCCTCGGCGCTTTGCACGTGCTGCGCGTCCTCGATGGCGATGTCGTCGGTGGGCGGGCGCCGGCCCTGCGAAACCAGGTGGTTCTTGGCGGTGTTCACGGCGATCTTGTAAAGCCAGGTGTAGAACTGGCTTTCACCGCGGAATGAGCCAATGGCGCGATACGCGCGGATAAACGCTTCCTGCGCGATGTCCTCGCACTCGGTCCAGTCGTTGATGTAGCGGGAAACCAGCGCCACGATCTTGTGCTGATACTTGCGCACCAGCAAATCGTAGGCACGGGTATCGCCTTGCTGGACGCGCTCCACCAGCATGCGATCCGTTTCGTTTTCGCCCATCCGGGCCCGCTCCCCGCTGAAAATGTTGCGCGCTGATCCGGCCGGCGCTGTCGTTGAACCATGCGACGGGATGCCGCGTACCGTAGGGTACAGGAAACCCTGCGTGCATCGAACTGGCCGCAAGTCATGCGGTGCCCCGAGCAGCGGCCGCGAGAGGCGGTCGATCGACCGTTGCCGCCGCGTCCATGTCAGAATCGCGCGGTTGCCGATCCGGAGATTCTTGGTGAACCGACACCCCGGCGGTGAGATGCAGGATGGCGAGCTGCTGGCGGCGGTGGACCTCGGTTCCAACAGTTTCCACATGGTCGTCGCGCGCCATGAGCACGGCGTGCCGCGGGTGATCGACCGCCTGCGCGAGACCACGCGCATGGCCGCCGGTCTGGATGCCAATGGCGGCCTCGATGCCGAACACCGGCAACGCGCGCTGGACTGTCTGGCGCGCTTTGGCCAGCGTCTGGCCGGGGTGGCGCCGCAGCATGTGCGCGCGGTCGGCACCAATGCACTGCGCCAATTGCTGCATCCACAGGAATTTCTGCGCCCTGCCGAGCGCGCGCTGGGGCACCCCATCGAGATCGTCTCCGGTCGCGAAGAGGCGCGCCTGATTTTTCTCGGCGTCGCGCACGGCCTGCCGGCGTCGCGCCAGCGTCGGCTGGTGCTCGACATCGGCGGCGGCAGCAGCGAGTTCATCATCGGCCATCAGCTCGAACCGCTGCACGCGGAAAGCATCCAGGTCGGCTGCGTGGCCTCGAGCCTGCGTTTTTTTCACGGCGGCAAGATCACGCGCAAGCGCTGGCAGCACGCGCGCGAGGAAATCGGCGTCTTGCTGCAGCAGTTCGCGATGGACTACCACGAAACCGGCTGGCAGGAATGTTTTGGATCCTCCGGCACGATCAAGGTCATCGAGGCCGTCGTCCTGGGGCTGGGCCTGAGCGAGCACGGCATCACCCTGCCCGCGCTGGCGGGATTGCGCGAAGTGCTGCTGCAGGCCGGACACGTCGATCGTCTGCACCTGCCCGGGCTGTCCGAAGAACGCATGCCTGTCTTTCCTGGTGGCGTGGTGATTCTCGAAACCGCCTTCGAGAACCTCGCTCTCGAACGCATGCTGGCGGTCGATACGGCAATGCGCGACGGCATCGTGTGGGACATGATGGGCCGCGCCGCGGGCAGCGATCCGCGCCGTGCCAGCATTCAGGCACTGGCGCGCCGCTACGGCGTGGATGAGGCGCAGTCGGCGCGCGTGGACTCCACCGCGCAGGCGCTGCTGCAAGCCATCGATGGGCAATGGGACCTGGGCGAGAACGCTGCCGAATGGCTGGACTGGGCCGCGCGCGTGCATGAAATCGGACTCGCCATCGCGCACAGCCAGCACCATCGCCACGCAGGCTACATTTTGCGCCACGCCGACTTGCCGGGTTTCTCGCGCGATGAGCAGCAATTGCTGGCCTGCATTGTCGAATCGCACCGGCGCAAGCCCGACAAGGCCGCATTCAATGCCTTGCCACCACGTCTGCGCGTGTTCGCGCGGCGCATCGCCAGCCTGTTGCGCCTGGCGGTACTCATGCGCCGCGCACGACGCTCCGAACCGTTGCCATCGCTGCGCCTGCAAGCACTGGGCGAACGCCTGCACCTTGTGCTGCCCATCGCATGGCTACAGGCGCACCCACTGACGATTACCGACCTCGATCTGGAACGTGCGCTGCTGGCCGAACTCGGTATCAAACTGGAACTTGAACGCAGCTGAAGCGGTCATCATGCAAGCGACCTACCATCAACACACATCAACCCGAAGCCCAACCGCCATGTCACATCGATCGCCTCGCCCGCTGAACAGTGTCCTGCTGTTGCTTTGCCTGCTTGCCGCGCCGCTCCAAGCCCTGGCGCAGCCAGCGGCGCGCCCTGCAACATCGCCGGCCACCGCTTCGACCAGCACTCCGGCCAATGCGGCTTCGGTTGCCGCCGCACCGCAACCGCGGGTGCTGGTCAAGACCAGCATGGGGGCTATCGTCATCGAGCTGTACCCGGACAAGGCGCCGAAAACAGTCGCCAATTTCCTCACCTACGTGCACGATGGGTTTTACGCCGGCACGGTGTTCCAGCGCGTCATCAAGGGCTTCCTGATCCAGGGCGGCCTGTTCGACCGCCAGTTGCAGCCCAAGCCCACGCGCCCGCCGATCGCGATCGAAGCGGACAACGGGCTGTCCAATCTGCGCGGCACGGTGGCCGCGGCACGCGCCGCCGACCCGAACTCGGAAACCTCGCAATTCTTCATCAATCTGGTGGACAACCCGCGCCTGGATTTCATCAGCGACCAGAGTGGCGCGACCTGGGGCTATACCGTGTTCGGCAAGGTGATCGAGGGCATGGGCGTGGTCGACGCGATCGGCAAGCTGCCAACTGGACCGCAGGGGCCGTTCACCGCGGACGTGCCACATCCCCTGCCCGTCATCGAAAGCATGACCGAATTGCCCGCGCATGCGGTACTGCCGATCAGCAGGCCAGCGCAAGCCGGATCCGCCGCGGCACGCCCGGCAGGCTGAGCATCTTGGCCTGCCTGTTCGTCTCGGATCTGCACCTGGACCCGGCGCGCCCGCAGATCACGCGCCTGTTCGAGCATTTCCTGGCCGTGGAGGCGCGCGCCGCCGAGGCCGTCTACATCCTCGGCGATCTGTTCGAGGCATGGATCGGCGATGACGATGACAGCGAACTGGCTGCGCGCGTCGCACGCGGGCTGCGTGATCTCGCCAACGCGAACGTGCCGATTTTCTTCATTGCCGGCAATCGCGATTTCCTGCTCGGCCCGGATTACGCCGCGCGCAGCGGCATGCGCCTGTTGCACGATGCCAGCGTGCATGCCATCGCAGGTGTGCCGACCTTGCTGATGCATGGCGATGCGCTGTGCACGGATGACCATGCCTACCTTGCGTTCCGGGACCAGGTGCGTGCACCCGAGTGGCAGCGGCAATTTCTTGCGCAAACGATGGATGCGCGCCGCGCCTTCGCCGAGCAGGCCCGCGCCGGCAGTCGCGCGCACACCCGCGACACCCCCGAGGTGATGATGGATGTCAACGCTGCCGCGGTCGCCAGCGCCATGCGCGCTGCCGGGGTACGACGCCTGATCCATGGCCACACGCATCGCCCGGCCGTGCACCGTTTCATGCTCGACGCGCAGCCCGCCGAACGTATCGTGCTGGGCGACTGGTACACGCAGGGCTCGCGTTTGCGCGTATCCGTGGACAACCTGACGCTGGATGCGCTCGACCCTGCGCTGGCCACGGCCCGTGGCTGACGTCAGCGCTGTGAAAAATTCCGCGTCGTGCGGAATTTTTCATCGGCGCGTCCGGCACAGGTGCGTACGCGCCTGCGCGCAAAAGACACGCGCGGTGAATTTGCTCGATGTGCTGTTGACGCAATCGTGACTTGAAGGAATAATCCGCAGTTCCCGCCGGTCGTGCCATTGCCTTCCCGCGGGCTGCGCGCCCGTAGCTCAGCTGGATAGAGCACCAGGCTACGAACTTGGTGGTCGGGAGTTCGAATCTCTCCGGGCGCGCCACTTGTTACCCAAGCCAAAGGCCAGCCCGAGCGCTGGCCTTTGGCTTATTGGACATGCGCATCGAACATGGATGCGGCCAGCAGCGCACGCGGCATGGCAGAATCGCCGGCACGCCACCGTGGCCCCGTAGCTCAGCTGGATAGAGCGTTCCCCTCCTAAGGGAAAGGTCGCCCGTTCGAATCGGGCCGGGGCCGCCACATCGCACGCCGTGCCAGCCGCGGCTGTCGGTCAGCCCCCTGCGCAGGAGCCTTTCTTGATGATCCCGTCGTCCGCGCCTCTCGCCGCCGCCGTGTTCGTGCTCGCCTGTGCCTTTCTGCCGGGGACAGCCATCGCGAACGATCCTTTCGTCGCGCCCGGCCTGTGGCGCATCGTGTCCGACGTCCACGGCCCCATGAACCAGCACGCCCTCATCTCATCGGAGGCCTGCTGGGATGCCCGCAGCGGCTTCGTCGCCTACCCGCACAATTACCAAATTGACACCGACAAGGGGGCGCCGATCAACGGCACGCAGTCGGTGAGAAACACCGGCAACACCTCGACCGTGCATCTGCACGACACGGTCGCCTCGCCGCAAGGGGCAATCACGCAGGACATCGTGCAGGTGTACAGCACCACGCGCAGCGTGCAGCATCGCGCGACGATGACGGGTCACGGATCGCTGACGGTCGCCGGCGCGCCGATTCTGGACGAGAGTTTTACCCAGCATGGTCGCTGGATTGCCACCGTCTGCCCGGGGATACTGCCCGCAGCGCACACACAGATGCTCGCGCCGGCGCGGATCCCGGCGCTGGATGCGCTGCAGAAACTCGCGCAAAAACTGCAGGCCGAGGACGGGGCAGGCAAACACCCCTGACATGCGATAACAGCGCCGCGCTCAGAATCCCTGCGGCGTCTCGCTGGCCACGCCGAGCCTGCGCTCGAGCGCCAGCGCCACGCGCGCGATCGTGCCCTCATCGAACAGGCGTCCGATCAGCGTCACGCCATAGGGCACGCGCCGCGGCGGCATGAAGCGCGGCAACGGATGCGCCGAGTCCGGCGCCCAGTCGCTGCGCGCTTCGCCGATCTCGACGAAACCCGCGCGCAACACCAGCGCCGGATGCCCGGTGAAATTGGCGGCCACCAGCATCTCGTCGCGCATCGTGGGCACCAGCAGCAGATCCACGTCATCCAGCAGGCGCGCCATCTGTTCGGCCACCATGCGGCGGAATCGATCGGCCTGCACGTAATCCACCGCCGAAAGAAAGCGCGCCTCACGGAATAAATTGGGCCAGGCGTCGGGCGACTGCGCGCGCAGGGCATCGAGGCCACCCTCCAGCGTGAGCTGCTCGAAGGCCGCAGCAGCCTCGGCGAACAAGATCAGGTTGAGGTTGTCATAGGGCCAGTCCGGCAACGTCACGGCCCGGGCCTGCAGGCCGAGCGCGCGCAGTGTCTGCAGCGCGTGCCCGTCGACTGCGGTGCCGGATGGCGCCTTCATCCAGTCCGGAAAGTAACCGATGCGCAACCCGCGCACTTCGGCATCCGCATCGAAACCGAGCGGCGCGGGCACGCTGGCCACGTCACCCGCGTCCGCGCCGGCGATGGCCTGCAGCACGTGCATGGTGTCCTCGACCGAGCGCGCCAGTACGCCCAGCTTGTCCAGACTCCAGCACAGCGTCATCGCGCCGGTGCGCGGCACGCGGCCGAAGGTCGGGCGCAAACCGGTCACGCCGCAACGCATGGCTGGATCGAGAATGCTGCCTTCCGTCTCGCTGCCGATGGCGAATGCCACCAGGCCAGCCGCCGTGGCCGCGCCGGGACCGGCGCTGGAGCCGCCGGAACCTTCTTCGGTCAGCCATGGGTTCATGGTCTGCCCGCCGAACCAGATATCGTTGAGCGCGAGCGCGCCCATGCTGAGTTTGGCGACCAGTACGGCGCCCGCCGCGTCGAGGCGATCGACGACGACGGCATTGGTCTTCGGCACGCGGTCGCGAAATGGCTCGGCACCGTAGGTCGTGCGCACGCCCGCCGTATCCAGCAAGTCCTTCGCGCCCCACGGAATGCCATGCAACGGTCCGCGGTAACGCCCGGCGGCGATCTCGCGGTCGGCCCGGCGCGCCTGCGCCAGCGCCGGCTCCGCCATCAGCGTGATCACGCAACGCAGGACGGGATCGAAGCGCTGCAGACGGTCGAGGTAAATCCGTGTCAAGCGCTCCGAGGTCAGGCGGCGCGTGCGGATCCACGCCGCGAGCTGGACCAGGGGCGCGTAGGCGATCGCCCGCTCATCGGCCGGCAGCGGCAGCTCCGGCGCGGCGCTGTAGCGCATGACCGGATTGACTGCCGCCAGCGCAGGCACCCCCTGCACGCGGCGCGGGTCCCAGTGGGTCGCCGGCGCGAGCGCCTCCGTCAAAGCGATCGTGCGTGGCCCGGTGCGGCGCTCGAGCAGCCCCGCCATCGATGTCGACCAGTTCGATGCCGCCATCTCGCGATGCGCCGTGCTCATCGTGACCCGCGCAAGCTTCTCGGCTTGCGCGAAAGTGGTGTCGGTCACCTCGGGCCCGGCCGAGGCCGAGGTATTGAACGCCGGCGCGGCTCCTGCGGCCTTCTCCTGGGTGGCGCCCGATGCCTGCCCGCCCTGCGCTGCTGCTGCCCAGGCACCCAGCAGCCCCACCGGCATGCGCGCCAGAAACTCCCGCCGTGTGCTCATTTGCCAGTCCCCTGCCCGGCTCATCGCCGTTGCCGCAAGCATAGGCCAGATGCACGCGGCGTTCTGGCCATGCGCGAAACACGCAGCGACATGCAAGATGCGGCTGCTAAAATGCGGCGTTTGCCACGCTGCACATGCAGCGCCCATGCAGGAGTCCCGACGTGACCCAACCGATCCTGGCCAAGCTCGGCCTCAACGACACCCATTCCGGCACCTACCTCGGCGCAGGCACTTGGTCCACCGCTGCGGGCGACGCCATCATCGAGGTGCATGCGCCGCGCGATGGCGGCGTGATCGGTCGCGTGCAGGCCAGTACCGCCGAGGACTACGAGACCGTGGTGAAGCACGCACAGGCGGCCTACGCGCAGTGGCGCCAGGTGCCGGCGCCGCGCCGCGGCGAGGCCGTGCGTTTGTGTGGCGAGGCATTGCGCAGACACAAGGATGCACTGGGCTCGCTGGTGGCGCTGGAGATGGGCAAGATCAAGGCCGAAGGCGACGGCGAAGTGCAGGAGATGATCGACATCGCCGACTTCGCCGTGGGCCAGGCGCGCATGCTGTACGGCTTGTCGATGCACTCCGAGCGGCCCGGCCACCGCATGTACGAGCAATGGCATCCGCTGGGTCTGGTCGGCATCATCAGCGCCTTCAACTTCCCCGTGGCGGTATGGGCCTGGAACGCCTTCATCGCCGCGGTGTGCGGCGACATCTCGATATGGAAGCCCTCGCCCAAGGTGCCGTTCAGCGCGATCGCGTCGCTGAAAATCTGCTCCGATGCGCTGCGCGAGGGCGGTTTCCCGGACATCTTCTTCCTGTTCAATGACGCCGGCACCGAGCTGGCGACGCGCTTTGTCGACGACAAGCGTATCGGCCTGATCAGCTTCACCGGTTCGACCGCGGTGGGCCGCAGCGTCGGCCAGCGCGTGGCCGAGCGCATGGGCCGATCCTTGCTGGAGCTCGGCGGCAACAACGCCATCATCGTCGACGAGAGCGCCGAGCTGAAGCTGGCCATCCCGGCCATCGTCTTCGGCGCCGTCGGCACCGCCGGCCAGCGCTGCACCAGCACACGCCGGCTGATCGTGCACCGCGCGATCCACGACGCGGTCGTCGAAAAACTCAAGGCGGCCTACGCCCAGGTCGAGCAGCGCGTCGGCGATCCGACCGACGCGGCAACGCTGATGGGCCCGCTGATCGACGCCGCCGCGGTACAGCGCTACCTCGACGCCATCGCCAGCGCCAGGGCCGCGGGCGGCAGCGTGGCTTTCGGCGGCGGCAAGCTGGAGCGTCCGGGCAACTACGTGCGTCCGACGCTGATCACCGGCCTCAAGCCCGATGCCGAGGTGGTGCGGCACGAAACCTTCGCACCCATTCTGTATGTATTGCCGTTCGACACGATGGAGGAAGCCATCGCCATCCAGAACGGCGTGCCGCAAGGACTGTCCTCGGCGATCTTCACGCAGAACCTCAAGCATGCCGAGCAGTTCCTGTGCTGCGCCGGTTCGGACTGCGGCATCGCCAACGTCAACATCGGCACCTCCGGCGCCGAGATCGGCGGCGCCTTCGGCGGCGAGAAGGACACCGGCGGCGGGCGCGAGTCCGGCTCCGATGCCTGGAAGGCCTACATGCGCCGGCAGACCAACACCATCAACTACTCCGACGCGCTGCCGCTGGCGCAGGGCATCAAGTTCGAGTTCTGAGGGATTCCATGTGAGCGAACACGCCGCGCTCGAGCAGACGCTGCTGGCCGCCGAAACGGCGCTGCTGGATGCGCAACAGCGCGGCGATATCGCCGCCCTGGCGGCGCTGCTGGCCGAGGACTTCGAGGAGATCGGCAGCGGTGGACGCCATTACGACCGCGCGCAGGTTCTGCACGCGATCGGCGGCACGCCGCTGGAGGCGTTCGAGATCGGCGATTTCCACCTGCGCGCGTTGGCCGAGGATCTGGCGCTGCTGCGCTTCCACACGCGCTTGCGGCGCGGCGGTATCGTGCTGCACAGTCTGCGCAGTTCGCTATGGCGGCGCGATCACGGCGCCTGGCGGATCGCGTTTCACCAAGGCACGTCGTGCGCCGGCGCTTACGGACCCGTGCCGGAGGCGCCGATGAAACATTCCGCACGACGCGGAATTTTTCACGGGCTCTGAGCTGGGATCGCGGACGATGGGCATCGATTTTTGCAGGAGTTGCCGGACATGAACACGATCTACGTGCGTACCAGCGGCA
>DZBX01000234.1 GCA_022730075.1 Rhodanobacter sp. | reverse complement strand
GCGGCGCCTGGTACGTGTTTCTGAAATACGCCAAGCTGTACGAGGCGCGGCGCGATCAGGGCGGTGCAGGCGACGACTCCGGCGGGCGCGCATGAGTTGATCCGCCGCGCGCGGCTTGTTGCAGTGCGGGTCGCGGAGTAGGCTGCTTTTCAGTCCATGGATCCAGGACCAACCGCGAGTCGCATGCCCGAGGCTGCGTGCGCGAAAGGGGACACAGATGATCCTGTGGATGCCAGCACAGTGGGTGGCGGTCGGCATTTGCCTTTACGCCGGGGTCCATTTCGTGCAGAGCAATGGCGGCACGCGCCGCAGCGAGAGCATGTATTTTGCGTTTGGCGTGTTGTGCCTCTGGGTATCCGTCTACCTTGCCCTGACGGCGCTGACGCAGGCGCAGATTGCGGTTGATTCTGCCGCGCTTGTCGAGCGCTTGCGGTCGGCGGCGGGGTGCCTGATCTATCCCCTCGCATTCTGGTTTCTGGCGCAGTACACGCACATGCCGCGCTGGCGCCCGTGGGCCGTGTTCATTGCGGCGGTGTTTCTTGCCCTTGGTGTGATTGGCGTGTTGCGGCCCTATGGACTGTTGTACGACGACATGCGCATGGTGCGGCCACTGGTGTTGCCATGGGGGGAGCGCATCGCCCAGTTCGAAGGCAGGACTTCGCGTCTGACGTGGGTCTATTTCGCTGCGACCGCGCTGTTGTTCGTGTGGGCATTCTGGCGCTGTCTCGATCTGTGGCGCGCACGCGAATCGGCGCGCGCGCGGTCTTTGGCCATTTATCTGCTGGTGCAGATTGCCGCCGTGGTCTACGCGCAGATCGGTACATTGATGCACGCGCGTGGCCCCGATCTCGAAGCGCTGCCTTTCCTGGTGCTGGTGCTGCTAGTCAGCCGCGTGCTGTCACGCGAGTGGCTACAGCGTAGCGACGATCTGGCCGCGAGCGTGCAGGCGCTGGCGCTGGAATCGGATGTGCGCGAACAGGCCCAGGATGCACTGCGCCATGTGGCTTATCACGATGGCGTGACCGGCCTGAGCAATCGCAACGGTCTGCTGGAGCAACTGGCCGACCTGCAAGCCGAGACCCGCGGCACGGCCATTGCCGGCACGCTGTTGTTGCTTGGCCTGGATGGCTTCAGGCCGATCAATGATGCGCTTGGCCATGGTGTCGGTGACGCTTTGTTGCGCGAAATCGCGCAACGCATCGGTGTGCTGCATCATGGCGCGCGCTGCATCGCGAGGCTCGATGGCGCCGAGTTCGCACTGCTGCTGACCGTCAGCGGGGTCACGCCCGAGCAGCACGCGGCCTCGGCGTTGCAGCGGGCGCGTGAACTGCGCCAGGCCATGGAGCAGCCGCTGCGCTTCGATGCGCACGAACTTGTCGTCGCGGCCAATGTGGGCGCCGTGCAGGTAACGGCTGCAGGCGAGGTGCGCACGCTTTTGCGTCAGGCCAGCATCGCGTTGGGCCGGGCGCGCGATGCGGACCGCGGTGATGTGTTGCTGTTCTGCGCTGAGATGCAGTCGCGCGCCGAGCGGCGGCTCAGGCTGGAGCATGATCTGCGCGGCGCGCTGGCGCAGCGGCGAATGGATCTGGTGTTTCAGCCGCAGGTCGATGCCAGCGGTCACCTGGTCGGGGCCGAGGCCTTGATGCGCTGGCAACACCCGGCATTGGGCGCGATCAATCCGACCGAGTTCATTCCGTTGGCCGAGGAAAGCGGTTTGATCCACGCGCTCGGCATGGCCGCCCTGGAGGGCAGTTGCACGGTGCTGCGTGACTGGCCGGCGGCGGCACCGCGCCTGCGCATCGCGGTCAATGTGAGCCCTTGGCAGATGTTGCGCCCGGATTTTGTCGAGTCAGTGGCCGCGATCCAACTTGAATTTCGAGTACCGCCCGGCGCGCTGATGCTGGAAATCACCGAAAGTGTTTTCATCCGCGATGCCGCCGCCGCCGCGGCGACAGTGCGCCGTCTACACCAGTTGGGCGTGGGCGTGGCCATCGATGATTTCGGCACCGGCTATGCCTCGCTGGCCAGCCTGCGTAACCTGCCCGTGGAAGAGGTCAAGATCGATCAGGCCTTCGTGCGCGAGATGCGTGTCGATGTACCGGATCGTTTCATCGGCGCGATGATCGATCTGGCGCATGCGCTGCAGATGTACGTGGTCGCCGAGGGCGTCGAGAACGAGGCGCAGCGCTGCGTGCTGAAGGAATTGTGCTGCGACGCCTTCCAGGGTTATGCCATCGGCATGCCCATGGATGCGACCCGATTGCTTGACTTCGCGCGCGCATTGCCCCCGCAGGTCGCGTCGGGAACCTGATGTCGCGAGGTGGGAGGCTGGCCGCGCGCGGGCTAGACTGAGCCTCCCATCCCTTGCGTCATGCCATGCCCTCCT
>DZBX01000233.1 GCA_022730075.1 Rhodanobacter sp. | reverse complement strand
TGGTGTCGGAGATCGCCATGTACGGCACCGATTCGAAGTGGGTGGTGGAAAACATCGGCGTGGTGCCATCGATCCCGGTGCACGTGAATCCGGGCCTGCTGGCGCGCGACAACCGCGATACGCAGATCGAAACCGCCGTGGATGTGCTGCTCAAGGAAATCAAGCAGCAGCCGACCGAAGTCCCGCCGCCACCGGCGTGGATGCCGGCCTTCCCCGCGCAGCCGGTGTATCCGCCCTGTCCGGTGACCCACGGCAGCTGCCAGTAGTCGTCCCATTGCGTCACGGCACGCCGCGCATGGGCTTGCCGTGAACGCAGGGAGTCAGAGACGCGGCGCGATGGTGCATCCATCGCGCCGCGTTGTTCATGGCGCCGGATCATCTGCTGCCTGCGTCGGGCGGTCTGTCCTGCCGGCTATGCTAGATTGCCGCGTCAGCACCTGTGCATGACCCATCTTCAACCCTTCGATGAGAACACCATGATTGCTCTGCATGCGCGCGCCCGGCGCGCCCTCCTGCCCCTGTTGTTGTGTGCCGCGGGCAGTCTTGCCTTGAGTGCGCAGGCCGCGCCCGCCACGACGCCTGCGGCGCCTTCACTGGCCAAGGTGCAGGCGTTGATCAGCAGCGCCAGCCATGGTCGCGCCACCGCCCAATCGATTTTTGCCGGTCCCGGCGGCCTCACCGGCGCGGTGGTCACCTACAAGGACGCGCCGAACGCACCGCCCAGCGTGATCTGGGTCAACGACGACGCGTCGGCGCTGCTGGTGGGCAAGCTGATCGGACCCAAGGGCGAGGATCTCGACAAGCAGGCCGCGCAGAAGGTTGGCCTGCTGCTGGCGCCCGCCCAGGCATTGGCGGCCGCTGCGCAGCCAGCGACCAAGGCGATCATGGTCGGCAGCAAGGGACCGGTGCTGACCGCGTTCGTCGACGCCAATTGCATTTTCTGCCACATGCTGTATCAGCAACTCGAGCCGCTGCTTGCCAAGGGCGCCCTGCGCGCGCGCTTCGTGGTGGTCGCAGTGGTCAAGCATTCCAGTTTCGGCAAGGCCGCCGCGATCCTCGGCGCCAACAACCCCGCCGCAGCGTTGCAGCAGGATCAGAAGTCGTTCGACCCGAAGACCGAGGAGGGCGGCATCAAGCCCGACGCCGCGCCGAGCAAGGCCCTGACCGATTTGATCAGCGCCAACAATGCACTGATGAACAAGGCGGGCGGCGACGGTACACCGATGCTGCTGTTCTGCAGCAAGGATGGCAGCGTGCAACAACTCGAAGGTCTGCCGCGCGACGTCAATGCGCTGCTCGCCGAGATGGCCAGCGGCCCCGCGCCTGCCTGCGGCGGCTGAGTCGCAGCCCGGTCCAGACGTTGCCGCGCGGCATGCTGCGGCAGCGTGATGCGCGCCGATTCAGCGCAGGAAAATCAGCGCCAGCACGGCCAGGATCAGCAAATATTTCACCGCACGGAAGCTGCGCGGCCAGCGCCGCTTCCAGTTGCCCAGCGTGCTGTTGAAGCGGTTCAGGCGCGCATACAGGCGGTTGATCGCGCCCACCGGCTCGCCGGGCACGTTGTCGGTGGCCGTGGCCTGACCCATGAAGCGGCTCACGGCACGGTTGAGCGCGCGCAGCAGCGGTGTGTACAGCGGGCGCTCGATATCGCAGAACAGGATCACGCGCGTGTGCTCGGTCTTGTTCTCGGCCCAGTGCACGAAGGTTTCATCGAACATGAAATCCTCGCCGTCGCGCCACACCAGTTCCTCGCCGTCGACCAGGATGCGGCAGGCCGGCGAATTGGGTGTGACCAGGCCCAGGTGATAGCGCAGAGAGCCGGCGAACGGGTCGCGGTGCGCGTTGAGCTTGCTGCCCGGCGGCAGCAGCGTGAACATCGCCGCTTTCACCGTGGGGATGGCATTGACCAGGGCCACGGTACGCGGGCATTGCGCATGCGCCGAGGGCAGGGCGTTGCCGTACCACTTCAGGTAGTAGCGTTTCCAGCCCTGGCGGAAGAACGAATCGAAGCTGGCGTCATTGCGCCCCTCGGCCTTGCGGATGTGGCCGCCCTCGGCCAGCGCCAGCGCCTCGGCGCGGATCGTCTGCCAGTGACTCTTGAGCGCGTCGAGTTCGGCGAAACGCGCGCGTTCCACCACCGGTTTCGAGGGCACCTTGCTGAAGGCGTACATCAGCAGGTTGTAGGGCGCGAACAGCGCCGAGTGGTCGACCAGCTGGCGATCGAAACGCAACCGCGCACGCCCGCGCAGATGGATCGCCAGCACGGCGCCGACATAGGCGTACACGATCAGGAACTTGACCGACAGTGGATCGAAGGGCAGCGTCATGTTCAGGGCGACAAGGTGGGATAACCAGCGTAGCGTAGCGGAGTGCGAGTGAACTGTTGCC
>DZBX01000232.1 GCA_022730075.1 Rhodanobacter sp. | reverse complement strand
AGGCTGCCAGGCCGCCGCCGTGCGCGGCGGTCATGTGCAGGCACGCGTCTCACGGCGCGAACTGGTTGAGCGACACGTAGTCCTTGATGTAGTCGGGAATCAGCGTGCGGTATTTGGCCGGCACGGCCTTGAAGTCGCGGCTGGAAAAGTACGGGTTGGTGGCCAGGTCGGTGTAGTGCTTGCTCTCGATGATGCCGCGTATCCGGTCGTTGCTGGCGTAGGCCTTGAAGTAGGTCTTGATGGCCGGCATGGCGGCGGCATCGTCGGGTTTGGTGTCGGCGACGAATTTGGCGAACTCTTCCTCCAGCAGTTCATCGCGCGACTTGAAGCGCGGGATCAGGCCGAAGATTTTTTCGAGGATTTCGCGCAGGCCGAGGCGGCGGTCCACGGCGGCGGCGCGGCGTAATTTGTCGAGGCTGTAGTACTCCTCGGGCTGGTCGAACACCTCGCGGTTGACGTAGTCGATCACGCGATCCCATTGCCCGGCTTCGACGGCCTCGGCGATGATCGGGTTGTCGCGCACCGTGTCCTCGAATCGCTCGAAGAACATGCGGTCGATCTTCATGCCTTCGGCGGTGATCTGCTCAACCTTGAGCGAGGCGATGAGGTCGTCGCCGTGGTGCTCGTAGGCGCTGCCCGGCGCGGGCTGGGTGCCGCCGTCGCCCTTGGTTTGCGGCTTGGGCAGCTTGAGCACTTCGTCGTAATTGAATTCGGTTTCGAAATATTCGCAGTTGGCGAAAAAGTCGAACAGCTTGAACGCGGTTTTGTCCGGCGCGGTCACGCTGGCTTTGCGGGCGTCGTCGAACAGCTCGTCGCGGAAGTCGTGGGTGCGCGTGCCGCGACCCTTGATCTGGATGAAATCGGTGGGCGAGAAGATCGGCCGCAGCAAGCCGATGTTGAGCAGGTCGGTGCAGTCGTAGCCGGTGCTCATCATGCCCACGGTGACGCACACGCGCGCCTTGCTGGTCTTGTAAGTGTCGATGAAGTTGCCGTTGCCCAGCAGATTGTTGTTGGCGAAGTTGATGCTGAACTGCTGCGCCTCGGGAATTTGCGAAGTGACCTGCACCGCGAAGTCCGACTGGTACTTGCCGGGAAACATGCGCGCGGCCATCTGGTTGAGGATTTGCGCGAGCTTGAGGGCGTGGTTCTGGCTGACGGCGAACAGGATCGACTTGCCGATTTCGCCGCTGACCGGATCGCGCAGCGCGTTTTCCAGAAAGGTCTTGCACAGCAACTGGTTGGTGGCCTCGGAGAAGAAACGCCGCTCGAACTCGCGTTGCGAATAGGCCTGCTGTCGCGCGTCGCCGGAGTCGTCGCTGAAGGTGGCCAGAAAGCCGGTTTCGGAGAGCAGCTCGGTGGTGACGCCGGTGCGCGCATCGACCACGGTGGGGTTGATCAGATAACCGTCGCGGACGCCATCGAGCAGCGAGTAGCGAAACGTGGGCTGGCTGTTCTCGCAGCCGAAGGTGCGGTAGGTGTCCAGCAGCAGGCGGCGCTCGGTTTCGCGCGGGTCGCGGCCATGCGCCTTGCCGCTGTCGAAACGCTTGAGGTAGTCGCGCGGCGTGGCGGTGAGGCCGAGCTTGTAGCCGATGAAGTAGTCGAACACGGCGCGGGCGTTGCCGCCGATGGAACGGTGCGCCTCGTCGGAAATCACCAGGTCGAAATCGGTGGGCGAGAACTGGCGCTGGTACTTGTTGTTGAACAGCAGCGACTGCACCGTGGTGACGACGATTTCGGCGCGGCGCCAGTCGTCGCGGTTGTCCTTGTAGATCACGGTTTTGAAATCGCTGGACAGCAGCGCGGTGAAGGCTTTCTTGGCCTGATCCTCGAGCTCCAGCCGATCGACCAGAAACAGCACGCGCTGCGCGTTGCCGGTGCGCAGGAACAGCTTGATCACGGCGGCTGCGGTGAGTGTCTTGCCGGTGCCCGTGGCCATCTCGAACAGGAAACGGTCGCTGCCCGCGTGCACCGCGGCCTGCAGGCTGTGGATGGCCTGCAACTGATAGGGCCGCAGCAGGCGCAGCTTGTTGGCGTGGATGTAGGCCGGACGTTCGTCGGCGTTCTTCCAGCCGGCCTCGCTCTGGTAGTTGGGCCGCTGGCTCAGCGCGATGTAGTCGGCGCCCACGAGCTCGCCGATCAGACGCTGCGGGTCAGGCGCGCCTTTCTTCTGCAATCCGGCTACCGAATCGGGCGTGGGGAAGCTGGTGATGAGGTAGGGATTGCCGCGCTCGAGGTCCCAGAAATAATGCAGGTTGCCGTTGGACAGGATGACGAAGCGGCAGTGCTGCGACTTGGCGTAGCGGCGCGCCTGTTCCTTGCCGACCAGCGGGTTTTTGTCCTCGGCCTTGGCCTCCAGCACCAGCAGCGGAAAACCGCGCGCGTCGAGCAGCAGGAA
>DZBX01000231.1 GCA_022730075.1 Rhodanobacter sp. | reverse complement strand
CTTCTGTCATATGGCGGTCGTGCGTCGGCGGGCATACTCTTACGATCCGTAAGAATTCCCGGGTGACCCCATGCAATTGTCGACGCGTCTGCGCCTTGCGCTGGCCATCGGTCTCGGTCTGCTGGTCGCGGGCGGTGCGCTGCTGTATTCGACCATGGCAAACGCCGCGCCGCCCGCGGGCAGCACGCGCGTGGAGACCCCGCAAGGCTGGTTCGCGGCGGGTGCACAGGCTGCGCGGCAGGCCATCCGCGAGGCTGGCGGCGCGCAGCGCGCGCGCAACGTCATCGTGTTTCTGGGCGATGGCATGGGCTTCACCACCGTGACCGCCGCGCATATCTATGCCGGGCAGAAGCTGGGCGTGGATGGCGAGAGCCATCGGCTGAGTTTCGAGCAGTTTCCCTACACCGCGCTCAGCCGCACCTACGAGACCAACCAGCAGACGCCCGATTCGGCCGGCACCATGACCGCGATCATGACCGGGGTGAAGACCAAGGCCGGCTTCATCGGCATCGACCAGCGCGCACGTCGCGGCGACTGCGCCAGCGCGCAGGGTGCGGCGCTGGTGACCGCGCTGCAACTGGCCGGCCGCGCCGGCATGGCCACCGGCGTGGTCACCACCACGCGCATCACCCACGCCACGCCAGCGGCGACCTATGGCCATAACCCCGAGCGCAACTGGGAAGTGGATGCCGACCTGCCGCCCGCGGCGCGCGCCGCCGGCTGTACCGATTTCGCCGCGCAACTCATCGACAACGCGCGCGCCGGCCTGCTCGATGTGGCGCTGGGCGGCGGGCGTACCGAATTCATGCCCGCCGGCCAGCCGGACCCGCAGCGCGCGGGCATGGTCGGCCAGCGTCTGGACGGCCGCAATCTGATCGAGGAATGGCTGTCCCTGCCGCACAGCCGCTATGTGTGGAACGCCAGCGCACTGGCCGCCGTCGATCCGCGCCGCACGCAGCGGCTGCTGGGCCTGTTCAACCCCTCGCACCTCGAATACGACTTTGAGCGCCAGCAGCAGAAACTGGACGAACCCACGCTGGCGCAGATGACCGGCAAGGCCATCGCGATCCTGCAGCACGAGCGCAAGGGCTACTTCCTGATGGTCGAGGGCGGGCGCATCGACCATGCCCTGCACGCCGGCAATGCCTTCCGCGCGCTGGACGAAACCCGCGCCTTCGCCGAGGCCGTGGCCGAAGCCGTGCGCCTGACCGCCGGCAGCGACACTTTGATCGTGGTCACCGCCGACCACAGCCACACGCTCACCTTCGCCGGTTACCCCAGGCGCGGCAACGACATCCTCGGCTTGGTGGTCGGCGCCACCGACAGCTACGACGCGCCGCAGAATCCGGGTCCGGCGCTGGATGCGCTGGGCCAGCCCTACACCACACTGGGCTTCGCCAATGGCCCCGGTTACAGCGGCGCCAGCGAGCGCCAGCCCGAGGGCGCCAAGCATTACCCGCATTTCTTCGGCAGCGCGCACGACATCGAACACGGCCGTCCGCGCCTGACCAGCGCGCAAACCGCCGATCCCGATTACCTGCAGGAAGCGACGGTCCCGCTCAAGGATGAAACCCACGGCGGCGAGGATGTCGGCATCTGGGCGCACGGCCCCGGCGCGCGCGCCTTCCACGGCGAGTTCGAGCAGAACGCCATCTTCCACCTGATCGTGCAGCAGACCCCGCGACTCAAAGCCGAACTGTGCCGGCTCGGCGCCTGCGCTGCGCGCAGCGTGCCCGATCGCATGCCGCGCATGGCGCCAGCCGGATCGATGCCTTGAGCGCATGACTCGATGTCGTCATCCCCGCGGATGCGGGGATCCAGTCAGGCCGCAGGCCGGCACGGCGCCTTGAGCGCATCGGCCCAAGAGCGGTTTGCACACGGATCCTGGAGCTGCCCGCAGCAAACATTGCGACTTAACGACGCTGCGAATACGTTATCAATACATCATTATCTGCCCGGTTCGCCCCCGTGAAACGCGCGTTAGCCTTGCGTAATCGCGGGGTTCAGAGCAGGGCAGCGCAGCAAAGATTGCCGAATCCCCGCGTGGTAGGCGTGGCACCGCGAGTGCGCGCCGCTTTTCGTTACCAACGCACACACGGGGTACCCCATGAAACCCATCTTCACTCGCAACAAGCTTTCGCTCTTCATCGGCGCGGCACTGGCGCTTTCCGCCGGCATGGCGCTCGCACAAACCACCGACAACACGACGACTCCGGCGCCGGCCAAGAAAGTCGAGCGCCTGAAGACCATCATGGTCACCGGCTCGCTGATTCCGCAGATCGATGTCGAGACGGCCTCACCAGTGCAGGTGATCACCGCCCAGCAGATCCAGCGCAGCGGCTTCACCTCGGTGTCGGCCGTGGTGCGCTCGATCAGCGCCGACAACAGCGGCACGCTGCCGAC
>DZBX01000230.1 GCA_022730075.1 Rhodanobacter sp. | reverse complement strand
GGGTCCTCAGAAGGGATCGTTGGTGCCGTCGGTGCTGCTGGATTGCGCGCCGAGTTTTCGTGTGTGCTCGCGGGATTTGATTTTTGCCTTGGCGGTCGCGCTGCTGTGGCGGAAGCGGAACGACTCGTTGCCGGTTTCGACGATGTGGCAATGATGGGTCAGGCGGTCGAGCAAGGCGGTGGTGAGCTTGGCGTCACCGAAGACCGCGGCCCACTCGGCGAACGTCAGGTTGGTGGTGATGATGACGCTGGTGTGCTCGTAGAGCTTGGACAGCAGGTGGAACAGCAGCGCGCCACCGGCTTGTGAGAACGGCAGGTAGCCGAGCTCGTCGAGGATGACCAGATCCATGCGCATGAGCGCGTAGGCCAGACGGCCTTGCTTGCCCGCGGCCTTTTCCAGTTCCAGCGTGTTGACCAGCTCGATGGTCGAGTAGAAGCGCACGCGCAGGCCGCGCTGCGTGACGGCGGCGACGCCGAGCGCGGTGGCCAGATGGGTCTTGCCGGTGCCGGTGCCGCCGATCAGGACGAGGTTGTGCGCGGCCTCGGTAAAGTCCAGCGTGGCAAGCTGCTCGATCAGGGCGCGGTCGACCTTGGCGGCCGCGAAGTCGAAGCCGGCCAGATCGCGATGGACAGGGAAGCGTGCAGCCTGCATCTGATGGCGGATGGAGCGCATGGCCCGATCGGTGTTCTCGGCACGGATCAGTTGGTCGATCAGCCAGTGCGCCGTTTGCATGGCAGCGCCGTCGCCTTCCTGCAGCAGCTCGGCATAGGCCTGCGCCATGCCGTGCAGCTTGAGGTCCTTGAGTTCGGCGAGGGTGTCAGGCCTGGGCATGGCGCACCTCCAGGCCGTGCAGGCGGTCGTAGCGCTGCGGATCGGCCACCGGTTCCTCGCTCAGCCGCAGCGTGGTCTCGACGCGGTCAGGGGTCGGCGTGGCGCGCAGCCGCGCGAGCACATTGAGCACATGCTCGGCGCTGGGTGCGCCGGATTCGAGGACCCGATCCACGGCCACGAGCACGGCCTCCAGGCCGAAGGTCGGCACGCAGGCCAGCACCTGGGCCATGACCCGGTCGCCACCCACATGGCGCAGCAGCGCCTGTTTGAGGGCGAGCAAGGGCGCCGGCATCTCGGCAAACGGCGCGCCGTTGCGCAGCGCGCCGGGCTTGCGCTCGAGCAGCGGGACGTAATGCCGCCAGTCGTACGCCACCTGATCGCGGTCCAGGCTGCGCACATGATCGGCGACGATCTGCGCATCGGCACCGATCACGATGTGCTCGGGATACAGCCGCACGCTGACGCGCTGACCTGCGTACTCACAGGGCACCGAGTAGCGATTGCGCTTGACCGTGACCAGGCAGGTACTGGAGACCCGGGCCACGACCTCGACGTAGCCATCGAACCGGCTCGGCATCGGCATCAGGTGCGGCTGCTCGTACGCATGCGCTTCGGCGATGCTCATCCCCGGGAAGTCCGGGTGTCGCGCGCTCTGCCACGCCGCCGTGCAGCGCGCCGCCAGCCAGGCATTGAGCTCGGCAAATGTGGCGAAGTGCTCGGCCAGCGCCTCCTGCCAGATCCCGCGCCGGCTGTCCTGCACGTCCTTCTCGACGCGACCCTTCTCCCAGCCGGCGGCGACCGTGCAGAAATCCGCATCGATCAGATAGTGCGAGCACATCGCCGCGAAGCGGCCGTTGACCAGGCGCTCCTTGCCCTTGCCGACCTTGTCCACGGCCGTTTTCATATTGTCGTAAATGCCGCGCCGGGCCACACCGCCGAGGCCGGCCAGCGCGCGCGTGTGCGCATCGAACAGCATCTCGTGACTCTGCCCCGGATACGCGCACAGCCAGAACGCACGGCTGGCGCAGAGCTTCATGTGCGCCAACTGCACGCGGCGGTAAACGCCGCCGATGACGATGCCTTCCTCGCTCCAGTCAAACTGGAACGCCTCGCCCCACTCAAATTGCAGCGGCACATACGCTGCGCGTGCCGTGGCCAATCCGGCCTCGGCATGCCAGCGCCGGATACGCTCGGTCAGTTGCGCGTAACTCCCGGCATAGCCTTGCGCCTGGATCTCGGCAAACAGCCTCAACCGCGTCCGTCGATCCCGCTTGGGCCGATGCGCATCCGCCTCCAGCGCCTGCCGCAGCGCAGCCATGAACGGATCGAGCTTGGTCTTGCCCTGCGGCCGTGTGTACCTGAGCTCGTCGCGCTCGGGCGCCTGGAGCCACTTCCTGACCGTGTTGCGCGACAGGTTGTTGCGGCGTGCGATCGCGCTGATCGCGACCTTCTCCCGGAAGTACATCCGGCGAACCTTGGAGTACTGACTCATGGTGATCACCTCGTCGTCCTGCTGGTTAAAAACTCAGCAGGTTAGGTTGAACACCCTGGTCAATATTGAACCAGCAGAACCCC
>DZBX01000011.1:37131-38964 GCA_022730075.1 Rhodanobacter sp. | reverse complement strand
TGCTGGGAAAGCGGATCAGCGCCTGCACCGGGCCGGGCGCAGGCTGCGCCAGCGCGCTGGGCGCGAAGATGGCGAGAGCAAGCGCCGCGCCGGAGGCGCCAAGCAGGGTCTTCAAGTTCATGGGCAATCCTTGGGCAGGGGAGTGAAGCGGCTCGAATGCACGCGACGTGGCAGCACGCCCGCATCAAATTCGGCGTCGCCGCCCACGCGCTGCGCGCATCAGCGGCCACCCGTCAAAGACTGTCCGAAGCATGAACAAGTTCCTTCAGTCAGATGCCATTTTTCATTCTGAATACTTACGACTTCGTATCCAAGCCGGCGCGCCAAGTTGCCGCTTTGCACCACCGAGGCGCCGCGGCATGCTCAGGCTGCGGTGCCGCCCACGGTCATGCCGTCGATGCGCAGGGTGGGCTGGCCGACGCCCACGGGCACGCTCTGTCCATCCTTGCCGCAGACACCGACGCCTTCGTCCAGGGCGAGGTCGTCGCCGATCATGCTGATGCGCGTCATCGCCTCGGGGCCGTTGCCGATCAGCGTCGCACCCTTGACCGGCGCAGTGATGCGGCCGTCCTCGATCAGGTACGCCTCGCTGGCCGAGAACACGAACTTGCCGCTGGTGATGTCGACCTGGCCGCCGCCGAAGTTCGCCGCGTACAGCCCTTTTTTCACCGAACGGATGATTTCCTCGTGCGTGTGCGTACCGGCGCGCATGTAGGTGTTGGTCATGCGCGGCATGGGCAGGTGCGCGAAGGATTCGCGGCGGCCATTGCCGGTGGGTGCCATGCCCATCAACCTGGCATTGAGCTTGTCCTGCATGTAGCCGACCAGAATGCCGTCCTCGATCAGCGTGGTGCAGGCGCTGGGCGTGCCCTCGTCATCCACGCTCAGCGAACCGCGACGGCCCGGCAGCGTGCCGTCATCGACCACGGTGACACCGGGCGCGGCCACGCGCTGGCCCATGCGTCCGCTGAAAGCCGAGGTGCCCTTGCGATTGAAATCGCCTTCCAGACCATGCCCCACGGCCTCATGCAGCATCACCCCCGGCCAGCCGGGGCCGAGCACCACGGTCATGCTGCCGGCCGGCGCGGCGATGGCTTCGAGGTTGACCAGCGCGGCGTGCACGGCTTCGTCGGCAAGATGTTGCGGGCGGCCGTTGCCCAGCAATTCTTCCAGTGAGTAGCGACCGCCGCCGCCAGCGTAACCCTGTTCGCGGCGGCCAGCGGACTCGACGATGACCTGCACGTTGAGCCGTACCAGCGGGCGCACGTCGGCGGCCAGCGTGCCATCGCTGGCCGCGACCAGCACCGTGTCGAGGCCCGCGGCAAGGCTCACGATGACCTGCTTCACGCGCGGGTCGCGCGCGCGGCAGTAGGCATCGAGTTCGCGCAGCACGGTCAGCTTGCGCGTGGTGTCGATGCTGTCGATGGGATCGAGCGCCGGATACAAGCGCCGCGGCTCGCGCAGCGCCAGCGGCTGGCCGTCGCCCTGCCCGCTGCGCGCGATGGCGCGCGCGGCCCCCGCCGCGGCGAGGAGCTGCGGCAGCACGATGTCGTCGGAGTAGGCGAAACCGGTCTTCTCGCCGCTGATGGCGCGCACACCGACGCCTTGCTCGATGCTGTGCTGGCCGTCCTTGACGATGCCGTCCTCCAGCATCCAGCTCTCCTGGCGCGAATGCTGGAAATACAGATCGGCGGCGTCGACCTGAGGGCTCATGAGTTGCGCGAACACGCGCTGCAACGCCGCGTCGTCGAGATCGCCAGGCGCCAGCAGGCGCTGCTCGGCGAGGCTGAAAACCTGATCCATGGGGAATGCCTGACGCGACGCGCCGGATGA
>DZBX01000011.1:23930-37031 GCA_022730075.1 Rhodanobacter sp. | reverse complement strand
CGCATCAAGCACTTGCACGCTGGATGCGCGACAAGCCATCCGTGGCTTGGGCAAGGCCTGAACGTGTTCAGGCCTTGCCTAATGCGCCGGCGGCGGACGCGCCGTGGAGCCGGCTGGTGCGGGATTGATCTTCACGATCAGCGGCTTTTCCCAGCTGCCGGTGACCTTGTACGTGGTACCGCTGGCCTGCGCCAGACCGGAACCCAGCAGCCCCTGCAGGGCCAGGCCCGCGGCGGCACCCACCGGCCCACCGGCCACCGCGCCCAGCAACGGCAACGTGCTGCCGACCTTGGGAAACACGCTGACGATCTGGTCGTAATCGTGCGCGCGCAGGCCGGTGCGGCCATCGACCTTGATATCGGCGGCGGGGCCGCGAATCTCCAGGTCATGGGTGACCGCGTCGCCATTGCCGAGCGTGAAATTGCCCCGGATCGAATCGAACGCCATGCCTTTGCGGAATACGTCGCCGAAATCGAACAGCAGCCGGCGCGGCAATTCGGCGATCGAAAACAGGCCCAGCAAACGTCCGGCACCGGGCTTTACCTCGAGGATGCGGCCCTCGGTCACGGCGATCTTGAGCGTGCCGTCGAGCGCGTCCAGCGCGAACGCCGAGGGCGCACCGGGCCAGCTCGCATCCAGATGCGCCACGGTGCGCCCGCCGCCCACCAGATTCTGATAACCCAGCGCTTCGAGCATGCGGCCCAGGTCGGCGGCGCCGAACTCGATGTTCATCTGCGTGCGATTGTTCTGCGCATCGCCCATCCAGTTGCCCTGCGCGCGCATGCTGACGTTGGGCGAATGCGATTCGAGCAGGTCGATGCGCAGGCCGCCGGCGATCGGCGTGCTCTGGAAGTTCGCACTGCCGAACCGCGCCGCGCCGAGATGGAAATCATCCACGCGCAGGTGCAGCGGCGGCAATGACGCCGGATCGACCGCGGCCATCGGCACCGCCGCGGCCGGCGTGCCGGGTTCGCTGCCGGCACCTTCGGCCGGCCAATACAGGCGTTTGAGATTCGCGGTGATGCCGGCGCGCTGCGGATCATCGGGCAGGATCAGGTTGCCGACCAGTGTCGGGCAGCTGGCCTGTACCTGCAGACCCTGCGCACTGCTATGCAACTGCAACTGCAAATCCTTGAACACGCGTCCGAACAATAGGGCATCGGGTGTTTGCACGCTGCCACTCAACGGCCAGCGCGCGCCGCTGCTGTTGCCGGCACTGATCGCGGACCAACCGGAAACATCCAGTTGCGGCGTGCTGCCGGCCAGCGCGAGCCCCCCCGCCACGCCTGCCGGCAACGGCGGCGGCGGCGTGCCACCCAGACCCAGACTCAGCGCGAAGCCTTGCCCCGCGGCCGCGGGCAGGCGCCCGCTGGCGCTGAGCAATTCCCCGCCGAGCGTGCCGCGCAGGCGCGCCCCGGCGAACGGCAGGCCGATCTCGAGATGCAGCGGCAGGCTTGCGGCGGCGGGTTTGTCCAGTGGCGCCGGCAGGTTCAGACGCATGCCGACCAACGTGGAATCCACACTCAGCGTGCGCGTCGCCCCGGTCGCGCCAGCCTCGACCCCGCTGGCGGCCACGACACCTGCGGCGGTGCTCGCGCCGGACGCCGGTGCCGCCCCGCCCGGCGCACTGGCGACGCCGTGCTCGGTATCGATGCGCAAGCCGAGCGTGACGGGCGCCCTGCCCTGCAGTCGCGGCACATAAGGCTGCAAGGCAGCGATGCCGCGCAACAGGGTCGCCGCATCGAACTGCCCGGCGAGGCTGGCCTGCAGCGCGCGTCCCGGCACACCGGTATCCGAGCCCGCGGCGATCGTCAGCGTTGCAGGTGTGCCGCGGAACTCGGCCGTCAGCCCACTGGCACTGATGCCGCCGCGATTGAACTGCATGGGACCATTGATCTTGCGTACCGCGAGCTGCCACTCGGGCGCTTCGACGCCCACCTGCCGGAGTTGCGCGGTGCCATCCAGCGCGAACTGGTGCACATCGTGCAATGGCAAGACCAGGGTGAAGCTCCACCCCGCGCTGCCGCCGATGCGCAGCGGCTTGATCGCGTCGCGGAAATGCTTGCTGATCGGAGTCTTGCGCACGAAGTCCAGCAGCTGCGGCGCCTGCCCCGCGCCTTCGGCGGACAAGGCCAGGGTGATATCGCCAAGATCGCTGATGCGCGCCAGCGCGCGGCGCAGCGGATTGCCCAGCACGCTGCCCTGCGTCGCGTTCACGGTCAGGCCCGCGTTCTCGAATAGCGCGGTGCCGGCCAGATCGACCGCCTGCGGCCAGTGCGGATCGAAATCGAGGCTGGCCTCGCGGAAGCGGGCCAGTGCCTGGAACTGGCCGCGATTGTCGCGAAACGGCCAGTCGGCGGTGTCGCCGCGAAATACCGCGCGCGCGTTCTCCACGCGGCCGTTGACCAGGGCGCGATCCAGCCAGGCGACGCCCTTGGGCGAGATGATATTGATCGGCCAGAACAGCTTGGCCGCGGCGACATCGGCGCGACGCAGTGCAGCGTAGACATCCAGCACGGGCTTGGCCTGTCCAGGGCGCAACAGGATCGTGCCCGTCGCGCTGCCGGCGAATTGCGCGGCATCGAGATCCAGCGCGCCGATGCCGATCTTCCAGCCCGCCGCGCTGTGCCACGCCGCCAGCGTCGCGCTGAGCGCGGTGAACACGAACGGGTTGCGAAACACGTGCGGATAACGCAGCGTCAGCGGTTGCCGCGGCAATTCCAGCGCGACCGCCCTCTGGTCACCGCGCAGCACGCCGTCGAGCCGGTCGATGCCCGGCAGCGAGCCGGTCGGCGCGCAGCCCAGATCATGCACGGCGGCGACGAAACTGTAGGCGCGCGGACCATACCAACGCAGGTCGGCGTGCCCGATGCGCCCTTGCAGCGCGGCCACGCCCAGCCATTGCGACAAGCCGGGTGGCGTCTGCGGCAGCAGCCCGGCCAAGGGCACCAGCGGTGCCAGTTGCAAGTCAGCGATTTGCACGCGCAGCCACGGTTCGCCGGCATGGCGGGTGAAGACAGCCTGCAGCAGGCCGGGCGCCTGTCCGCGCGGCGCGGGTGTCGCGTAACGCAGGTGCCACATCGCGCCATCGCGGCGCACGTCCAGCGTGCCCGTCAGTCGCGGCATCTGCGCCGCACGCGCCTGCGCACCGCTGAGCGCGACATCGGCCACATCGAAGATGGCCTGTGCCTGCTGCAGGCGACCCTCGCGCCAGTGCAGCCATGCGCGCAGGCTGCCGCGACCGCGCGTCAAGGCATAGCCGGACACCATCACGTCGCGCGCCAACCGGCCCAGATCCGCATCGGCCACGTCCACGTACAGCGTGCCGGCATGACCATCGGCGCTGAAGCGTCCGGCCACGCGCACGTCGTGCGTCATGCCATCGCGGCGCAGATTGGCGCCGAAGCGCAGCGCATCATCGCGATCCGAGATCAGCACCGCATCGGCGATGAAGCCGAATCGCGGCGACGCGGGACCAGGCTGCACCTCGACGCGCAGATCGGTCAGTTTCAAATCCACCGGCAGCGAATACAGGCTCTGGCCGCCATTGCCGGCCGCACCGCCGAAGCCGGCGACGTGCCAACTGCCGGCCGCATCGCGCGCCAATTGCAGATCGAGCCCGCGCGCGCTCAGCTCGATCCAGTGACGGTCCGGCCAGAACAGGCGCCCAAAGCTGAAACGCAGCTTGGCCTCGGCCAGGCGCAAGAGTGGCGCACCGGCGCGCGAGCCCAGGGTCAGGTTGCTCAAGGTCAGTTCGGGACCACCCGGGCGCCAGATGCCATGCATGCTCTGGAACCGCACCGGTCGGCCCAGCTCGCGCGTCAGCAGTGCCTCGACGCGCTGCGGATAGCGCGCCGCCAGCGGCAGCAAAATCTGCCCCAGCGCCATGGCCGTGGCCAGCGTGATGACCACCGTGGCGATCGCCGCACCCAGCCAGAAACGCAGGCGCCGATGCCAACTGCGATGCCGGGCTTTGGGCGTCGCGATCATCCGCGCTTACAGCAGCACGACATCGAACTGCTCCTGCGTGTAGTGCTCCTCGGGCCGGAAGCGGATGCTCTTGCGCGTGAATTGCTCCAGCTCGGCCACCGCGGTCGACTCCTCTTCCAGGATGCGCTGCACCACGCGCGCCGCGGCCAGCACCAGCAACTGGTTGGCTTCGAACTGGCGTACCGCGCGCGTGATCTCGCGAAAAATCTCGTAAGTGACGGTCTCGGCGGTTTTCAGCACGCCGCGACCCGAGCACGTCGGACACGGTTCGCACAACTGCCGCGCCAGCGACTCGGTGGTGCGCTTGCGCGTCATCTCCACCAGGCCCAGCTGGCTCATCTCGTACACCGTGGTCTTGGCGTAATCGCCGACCAGCGATTTCTCGAGCTGGCGCAGCACCTGGCGGCGGTGCTCGGGATCGCCCATGTCGATGAAATCGAAGATGATGATGCCGCCGAGGTTGCGCAGGCGCAGCTGTCGGGCCGCCGCCTGCGCCGCTTCCAGATTGGTGCGGAAGGCGGTGTCCTCGAGGTTGCGCGCGCCGAGGAACCCGCCGGTGTTGACGTCGATCGTGGTCATCGCCTCGGTCTGGTCGATCACCAGGTAACCGCCGGATTTCAACGGCACGTTCTTGTCCAGGGCGCGCTGGATTTCGTCCTCGACGCCGAACAGGTCGAAAATCGGACGCTCGCCGGTGTAGTGCTCGACGCGTCCGGCCAGCTCGGGCATGAACTTGGCGACGAACTTGACCAGCTTGTCGAAGGTCTCGCGCGAGTCCACGCGCACTTTTTCCATGTCCTCGTGCATCAGATCGCGCAGCGCGCGCAGTGGCAACGAGAGTTCCTCGTACACGCGTTCGCCCACCTGCGCGCGCGCGATGTTTTCCTGCACCACGCGCCAGACCTTGCCCAGATAGGCGAGGTCGAAAGCCAGTGCGTCCTCATTCGCACCTTCGGCATTGGTGCGCACGATGTAACCCGGCGCGTTCTCGCCGGTGCGCCGCGCGATGATCTCGCGCAGGCGCGTGCGTTCATCCTCATCCTCGATGCGCGCCGAGATGCCCAGCGTGTGCGCCTGCGGCAACAGCACCAGGCAGCGCGAGGGGATCGACAGGTGCGCCGATACGCGCGCGCCCTTGCTGCCGATCGCGTCCTTGATCACCTGCACCACGATGTCCTGGCCATCGCGCAGCAGCTCGCAGATCGAGGGCAGTGCGGCATGGCCATGTCCGTTGGCGGTGGCACCATTTGCCGCACCACCGCCCGTCGCGGCCTCGATGCCATCGGCCTGCGCCACCCGCGCGATGTCGGCGGCGTGCAGGAACGCGGTGCGCTCCAGTCCGATATCGACGAACGCAGCCTGCATGCCCGGCATCACCCGCGCCACGCGGCCCTTGTAGATATTGCCGACGTTGCCGCGCCGCGAGGCGCGCTCGAGGTGCACTTCCTGCAGCATGCCGTTCTCGACCACGGCGACACGGGTTTCGCGCGGCGTGACGTTGACCAGGATTTCCTCGCTCACTGCAACCTCGTCATGTCCGTGCTCTGCGCACCGGCGGATTGATCTGCCTGCTTTATAGCCTTCTGCCGGCGCGGCTGTCATGCGCAGCGCAACAGCGCCGCATCGAAACGCGTGCATCGGCTCATTTCTTGGCACAGGCCGGCGGCGCGACGTGCACGCCCGCAGCGCGCAACAGGCCGGCGGTTTCATGCAGCGGCAGGCCCATCACCGCGGAATGGCTGCCGGCGAGGTGACTGACGAAGCTCTCGGCGTAACCCTGGATCGCATAGGCGCCGGCCTTGCCGAACGGCTCGCCGCTGGCGACATAGGCGCGCAGGGTTTCCGCATCGAGTGGCGCGAAGCGCACCGTGCTGCGCACCAGGGCACGGCGCTCGCCATCCGCGCCCAGCAAGCACAACGCCGAAAGCACCTCGTGCTCGCGTCCGCGCAGACGCTGCAGCATGTCCAGTGCCTCCGCCGCGTCTGCGGGCTTGCCGAAGACCCGGTCATCCAGCACCACTTCGGTATCGGCACCCAGCACCAGTGCCGACTGCGCCCCGTGCACCCGTGCCCAACCCGCCATGGCCTTGGCGCGCGCCACGCGCTGCACATAATCCGCTGGCGTTTCCGCGGCGTGGCGCTGCTCGGGCACTTCCACATCAAGCGATTCGAAGACGCAGCCCAGCCGCGCCAGCAATTCGCGGCGGCGCGGCGATCGGGAGGCCAGAAACAGGCGCGGCGCGGGATCCATGTGCCGATGATCGCAGCCAGCCCGTGCATGATGGAAGCCGCATGCTTGCGGCACCGGCCACGTCGGCCGATCGATCGGCGCAGGATCGCGCCGTACGCAGGCGTATACAACTGCGATGGTGCGGCGCACAATAGCGCCATGGAAATGATCGAATCCAGGACCATCCTCGACGCCCGGCGTCACGGCCGTCCGCCCGCGCCGGCCATGCAGCGTTTTGCCGCGCAAGCCCTCGTGCACCCTGGCGATGCCGTGCCGGTGCTGACGCGCAACAGCCAGCATGCGCTGTGGCTGCGCAACATTCATGCGCCCGACCAGCCGGCGCTGGAGCGTTTGTTCGCGCGCTTGACGCCGACGGAAATACGCCGCCGTTTTCTGCACAGCCTGAGCGAGCTACCACCCGGCGCCATGCAGCGTTTGTGCGCACCTGATGGCACGCTTGAGCAGGCCTGGGTGATCGCCAGCGCCGCGCAGGCCGGCATGGGCGAGCTGCACGGCGTGGGTCGCATGTTTCTCGACACGGCCAGCGCCGGCGCCGAATTCGCCTTGCTGGTGGAACGCGCCGAAGCCGGTCAGGGCCATGGCCGACTGCTGCTGCATACGCTGATACACGCGGCGCGCCGCGCCGGCATGCACGCGCTGTGGAGTCACGTCGCCCACGACAATGGGCCCATGCTGCATCTGGCACGCGCGCACGGCGGCGAAGTGGCGCGCGTGTCCGGCGATCCCGGCGTGCTGCGGGTGCGCATCACGCTGTGATGTGCGCGGCGCGCGGCGCCATGCGCCGACGCGCACGACAAGGCTCGACGGCTACACTCCGGGCATGCATTCGCTGCGATCCATCCCGCGCACGGGCATATTGCTGGGCGCCGTGCTGCTGCTGGCGGGCTGCGCCGAGATCGTGCCGCGCTACGTGGCACAGCAGATCGAGCATCCGGCGCGGCCCGGACAGACTCTGGTGCAATTCGAGCACCAATTGGCGCGGCATTACATCGGCTTCCGGCGCAGCCAAGTGCGTCTGGCCAACGGCCTGAGCCTGGTCTACTGGTACAGCGCGCCGCGCGCCTTCGACGTCCAGCAGCACGACCAACACGGCCGGCATGGCGCGAGCTGGTCGCTCAAGCGGACGGGCATGGCGCTGGCGCCTTATCTGCTGCCCGCGCGCCTGCCGGGCAAGGGCACCGTGCTGCTACTGCCGGGCTGGAGCATGAACGCGCTGCTGATGTCGCAGTGGGCCATCACCTTCGCGCAACGCGGCTACCACGTGGTGATGGTGGACCTGCCCGACCAGGGCGGCTCGTCGCCGGCGCCGCCAGGATTCGGCCCCGCCGAGGCGAACGACTTGCGCGAGCTGGTGCCGCAGCTCGAACTGGCCAGCGCGATCCGTTACCCGTTGTACCTGTTCGGCGTGTCCTACGGCGCCGACGTGGCCCTGTTCGCGGCGGACCGGCTGGCGCAAGCGCCGCGCGGCGTGATCGCACTGGAGCCGTTCGCCAACGTCGCCTCGGCGATCCGTCGCGCGCCGGACTCGGGCCTGTTCATCCCGCTGTGGCTGGCGCATCTGCTGCTGACGCGCGCCGAAATGGATGCGGCCATCGATCGCGCCGACCGCGCCCTGGGCCTCGACCTGTACACGCTGTCGCCGCGCCCCGCGCTGCTGCGCGCAAGCGCCTGCGTGCTGATTGTGCGCGGCAGCCGCGACCGGCTGATCGGTGCCCGCGGACTGGCGCGCATGGTGCATGGCCTACCGCGCGTGCAACTGTTCACGGCGCGCACGTACGACCACCTTTCGCTGCCCATCGCCGTGCAGGGATTCGGCGCCGAATTCGCGCGCTGGATGGGTTCAGTGGCACAGCAGCCGGCGCGACGTTGCCCGGTGTTCCGGCACCATCGCGACTACCCGCCGTTTCTGCTGCGCGTGCACACCACTCCGGGCACGACCTGGCTGACGCGCTACTTCGACCGGCGATTCAACGGCGCCCTGGCGGTGACTCAGGCCACGGCCAAGGGCTGATCGTCGGCGCCGTAACCGCCCGGTACGCGCTTGCAGGCCACGGCGACGGCATCGTGCGGGTGCAGGCTTTCGAAGTGCGCGACGCGCAGCCAGAAATCCGCGACGTCGGGGGTGGCATCCAGTGCGTGCTGCAGGCGCCGCGCGGCGTCCTCGCAAAACATCAGGTTGGCGGCGTTGAGGCGCGCGAAAGCCTGCTCGTCCTCGCGCCGCACCGCGGTTTGCACGGGCGTACCGAGCGCGGCTTCGGCGCGATCGATCAAGCTTTCGATGGGCCAGTGCAGCACATCGGCGGCCAGGCGCAGACGCAAATCCGCCCGGCTGCGCTGGCTGTGCGGCGTGGCCACGATGCCCTGCCCGCTGCCCAGCCAGGCACGGATCGCGGCGTGGTCCAGCGGCGCGTGCGCAGGAAAGTCCTGGGCAAAGCGCTCCGCGATGAGCTGCCGTGCCAACGCCGCCGAGCACGGACAGGTCGAGGCATAGGTGATCACCACGCCCAGTTCCAGGCGGATCTCGCCATCGCGCTCGAGACTGCCGGCCAGCGCCAGCGGGTAGTGGCGCAGACCGCTGTGGCTGCTGACCAGCGCGGCGCGGCGCAGCGGCAGGTCCAGATTCACCTGCAGCATGGCGCGGCTGGACAGGCCCTCGTGCGAGCGCAGGAAGCCTTGCAGCAACGCGTGCAGCAGCGCCGGGGTGAACGGCTGCGTGGCCAGCGCGGCGTCGATCTGCCGGTACAGACGCGACATGTGGATGCCACGCGCCTCACTGACGCTCAGATCGACAAAGGCATCGATGCGCGCGGGCAACTCGCGCAGGCTGCCATCGGCCAGCGGCAGGCGCAGCAGCGCCTCGATGCGTTGCATGCCGACGCGCTCGAGACGCCCGGATACCTCGGGGCCCCGTTCGCAGGCGACATCGGGCATGGCGCGCGGCGCCTGGGTATCGAAGGCCATGGGAAAATCCTCGGGGGCGGGCGTCTTGGACATGAAGCAGGCTATGTGGGGCAGTGTGGGCGCCGCGTCAAGCCCCGGTGTGCGCATGGTGCTGCGCGCGTGCCGCGCGCCAGCAGGCGAAGACCGCCGCCGGCGTCAAGCCCTGGCGCTGGGCCAGCAGGGTTTGCAGCGGCTCGGCGGCGCGCGCCGCGCGCAACAGCGCACGGCGATCGTGCGCGGCTTCGGCGGCACGCAGGCCATTGACCGGGCCTGGCAAATCAGCCGCGCCGTGCAGCGCTGCGGCCAGCACCGCGCACTGCTCGGCCAGCGCCGCGGCGCGCGCGGCGCCGGGTTGATCGAGCCGGGCGCGCGCCAGCGCATGCCGTGCCAGGCTTTGCATGGGCAGCGGCAAGCGCCCCTGCGCCGCGCGCTGCGGCGTTTGCAGCAGTTCGCTGCCCAGATGCTGCACGGCCAGCACGCGACGCGTGCGCGCGCAGTCGGCCTGCACCCCGAATACGAATGCGCACTCGATGCGCGCGAACGGCTCGGCCAGCGCCTCGGCGGCCTGCAATTGCGCGGCGAAATCGGCGCTGGCGGGGGCTTCGAGCGCATGCAGCACTGACACGGCAGCCTGCGGCCACAGCGTCACGGGCACGCGCGCGCCGCGCGCATCGGCCGCCAGTGCGAGGCTCAGCGGATGCCGCGCCGCGGGCGTGCCGAACCCGGCCAACTCCTCGGTCCACCACGCCAACTTGGCGCCGGCCACCTGCGGCGCGGCATTCGCGTGCAGGATGCCGAACAGCTCGGCTTCCAGCGCCAGCAGCAGCGGCAGGCCGCTTTCATCGGCTGGCAGGAAGCGCAGCGCCAGATCACGCAATGGCCGCGTCGCGCGCCATTGCTGCACGAAACTCGCCGCGGCCGCGCTGCTCATGCCGGCAAGCCAAGCGTGTGCGCCAGCTCGGCGCTGGACTGCACCAGCACATCGGGGCTCCAGTCGGCGGGATTCTCGCCGCTGCTGTAGCCCCAGCCCACGGCGATGGTGCGCACGCCCGCGGCGCGGCCGGCCTCGACATCGCGGCGATCGTCACCGACAAAGGCAGTGGCGGCGGGCGCAATGCGCAAGGCCGCGCAGGCATGCAGCACCGGCGCCGCATCGGGCTTTTTCTGTGCCAGCGTATCGCCGCACACCACCACGCCGGCGCGCGCGGCCAGGCCGATGCGCTGCAACAGCGGCTGCGTCAGCGCGGCGATCTTGTTGGTGACGATGCCCCACGGCAGCCCGGCCTGCTCGATGCGCGCCAGCAACGCATCCATGCCGGGAAACAGGCGCGAGTGCTCGGCCAGCATGCCGGCATAAATCTCCAGATAGCGCGGCAGCAGCGCGGCGATGCGCGCGGGCGCGGCCTGCGGCCAGGCCGTACGCAGGATGGCGCTGCCGCCCGCGGAGACCACGGCGCGCACGCGCGCATAGTCCGGCATGACCACGCCCTGCTCGCCGGTGAAAACAGCCAGCGCGGCGGCCAGATCGGGCGCGCTGTCGAGCAGGGTGCCATCGAGATCGAACAGCACCCCGGCACAACGCGGCGCGGCCGCGCTCATTCCGGCTTGCGCGCCAGCGCGATGTAGTTCACGTCCACGCGCGCGCGCACCCATGCGCGACGCAGGAAGGGCGCGTAGCCCAGCCCGGCCAGTTCGAGCAGTTCCAGTCCGGCCGCGCGCAGCATGCCGGCCAGCTCGCTGGGGCGGATGAAACGCGCGTAGTGGTGCGTGCCGCGCGGCAGCAGGCGCAGCAGGTATTCGGCCCCGACGATGGCGCCAGCGAACGCTTGCGGCGTGCGATTGAGCGTGGACAGAACCAGTTTGCCGCCGGGCTTGAGCAGATCGGCCAGCGCCTGCACCAGCGCGGCGGGAGCGGGCACGTGTTCGAGCAGTTCCAGGCAACACACCGCGTCCAGTTGGCCGGGCTGATCGCGCGCCAGATCCTCGCCACCGCACACACGGTAATCGACGCTCAGGCCCGACTCGAACAAGTGCAGCCTGGCGACTTCGATCAGTTCGGGGCTCAAATCGACGCCAATGACCTGCGCGCCGCGCGCGGCCAGCGCCTCGGACAACAAGCCGCCACCGCAACCGACATCGGCGATGCGCGCGCCAGCCAGCGGCACGCGTGCTGCGATCCATGCCGCGCGCACCGGATTGAGGTCATGCAAGGGCCGCGCCTCGCCATTCGCATCCCACCAGCGCGCGGCATGACTGGCGAACCGGCTCAGTTCGGCGGGATCGGCGTTGGGCGTGACTGTGTTCATGGCATGGCCTGCGGAAGTCAGACGGCGGCGATGCGCTGACGCCAGTGACGCGCGCGTTGCAGCAATGCGTCGTGATCCAGCGTGGTCAGGACGCGCTCGCGCAGCACGGCACGGCCATCGATCCACGCATCGCTGACTTGGCCGCGCGGTGTGGCGTAAACCAGTTGCGAGACCACGTGATACAACGGTTGGGTTTCCAGCGCGTCCATGCGCACGGCGATCAGGTCGGCGCGCTTGCCGGGCTCGATCGAGCCGATGCGCGCTTCCAGGCCCAGCGCGCGCGCGCCACCCAGCGTCGCGGCATGCAGTGTGCTGGCCGCGTCCATGGCGCTGGCATCCTGCGCCACGCCCTTGGCCAGCAGCGCCGCCGTGCGCATCTCGCCGAACATGTCGAGGTCATTGTTGCTGGCACAGCCGTCGGTGCCGATGGCCAGGTTCACGCCAGCGCGGCGCAACGCCTCGGCCGGGCAGAATCCGGATGCCAGCTTGAGGTTGGACTCGGGGCAATGCACCACCGACACGCCGGCCTGCGCGCACTGCGCGATCTCGGGCTCGGTGAGTTGCGTCATGTGCACCGCGATCAGGCGATCGTTGAGCAATCCCATGCGCTGCAGGCGCGCCAGCGGACGCTGGCCATGCTCGCGCAGCGAGTCGCTGATTTCCTGGGCGGTTTCGTGCAGGTGCAAATGCACCGGCAGGTCGAGCTGGTCGGCGAGCAGGCGCACGCGCGCGAAGCTGGTGTCACCGACGGTGTACGGTGCGTGGGGCGCAAACGCGGCCGTGACCAGCTCGTCACCGCGCAATGCATCCGCCAGTTCGCAGGCGCGCGCGAAATATTCGTCCGGATCGCGCGCCCATGCGCTGGGAAACTCGATGATCGGCAGCCCGACCACGGCGCGGAAGCCGTGCGCGCGATACGTGGCCGCGGACACATCCGGGAAGAAATAGTTTTCGTTGGCGCATGTAGTGCCGCCGCGCAGCATCTCGGCGATGGCCAGCTCGGTGCCATCACGCACGAACTCGGCGCCCAACACGCGCGTTTCCACCGGCCAGATGTGCTCGCGCAACCAGGTCATCAGCGGCAGATCGTCGGCGAGACCGCGCAGCAGCGTCATCGGGTTGTGCGTATGCGCGTTGACCAGGCCCGGCAGCAACGCATGCTCGCCCAGCTCGACGTGCTCCGCGGCGCGGTAGCGCGCACGCGCCTCGTCCTGCGGCAACAGCGCGACGATCGCGCCCCGATGCACGGCCACGGCGTGATGCTCGAGCACCGCGCCGCGCGGCTCCACCGGCACCACCCAGCGCGCGCTGAGCAGCAGGTCGATGGGTGTAGCGACGCCGTTCATGCTGACGGCATCTTCGTCGATGACGTCATCCCGGACGACACGCAGCGCAGATCCGTGATCCATCGCAATGTAGCGCAAGCACGCCTGGATCCCGGCCTGCGCCGGGATGACGCGCCGGCAAAGGCGCGAATTGCGTTCGCGCGCACGCTCGCACTGGATCCCGGCCTGCGCCGGGATGACGCGCCGGCAAAGGCGCGAATTGCGTTCGCGCGCACGCTCGCACTGGATCCCGGCCTGCGCCGGGATGACGCGCCGGCAAAGGCGCGAA